>DATIYQ010000022.1:0-6878 GCA_035517515.1 Binatia bacterium
ATGCGCAGCGCCGGCGCCGAAAACCCGCGCACTGCGAGGTCGCGTGCCTCGCCCGGCGCGCAGGAACGGCGTGGTAAAACGCAAGGTGTTCTCCTGCGGTGTCGGTTGTCAAGCAAAATCGGCGAAAGCTCGTACAGGGTCCGGTACTTGTAGCCCTGAGGACCTGCTTCAATTCCGCCCGCGGTTTTCGCGGTGGACCGCTTGGTGAAGTGGCTCGCCCGTTCCTGTTTGCTGTTCAGCGAACACGAAGGCAAGCGCGTCAAGGGCAAGCCCTGCGGCTCAGGAGTCGGGAAGGTTTCGGACTGCCGAATGCTGTCCACACATTCTTCCCATTCTTCAGATTTTCGGCCCGTTCAGGCCAACGCCGGTTCAGGGCGCCCTCCGTCATTTTTCTCCTCCGAGGAAATCGCCAAGGATCGGGACCAATTGAATCGCAGGAGGTTCCGGACAGGTGGTCGGCAATACGGAAGTAATCCTAGGTTCATGGCCCCGGCATCTCCGTTGCCGTTGCGGGCATGTCGTAAGACGACGGCTGCTTCGATCCGGCGCCCACGCGTCTGGCCACCCGCATTGCGATTGATTGGCACATTGTCACGGGCGCGTTGCTTCCCACAAATTCTTCGTAACCCGGGCGGCTCCGTGGTACGTCTATAAAGCTGAAGATGGAGCTGGGCACTGGTGTGGTCGGCGCCGGGAACCTGGCTACAGCGCGCCTTCGTGCAGTCCGGTCCCGGGAGATCGGGATTCGGCACCGCGTTGCGGCTGTCAGGCCCGCCTTCGGCGGGCAGGCCTGCGGGGCCTGGGACCTGGCCCTGCAGATTGGCAAAGGGGACATGCCATCGGAAAGGACAAGGAAGACGATGCGGAGGTTTGCTTACTGGCTGCTGGTCGCGGGCCTGGTGATTGCACCGGCGAGCGCGGCGGCGGCAGCAATGGCCGCTGCTCCGGGCGCGGATGCTGATCCCCAGTCCGGGGCCAAACCGCAACTGGTGCGCGTCCTGGGCGCGATCAAGTCCATCCAGGGAAATACCATCGTGCTCAGCCCGGACTCCGGCCCGGACGTAACCGTGGTGGTGAAGGAAGGCGCGCGCATGCTGCGCGTCGAGCCGGGAGAAACGGATTTGACCCACGCGGTGCCCCTGCAGCTTTCCGAGCTGCAAAAGGACGATCGCATTCGCGTGCGCGGAACCATGTCTCCAGACGGCAAGACTCTGCTCTGTATCGACGTGATCGCCATCAAGCACCTGGACATTCAGGCCAAGCAGCAGAAAGAACGCGCGGATTGGCAAACTCGCGGAATTGGCGGGCTGGTGAAATCCGTGGACCCCGCGGCCGGCACCATCGCCATCTCCGTCGCCTCGCTGGCCGGTGCGAAAACGGTCACGATTCATACCACCAAGGAGACCATCCTGCGCCGTTACGCGCCCGATTCCGTCAAATTCGACGACGCCAAGGCCGCGCCCTTCGATCAGGTGAAATCCGGCGATCAACTCCGCGCGCGCGGCACGCGCAGCGCAGACGGCGAGCAGTTTTCTGCCGAAGAGATCGTCTCCGGAACCTTCCGCAATATCGCCGGCACCATTGCTTCGGTCGACCCGGCAGCGAACAGCATGGTGGTGGACGATCTGCTCTCCAAGCAGACAGTGACCATTCGCATCTCGCCGCAATCGCAGGTCCGCAAGCTGGATCCGCAAATGGCCATGGGCATCGCCATGCGGCTGAGGGCCGGGGCCGCGGGAGGCGCCGGCAGCCCCGCATCCGGCCTGGCAGGCGGTACTTCACCGGGAGCCAATCAGGCCGCTGGCCCACAGGGTGGCGCAAACCCCGCCCCGGGCGGCCAACGCCCCGGCGGGACTAGAGATTTTCAGCAACTGATCAACCGCATGCCCCAGGTGGGCCTGGCGGAATTCCAAAAGGGACAGGCGGTGATTCTGGTGGCCTCGCAGGGCGCCTCCGGCGCGGAAGTCACCGCGATTACCCTCTTGGGCGGTGTCGAGCCGATTTTGACCGCCACGCCTCGCGGCGCCCAGGGCTTTACGCTCTCGCCCTGGACCATGGGCGGTGGGGCGGCCATGGGCGAGGGCGGGACGGAACCTAATCCGTAGCACCGCGCCACCCTGGCTCCCGAGTTTGTTTTGTCTGGAGAAACGCGCGCCAAATGGCTTCTTCGGTTCCCGGGCAGTGTGATGATCCTCTGGAATTCTTCCGGCTCTGGAACCTGATTCGATGGTCGATGGAACTCATATGAGGAGATGGAATGCAATCTCGAACGGCAATTCAATTGAAATTCCTGATTGTTGCAAGCGGGCTCCTGCTGCTGTTCCCGGCGGCGGCCCGGCCACAGACCGGGACCGGCGGATTTCGAGGACAAGTGACGGACCCCTCCGGGTCCGCGGTGGTGGGGGCGCACGTGGCGGTCACTCCGGCCACCGGCAAGGCCCTCACCGCGGACACCGGCCGTGACGGCGCTTACGAAATCAAAAATCTTCCTCCGGGGAAATACGCGATCGACGTCACCGCCAAGGGCTTCGCTCCGTTTGAAGTGCTGGATCTGGAAGTCGCCGCCGGCCCGTCGCAGAAATTCGACATCAAGCTCGACCTCGCGGTGCAGGAAGAAAAAGTGGTGGTCGAGGGCGTGACCCCGAACGTGGAGGTCAGCCCGGAGAGCAACGTCGGCGCCATCGTGATGACCGAGAAGGATCTGGAAGCCCTCTCCGACGATCCAGACGACCTGCAAAACGACCTGACCGCGCTGGCCGGTCCCTCCGCGGGTCCGAATGGCGGGCAGATTTACATTGACGGCTTCACCGCCGGGCAGCTTCCCCCCAAGTCCGCCATCCGCGAGATCCGCATCAATCAGAACCCGTTCTCCACCGAATACGACAAGCTCGGTTACGGGCGCGTGGAAATCTTCACCAAACCCGGGGCCAACCAGTGGCACGGTGAAATCAACATGCAGGGAAATGCCTCCGCCTTCAATTCCAAGAACCCGTTTGCCACCGAAGAGCCGGGGTATTACTCCACGCTGTACAACGGAAACATCGGCGGACCATTGGGCAAGAGGACTTCGGTATTTTTCAATTTTCAATACCGCGACATAAATGATGTCTCGGTAATTCACGCCAACGGCCCCACCTGCCTGCTGAGTTCGACTTGTTACACGAGTTCGCCAGCAGGGATTGACTGCACGACACAGAATCCCACTTGCGGCCCTCTGAATGATTCGGTGGCCACACCGCGCCGGCGCCTGAACCTGGGCCCGCGGCTGGATTACCAGGTGACTCCCAACAACACCCTGAACATCCGCTACCAATATGAGCGCAACGACCAGAGCAACCTGGGGCTCAACTCTGGATTCGCCCTGGAACCACAGGCCTTTGAATCGCTCACCTCGGAGCACACCCTGCAAATCGGCGACACGCAGGTGATCGGAACCAACATCGTCAACGAGACCAAATTTCAGTTCTTGCACGAGCCCACCAACGCCACCCCCCTCAGCACCGTGCCGCAGGTGGTCGTCCCCGGCGCGTTCTTTGACGGCGGCAGCTTTCAGGGCACAATCCGGGACACGCAGAATCACTACGAAATCCAGAACTACACGCAGTGGGTGCACAAGAACCACACCATAAAATTTGGAGTGCGCTTCCGGGACATCACCGACGACAGCCTGGCCAGCTCCGGATTCAACGGAACCTACAGCTTTTCTTCGCTGGACGCCTACACCCTGACCCTCCAGCAGCTCAACCTGGGCACCCCTTGGGCCCAGATTCAGGCCATGGGCGGAGGGCCGACCCAGTACTCCATCATCTCCGGACAGCCCAGGACCCAAGTCTCCTACTTCGATGCGGGCCCGTACATCCAGGACGACTGGCGCGTGCTGCCCAACCTGACGCTGAGCGGCGGGTTGCGCCTGGAGATGCAGACCGGCATCGGCGATAACCTGGACTGGGCGCCACGCGTGGCGCTGGCCTGGGGCATCGCGCGCGGCAAAAACCCGCCGAAGACCGTGCTGCGGGTGGGCAGCGGCCTGTTCTACGACCGCTTCACGGAAAACCTGATTTTGCAGGCGGCACGGCAAAACGGCGTCAACCAAATGCAATCGGTGGTGCCGATGCCGCAGTTCTTCTGCCTGGCCACTTCGCCGTCGAACCCGAATCCGTGTCCCGGGCCTGTGCCCACAACCCTGCCCACGGTGTACCAGATCGCCCCGAATCTGCACGCCCCCGGCCTGCTGCAGACGGCGGTGGTGCTGGAACGCCAGCTCACCAAGAGCGCGAGCCTTTCCCTGACGTACCTGAACTCGCGGGGCTTCGACCAGTTGTTCACCAACAACATCAACACGCCGGTGCTGGGCTCCTATCCCGCCAATCCGGTCTATCCGTATTGCGCGCCCGGGGTCCCGACCACTCCGAACTGCCCCAACGGCCCCAACGGCACGCCGGGCAACATCTACCAGTACCAATCCGAGGGCACGCTGCGCCAGAACCAGTTCATCGTCCAGGTGAACATCCGCGCGGGACAGCGGTTCACGCTGACCAGCTACTACACGCTGAACTACGCGAACAGCAACGTGAACGGCGCGAACAGTTTCCCCTCGAACCCGTACAACCTGAACCAGGATTATGGCCGCGCCGCCTACGACGTGCGCAACCGGCTGTTCATGATCGGCACGGTGGCCATCCCGCACGGCATCCGCTTCAGCCCGTTTGTGATCGTATCTTCCGGCTCGCCGTACAGCCTGACGCTCAGCCAGGACCTGATCGGCAGCTCGCAGTTCAATCAGCGCCCCGGACCGGTGACCAGCACGACGCTGCCCGCGGACATCGTGGTGACGCCCGTGGGTTCCTTTGACACGCTCCCCGGGGCCGGCGCCCCGGTGGTACCCATCAATTCGCTGACCGGTCCGGCGCACTTCAGCTTCAATGCGCGGCTCAGCAAGACCTGGGGATTCGGGCAGCGGCCCGAAAGTGCAAGTCAGGGGAGTGGAGGCGGGGGTGGAGGTGGCGGTGGCGGCCCGCGGGGGCCCCGCGGAGGCCTGGGCGGCATGGGCATGGGCGGACTGGGTAGTCCCACCAACAACCGCTACAACCTGACCTTCAGCATCATCGCCCGAAATCTTTTCAACTATACCAACCTGAATACTCCCTCCGGGGTGCTGAATCCGCCGGAGGGTGTCGGCGGCATGGCTTCTCTCTCTCCATTCTTCGGTATGTCCAATGCCCTCCAGGGCGGCGCCTTCTCCACGCAGTCGGCCAGCCGGATTATTTATTTGCAGCTCGGCTTCTCGTTCTAGACGCTTGGCGCCGAGTCGGGCGCTCCGCCGGCTCTCGCAGGCTTCAAGCTACTGTTGATCCGAGGCGCCCCAGGCGGGGCGCTCAGGCACTGGAGTGCGTAGCCTTTCGATGTCCTATTGCCCTTAGTCTTGGGTCTTTGCTGGGGCCTCAGCCGGTTTCGGCCGAGCCTCTTCCTGTACGGGAACAATCTGCACCACAATTCGTCGTCCTCCAAACAGCCCAAAATGCCGTCCCGAAGCTTCGTCCAGGCTTAGATAGGCGTCCAACTCCGGAACATATTGGGCAGTCTTGGTAAGCGTTACCAGCTTTTGAGCTGTGGTAAGAAGATCCGCAGACGGGCAAGCATCAATGCGCTGCTCGGTGTCACTCTTCGTCAAGAGGAACCGTACAGGCAATCGCCAGTCGCACAGAAACAGCGAAGATTGGTCCCACGCTTTAGCCGCTCCGAGATTTCTCTCAGACAGTGCAACCCTAGTGAGTGTCTGGTTGAACTCCATGAGACCGGACAATGCGGTTTGCTGCCGCTCCTTGGGAGAGACCATTTCGATCGGGTAGGTCTCTTGCTTCAGAACCATTTCATCAACGTGCATCCGCAGGCCGAACGCATTTGCTTTTGGGGCTGTCTCATCCGAGGCGTTGTGGCCCGAAGCATGCTCGCCACTCCCCGGCGACGGGGGTGGCGGGCTGGCGTTTCCCAGAAGCACTGTAAACCTGCCCTCCGGGGCGACTCCCGTCAGGACATTTTTCAAACCCTCGGAAAAGGAACTGTCCATTACCAGCCTTTGGTCCTTGACCTCTCGGGGAATGCTTGACACCTGCTTGTCTATGTTTTTCAGCAATTCACTATGGGAGTCTGTGGTCGCTTTCAATTTGGCATGATCGCACCGGAGTCCGTGCACCTGGTTGCCTACAGCCGTAATTTGTCCGAGGGCAGCCTCGACCTTTCCCTTGGTCTCACCGATCGCCTCTTCGAGAGGGGACAAATTCACTTCGGGAATCTTGTTTTCGATGTTGACTTGGGCTTGCCGGTCAATCACGTAGCTTCCCACCGCGCCGGCGCCGACGGCGATGGGAACAACCAAAGCCAGGCTCTGAAGAAATGATTGAGAGAGACCGCTCCAGATGGAACGTTCCCCCCAGCCGTGCGCCGGCCACATGCGCCCCGCTGATTCTTCTGCCGGACTGTCTTCCCCTTCCTTGCTCGGTTTCGCAGTCGGGCGAACAAGCTCAGCCCATTCCCCAAGCTTCACATACCAGGGCTTGTTTTCCAGTACGAACTGGCGGAAGTCATCGCTCCGGGATAGTTCCTCAAAGACCAAAAGGCGAAACGCCCAGGCGCGTTTATCATCTGGGGACATTCCTGACGGGGCCGTTTCCGCCAGGGAAGAGGTCCGATACTGCGCCTCCCAGTCCTGATTTACGGCAGCGATCGCTTGCTCCAGGAGTTCACGGAATGGTGGAGGCATTGTTGAGCCCTGAGCGGGCTTGGGAGAGCGCTTCACCTCGACCAGGTGGCGAACAGCCCGCCGGCTGTACGGCTTCCCCGGAGAAAATGCATTGGTCATCATTCGTCGAAAGCTGAGG
>DATIYQ010000023.1:0-5216 GCA_035517515.1 Binatia bacterium
TCCCCGGATCGTGCGACCCGAGCGCGCCCATTTTGCCGCTCCCTGGAGTGAATTCTGATGGCCACGATGTACGACAAGCTGGACCAGATTGAAAAGCGCTATGAGGAGCTGACCCGCGAGCTTTCCTCGCCGGAAATCACCGCGGATTCCGCGCGCCTCCAGAAGCTCGCCAAAACGCACGCCGAGCACGAGGCCATTGTGGAGAAATTCCGCGAATGGAAAGCCGTGGAGAAGGGCCTGGCGGAAGCCAGGCAACTGCTGCTGGACTCGGCGGACCCGGACATGAAGGAGCTGGCGCACGAGGAGGAGCGGCAGCTCTCCGCGCGCCGTGCCATCGTGGAAGAAGAGCTGCGCCGCCTGCTGGTGCCGCGCGATCCCTTCGACGAGAAAAACGTCATCTTGGAAATCCGCGCCGGAACCGGAGGCGACGAGGCCGCGCTGTTTGCCGCGGAGCTCTTCCGCATGTACTCGCGCTTCGCGGAAACCCAGGGCTGGCGCGTTGAGGTGCTGGATAGCTCGCCCTCCACGCTCGGCGGACTGAAGGAAATTACCGCCTCCATCGCCGGGAAAAAGGTCTACTCCCGGCTGAAATACGAAAGCGGGGTGCATCGCGTGCAGCGCGTGCCGGAAACGGAGCAGCAGGGCCGCGTGCACACCTCCGCGGCCACCGTGGCCGTGCTCCCGGAAGCGGACGACATCGAAGTGAAGGTGGAAGCCAAGGACATCCGCATCGACACCTTCTGCTCCTCCGGCCCCGGCGGTCAATCCGTCAACACCACCTACTCCGCTGTGCGTATCACCCATTTGCCCACCGGCATGATCGTCTCCTGCCAGGACGAAAAGTCGCAGATCAAGAACCGCGAGAAGGCTATGCGCGTGCTCCGCGCCCGCCTCTTCGAGATGGAGCGCGAAAAGCAGCACGAGGCCATCGCCGCCGAGCGCCGCGGGCAGATTAAGACCGGCGACCGCTCCGAAAAAATCCGCACCTACAATTTTCCCCAGAATCGCGTCACCGACCACCGCATCGGGCTGACCCTCTACCAGCTCGGTGAAGTGATGGACGGGAAACTCGCGCCGCTGGTGGATGGGTTGGTATCGCATTTCGAGGCCGAGCGCCTGAAGCAGGAGCTGGCCGAAGTCTGAGCCGCGCTCGTGCGTTCGTAGCGCCGGTGGCCCCCAGGACCGTTCAACCGATGGATGTACGCACAGCACTCCAGCGCGCCGCATCCGAGCTGCAAGCTGCGGGTGTCTCTTCCCACGGGCTGGCCGCGGAGCTGCTCCTGCAGCACGTCCTGGGAAAAGATCGCGCATGGATCTACGCGCATCCCGAAGTCGCCATGGAGCCGGAGGCGGCCACGCATTTCCAGAAGCTGGTGGCGCGCCGCGCCGCGGGCACGCCCACCCAATATCTCACCGGCAAGCAGGAATTCTGGGGACTGGAATTCCACGTAGGTCCCGGAGTGCTCATCCCGAGGCCCGAAACGGAGCACGTGATTGACGTTGCCCTCGAGCGCCTGAAGCCGCGCCGCGCCCCGGTGAAGTCCGATCTGACGCTGCGCCGCGAGCGCATCGGCCGCTCCCTCCGCATCGTGGATGTGGGCACCGGCTCGGGCTGCCTCGCGGTGGTCCTGGCCCGCGAAATCCCCCAGGCGCGCGTCTGGGCCACGGACATCTCCCGCGCCGCTCTGGCCATCGCCTGGCGCAACTCTGTCCGCTACGACCTCGAGGCCCGGGTCGAATTCGTGGAGGGCAGTCTGCTGACGCCTTTCCTGCTGGGCGGGCCTGGGGAAAACGCCGTGCCCTTCGATCTCGTGGTCTCCAACCCGCCCTATGTGACCCGCGATGGTCTCGCTGCGCTGGCGCGCGAAATCCGCGAGCACGAGCCGGAAGAGGCCCTGGTGGCGGGAGAAACCGGACTCGAAGTCTTTCGTCCGCTGATCCGCCAGGCGGAAAAAGTTCTGGCGCCCGGCGGCGCGATCGTGCTCGAAGTGGGCCTGGGACAGGCCCCCGCGGTCCGCGCGCTTCTGGGCGAGGGCTGGACGGACATTTTCGTGGCCGAAGATCTGGCCGGCATCCAGCGCGTGGTCTCCGCCGCGCGGGCCTGATGCAGGTGCCGGCAAGCGTATGCCCAGGCTTTCCAGTTTCCGGGCGAAGAAAGAGTCGGCGCAGCCTCCGCCGGAGGGCGCTACCCCCATCCTGCACGTGGATATGGACGCGTTCTTCGTGTCCGTGGAGCTGCTCGAGCGGCCCGACCTGCGCGGCAAACCGGTGGTCGTCGGCGGACAGCCCGGCCAGCGCGGCGTGGTCTGCGCGGCCAGCTATGAAGCCAGGCGCTACGGCATCCAGTCCGCCATGCCGTTGCGCACCGCGGGCCGCCTGTGCCCGCACGCCGTTTTCCTCGAGCCGCGGCAGGATTGCTATTCCCAATGGAGCGACCGCATCGCCACCATCCTTTCTGAGTTTTCGCCGCGCGTGGAGATGGCTTCGGTGGACGAGGCCTATCTCGATCTCACCGGAACCGAGCGCTTGCTGGGGCATCCCCTGAGCGCGGCCCACCGCCTGCGCCTCGAAATCTGGCAAAAGACCAGGCTGCCTTCCTCCATCGGAGTGGCCCGCACCCGCCTGGTGGCCAAAGTGGCTTCCGACCAGTCCAAGCCCGCGGGCCTGCTGTGGATTCCCGCGGGAAGCGAAGCGGGTTTTCTCGCCTTGTTGGCCGTGCGCAAAATCCCTGGGATCGGTCCGGTCACCGAGGAGGCATTGCGCGGGTTGGGCATCGAAACAGTGGCGCAACTCGCCGCCGTGCCGCAGGAGCGCCTGGAAGAGGCGTTCGGCAAATGGGGCGTGGCGCTTTACCGCAAGGCGCGCGGCGAAGACACCTACGAGTTTGTGGACGATGCCGAGCCGAAATCCATCTCTCAGCACCACACCTTCGGCGAAGACGTTGCCGATGCCGCCGTGATCGAGACCATGCTGAGCCATCTCTGCCAGAAAGCTTCCAAGCGTTTGCGCGACGCCGGGCTCTACGCCGGCACGGTCACGCTGATGCTGCGCTACGCCGGATTCGAGACCATCACCCGCGCGCGCACACTGGCCACGCCCACCGACCTGGACCAGGAGATCGTGCGCACCGCGCGGGAATTGCTGGCGCGCAATCGCGACCCGCGGCGCCTCGTGCGCCTGGTAGGCATCGCCCTCACCTCCTTCCAGCACGGGGAGCGGCAGCTCGACCTGCTGGACGCCACCCGCCGGCAGAAACAGGAAACGTTGGCCAGGGCCTCCGACCGCTTGCGGGAACGTTTCGGTTTCGAGAAGCTCCAGTTCGGCGGCTCCGTACGGCCTCCCGAAGACCCCTGACCCCCATCGCTCCGCGGCGCCGGCCGCCGGTCCACAGCCGTCCGGAAGCAGAGCGCCGCCTCGGCCGGAATGTTACACTCGCGCTCGATGGCCGCGAATCCTTCTTCCCGTCCACTGGTTGGCCCGCCCCCCGCGCGGCGCAGTGGCCGGCTGCGCGAATTCTGGGATCGCGTCACCGAAGGCATCCAGATTTCCGATCTGTGGACGCAGTTCCAGACGGAGGCGCGCTCCAGCTACGGACTCTATTCCCGCGAGGTGGATTGGGAGGAGATCCAGAAGAAGCGCAAGTGGCGCCGGCCATTCCACGCGGCCTGGGCGTTGTTCTATGTCCTGCTCATGAAGCTCTCTCCGGCGCGCCGCGTGCTGCTGCTCGCCGCGGCCATCCTGCTCGTCTATCCGCTGCCGGCGCTGCTGGTGCTGTCGGTGGAGAGTGGGCAGGCGTCAGCAGCCGTGGAGGTCAAATTTTTTGTGCTGGGCACGGCGTTCTTGTTTCTCCTCCTGGCGCTGGAGCTGGCCGACCGCGTCACCATGAAGCGCGACCTGGAGATTGCCCGCGAAATTCAGCGCTGGCTGGTGCCGGAGAAGGCGCCGGACGTGCCCGGTTTGGATGTCGCCTTTCTTTCCCGCGCGGCGAACACCGTGGCCGGCGATTACTACGACGTGATCTGGCGCGGGGCGGCCCGTGGCGGCAACTCGCCCGGCAACCCCCTGCTGCTGGTGGTGGCGGATGTGGCCGGCAAAAGCGTGCCGGCGGCTCTGCTCATGGCCACCTTTCAGGCCAGCTTGCGCACCATCGAGGCCGGCGGAGCGGCACTCGGGGAAATCGTGCGCAACCTGAACTACTACGTCTGCGAGAACAGCCAGAATGGCCTGCGCTTCATTACCGCGTTTTTCATGGAATACGCTCCTGCGAGCGGAGCAATTTCCTACACCTGTGCGGGGCATCATCCCGCGCTGATTCGCCGCGCCGGCGGACAGGTGGAAGAGTTGACCGCCGGGGGGCTGCCCTTGGGCATCGAGACGGACGCGGAATTTCCCATCGCCCACGCACAGCTCGCTCCCGGCGAATTGATGTTCATCTATACCGACGGCGTGGTGGAAGCCGTGAATGCCGCGGGACGCGAATTCGGCCGCGCGCGCCTGGCAGATGTGGTCCGCCCGTGCGACGGATCCGAATCCGCTGCCAACGTGCTGGCCCATGTGGCCCGCGTGATGGACGGCTTTGTGGGCGCCGCGCGCCAGCATGACGACATCACCTGTATGGTCGTGCGGCGCCTTCCCGCAACGTAATTCACACCTGGGAGCCTCCCCGCATCGCTCGCCGTGTCCCTGGCAGGAAACCACGCGCCCCCGGCACTTGTTGCCCCGCAATGCATGGCCGATAATCACTGCATGGACGCGCAGCAACTTGCCGGGCACATCTGCACGGTGCTCCGGGACCACGGCTACCAGGCGTTTCTGGTGGGCGGTTGTGTGCGCGACATCGTTCAGGGCCGCCCGGCCAAGGATTTCGACGTGGCCACAGACGCCACGCCGGACCGCGTGCAGCAGTTGTTCCCGGAGAGCGTGGGCGTGGGTGCGGCCTTCGGCGTCATCCTGGTGCTGGATGCGCAAACGGGAGCGAAGGTGGAAGTGGCCACCTTTCGCACCGATCTCGCTTACTCGGATGGGCGCCGGCCGGATGCCGTAATTTTCAGCCGCTCCGCGGAAGAGGACGTCCGCCGGCGCGACTTCACCATCAATGGCCTGCTGCTGGATCCCCGCGACGGGCGCATCCTCGATTACGTCGGCGGAAGGGAAGACTTGCGCGCCGGGCTGGTCCGCGCCATCGGCGATCCCCGGGCGAGGTTCCGGGAGGATCA
>DATIYQ010000024.1:0-9837 GCA_035517515.1 Binatia bacterium
CCACCGGTCACCAGCGGCACCACCCAGGCGCAGATCAGATAGAACCCGGCGGCAAGGTAGGCGCGCGGCCGGATCAAGATGAACACCAGCACCAGCGGGATCAACGCAGCCAGGCTGGGCAACAACACTTGAAGAAAGTCCACCAGCAATTCGAACATGTAGGGGTCGGTGTGCGTGCGAAACATATGGAACGAAAACTGTCCATCCGTCGCCGCCTGCATGGCCAGGAATCCGGCCAGACAGAGCGCGCCCGTGGAACCGGCGAGAAGCAGGGTCCGTCTCCAATCCCGCCGCGCTGCCAGAGTGAGCAGGCAGGCCGCCGGTGCGGCCAGCGCCGTGTATTTCGTGAATACGGCCAGAGTAAAAAACAGGGCCGCGGCCGGACAACGCCACGTCGCGCCGTCCCTGCCGGCCAGCACCGGCAGGCACACCCACAGACCGGTGAGGGTGAGCGCGATGGCCAGCAAATCCACGCGCAACAGGGGCATCCACAGCCGTGCCGGGTCTGTGATCAGAAAATACAGCCCAAAGGCGAGCGCGACGGGGACCGACCCGGTCCATTCTTGAATCAACAGAAATAACATGAGCGCGATCAGCGCCGCGCAGGCCAGCATCACCAGCCTGGGCAAGGTGAACCAGACGCCGCCCAGCCGCACGCACAGCGCGGTGACCCAATAGCCCACCGGACCGTACGGATTGAACACGCTGGGGAATGCTTCCGGACGGGGATAGGGCGAGAGCCCCTGGACGATGCGCACGCCGGCGTTGAGGATATTGCCTTCCTCGTAGTCCAACTGGAAAGGAAGCTGCGCCTGCTGAACCGCCTGCCAGATTGAAAACAACGCCGCCCCGGTAACGAATGCGGCCATCAGCCATTCGGCGATTCCCCGGGCCCGCGCCGCCGGCGAGGAGGAAGGAAGTTCGCTGGAGGCCAAGCTCTCGTGCGCTGCAGATGGCTGCGAGCCCGCGCCTCCCATGGCGCACCAGTCTAGCATGCAGCGGCAAACGAGCATGCGCGGCGCTCGTACCGCTGTGGCCCGCGCGAGCGGCGTGGGCGGGTGTTGTTTCCAGCACAACGAGGACACGGCCAACCCACTTTCGTTGAGCCTCCGCCAGCCGCATTGCTATGCTGAGACCGGCTTCCCTCCGAAATGCTCACCCCACCCAGTGCAGGTTCAGCCGGCCGGACCGGGTTCTGGAAAACCGCGATTCTCGGGTCGCCCACCACGGCGGTGGCCGCGGCGTTTTGCCTGCGCGCGTTCCTGCTGGTGGCCAGCCATCGCGTAGAAGACCGGCTGCAGCTCGGCCTGCAGGTGATCGGCAAGGAGGCCGGGTTCATTGCCTGGTCGCTGGCCTCGGGCAAGGGATTCTCGAATCCATTCCCTGGTTATGACCTGCCCACGGCCTGGCTGGCCCCCATTTTCCCCGCGCTCTGGTCCATCGGATTTCGCATCTTCGACCCGAACCTCACCGACCGCGGCGTCTATTTCGGCCAGCTCCTGAATTGCGCCTTCTCCGCGTTTACCGCCTGGCCCATCTGGTGGCTGGGACGCAGGCTCTTCGGCCCGCGGGTGGCGCTGGGCGCGGCCTGGGCCTGGGTGCTCATGCCGCTGGCGATTCTGTTTCCCCTGGAGTGGGTCTGGGATCAGAGCCTCTCGGCGCTGGTTCTTTCGCTGCTGCTCTGCGCCGGCTACCGCGTGCGCGACCTGCCTGCGTCTTCCCCTGCCTGGGCCGGATACGGCCTGCTTTGGGGCTTCGCGGCATTGCTCAACCCTACGCTGTGCGTTTTGCTTCCCCTGCTGCTGGCCTGGATCATCGTTTTCCGCCGGCGGGCGGGGCTTTCCGTCCTGTATCCGGCCTCGAAGGCCGTGCTGTTGCTGGTGCTCTCCATTCTTCCCTGGACCGCCCGCAATTACTTTGCCCTCGACGGCCTGGTCTTGGTGAAGTCAAACTTCGGCCTCGAGCTGTGGCTGGGAAATAACTCCCAGGTTCCCTCCGACGACGTCTATGCCCCGCAACTGCATCCCATGAACAATTTCCGGGAACTGCTGCCCCTGGTGTTCGCCGGCGAGCCCGGGTACATGCGGGCCAAAGAGTCCGAGGCCCTGCGGTTCATGCGGCAGAACCCGCGGACGTTTTTCAATCTGGTGGGCCGGCGGGTGCTGGACACCTGGACCGGGGACTTCGATTCGCGTCACGACAAATGGATGATCGCCCTTCATTCCGGCGGGTTGGAAATCGCCTGTTGCACCGGGCTCTCGCTGCTGGCCGCTCTCGGCCTAGGCCTGGCCATGCGCAAAGACGTGTTCGAGTGCCTGCCGCTGGCCTTCTGCGTAGTGGTTTTTCCCATCCCCTATTACATTACGCATACCACGCTGCGCTACCGGCACCCGCTCGATCCCGTGCTGACCCTGCTGGCCGTCCTGACTATCGCGCGGCTGCTTTCCGGAATCACCGGCGAACACCCCGAAGTAGCGCCAGCCCCAGCAGGATCCACAGTGCCAGCGCCGCAAATTCCCAGCGTGTAAACGCGCCCGGCACACCGGGAACGAGTTTCATGGCCATCAGCGCGCCGGCCACAACCACGCCGGTGGCGGCCACCGCTCTCTCCACCGGGCCAGGCCGCATGGACCAGCAGGCGGCGCACGTCATCAGCCACCCAAAACACGCGGCAAACGACCCGACTTCCGTTATCGGCACCAGGATCCGCGCCCCAAACAGGCTGGCCAGCGCCGTGCCCGTCCCGATGGCCACTACCGCCGCAGAAGGCGTGCGATGGAAGGGATGCACCGCGGCAAAGCGCGGCGGCACCAGCCCGCGCCGGGCCATCGCAAAGAACAGCCGCGTCGCGGCTACAAAATTTCCGTTGAACACTTTGCCCAGCGAAATCAGCGCCGCGGCCAGAACCACGTTCACCACCCAGTGGTTGCCCACGGCGCGCTCCAGGGCCACCGCCGTCGGGAATTTCATTCCCGCCACGCTCTGCCACGGCTGGGCCCAGGCCACCACCGCAATCACTCCCGTGTAGAAGAGAATTCCCGCGGCCACGGAGATCATCGGAGCCAGGAAGTGGCCCCGGCCCGGAAAGTCCGCGCGCGCTTCTTCAGAAGCTTTGGCGGTGGATTCAAATCCGGTCATGAAATACGGAACGATCTGCAGCACCAGCAGCACCGAAATCCACGGTGTGTGGCTCCACAGCGGCCGCAGATTTCGCGGCGAGCCGCCCGCCACCCCGGCCGTGCCGAACACGGCGAACAAGGCCAGCAGCCCGAAAGTGGCCAGATTCTGAAACGTCGCGCTCTGGCGGATCCCCCGGTAGTTCAACACACCCAGCCAGGTGATCAAGGCCAGGCCCAGCGCCACGTGCGGCAGGTACACCGGAGTTCCAGCCACGCGATAGAGTTCAATGGAATCCAGCCCCGGAAAAATGTATGCAGCCACCCGGCCAATGGCCACCGCCTCCCACGGGCACACGATTGCGTAGGCCAGCAGCATCATCCACCCGCTCCAGAAGCTGGCCGCGCGCGGAAAAACTTCGGCGGTATAGGCCACCTCTCCCGCGGCATCCGGGCGGCGGCGGATCAGCCGTCCATAGACATAGGCGATGGGCAAGAGCGCCAGCCCGCCCAGCGCAAATCCCAGCATCGCGCCCGCCGGCCCGCCGCGGCCCAGCCAGTCGTCCATCAGCACCAGCCAGCCCACGCCGACCATGGTGCCGAAGCCGAGCGTGAAATAATCGAGTGGGCGCAGCTCGCGAGCCAAGTCCGTCATGGGCTGGTTGTAGCACAGAGCATCGCGCTTGTGGGCCGGCACACTCCGTGCTCGCTGCCGACCTGTGCCGGCGCCGGGACCGCGTCACCGGGAAACGGCACATCAGCGCAAGCTGGTGAAGGGGCGCGCGGGCGGCAAATAAAAAAGCCGGCCCTGAGTGGCAGGGGCCGGCGTAAAAAGCAAATCTGGTTTCCGCTGGCTAGAACGACAGGCGGCGGAAGAGCAGCAGGCCGGCGAAGCCCGCGCCCATCAACAGCATCGTGCCCGGCTCCGGCGCGTTCGCCGGCGGGTCGCCGATGTACTCCTGGGGAAGTCCATTCCAAGCCGGCGTCTGTGTACCCGCAATCGGGGTGTACACCAGCAGGTTTGCGTAGTTGTTCCCGGGCAAGCCCGCGTTGTTTTGTGCCTGGGTGATGTAACCCTGGATGGCGCTGATTTGGGTCGAAGTCAGGGTCCCATAGGGGTCTGGATTCCCGGAGGTGACGCCGACGCCCGGATCAAAAACGTTCCAAATCGCCCACTGCAACTCGCCCAGCGTCTGCCCATATCCGCTGCTGTTCGGGTCCAGGCCAAAAATCAACTCCGCGAGATAGGAAACCTGTTGATACTGCGATGGCGTTCCCAGGGTGGAAAATGGGCTGGGAACCGTGGAGACGTTTACATTCCAGGTTTCCCCGGTGGTCACGTCGCTCTTAAAATCGTCGCAGATCAACTGCAGGCTCACATTCTGCCCGTTGATGGTGCCCGAAAAGTTGTAAGGACCCACATAGACCCCGCCCATGGTGTAGTTGCCGCCATTGACCAAGGTCAGTGAGTCAGCCGATGCGGCAGTTGCTGCAGCCAGCATCAGCATCGCCAGCGCGAGTGCGCGCAAACCGAATTTCATCCGTCCTCGCAGGACACCATTCTCCTCAGGTATCGGCATTGAGCACGCCTGATGCCAGATTTGAGTCCAGATTAAGTTCCTGCAAAAGAATCACTTAGGGACAGCGCCCTCCGCGCCATGGCCCCCTGAAAGGAAAGTGGAGGGCGCTCGACGGAAACTCGTTGCACTTTCTTCGGAGGAGCGCGTCCGGCCAAGTGGGTAGTACTACTAGTTTTACGAGCGAGCAAAGCGAATAGAAAGAGTACACGAGCACTCCCGCGAACAGCCCGGCATCAGCCCCACCCCGGCACCCGATCAACTCATTCCTAACCGCAGTCTCTCGAGGCCGAATTCCTCCCCGCAGGCCCGCGCAAATTGCGCGCCCTGACCTCACCGTATAGGTTCCCCGGGAGGTGCGGCCTGTTTGTGCGCTGCGGCCGGCGAAGCAGGTCTGGAGTTTGCCGGGCGCAGCGGGGCAATCCAAAACTCCAGTGAATTCCCAGAGAGTACGCGACTCCAATCGGATCGTTGCGTTCGGAGCGGCGACCGCCCCGGCGCCGCGGCGCGGAACTTCGGTGCGTGCATGACCGTATCTCCGTGCGGAGGGTGGGCGAGTCATGTTTGCGTTTTTAAGCAGGCAGCGCATCCCGGCGCGCGAGCTGAGCAATCTGTACCCGCAAAGGGAGCTGCCCCTGCTGCTGGCGTACTGCTGCTTCTACACCCTGCTCTCCGGGGTGACCGCCCAACTCATTCTGCACTGGCCGTGCCCGCTCTTCGGCTCTCCCGATTTCCTGCTGGATTGCTGGTACTTTCTTTTCTTCAAGATCGGCTTTCTGCTGGTCCTGCCGGCCATAGTGTTCCGGCGATTGGGCTACGGAACACGGGACCTTGTTCCGGGTGTGCCGGGCGCAAGGGATTACTGGTGGTCGCTGGTGGCCTATGCCATCGGTTTTGGAATCAATGCCGCGCACTGGACGGGCATTCAACACGCGCTGCATTCCACGGGCGCGGCGCAAGCGTGGATGCGCATCACCGCGGCCCTGCTGATTGCGCTGTTCAATGCAGGAATTCCGGAGGAATTCGTCTTTCGCGGCTGGCTGCAAACGCGGATGGAACAAAGCCTCGGACGGCTGGCCGCCATCCTGGGAACCGCGCTGCTGTTCACCGCCTGGCACATCCCTTCCCGCTATTTTCTCGCGTTTGGGAAGGAGGGCCACGCCGGCAGCCTCGCCTCCGTCCTGCTGAATACCGGGCTCCCCGTGCTGATCGTGGCCCTGGTTCTGGGGTTGCTCTGGGACCGCCACCGGAGATTGTTACCGCTGATTGCCCTGCACTGGGGCATTGATTCCCTGCCCCTCATCACCGCCGCCATGGGATTGAAGCGATAAGCGCGGTGCCCGGCGCAACCGAAGGGGAGAAACTCCGGCCACCGGCTCCTCGCGCCGGTGATTCTCCCTAGCCTTTGATGACCGCAACCGGCCGGAAGTGCGCGATCTTCCGGGCGATTCCCGCCTGGTGGATTACGTCCACCACTTCGTTCACGTCCTTGTACGCTTCCGGGGCTTCTTCCGCGAGAGCGGAGAGCTTTCCGACATTCACCACAATCCCCTGCGCGTTGAGACGCTGCTTCAATTCCGCGCCTTGAATTTCCTTTTTTGCGCGTGTGCGCGACATCCTGCGCCCGGCGCCGTGGCAGCTCGAGCCGAAGCTTTCGGCCATGGCCTTTTCCCCGCCCATTAGCAGAAACGACCGCGTGCCCATGCTTCCCGGCACCAGCACCGGCTGGCCCGGAAACGCGCGCGTCGCCCCCTTGCGGTGGATCACCAGTCGCTTCGAGACCGGTCCCACGCGGTATTCCTCGATCTTCGCGATGTTATGCGCCACGTCATAGAGCAGGCGCAGCGGCCCGCCGGCATCGCCCAGCACCTGCTCCCACGCCTGGCGCACCTCCCAGGTAATCAACTGCCGGTTGGCCCAGGCAAAATTCGCGCCGGCGGACATGGCCTGGAAATACTCCTGTCCCTCGTTCGATGCAAACGGCGTGCACGCCAGCTCCACGTCCGGCAGCGTGATGCCGTAGCGCGGCATGGCCCGCACCATCCCGCGAATAAAATCCGTGGCCACCTGATGGCCGAGTCCGCGCGAACCAGTATGAATCAGCACGGTCACCTGGTCCTTGAACAACCCCAGGTGCTGCGCCGCTTCCGCGTCGTAAATGCCTTCGACCGAGCCCACCTCGACAAAATGGTTTCCCGCGCCCATGGTGCCGAGCTGGTCGCGGCCGCGATCTTTGGCATGGCTCGAAACCAGCGCGGCCGCGGCCGGTTCAAGTTTTCCGCGCGATTCGGTACGCTCCAGGTCCGCCGCTTCGCCGTAGCCCATCTCCACCAGGCGCGGCGCGCCTCCTTCCAGCACCGCGTCCATGTCATGACCCTTCATCACCAGCCGCCCGCCCCGGCCCACGCCCGAAGGCACTTCGCGGTACAACGCCGCTCCCAACTCGGAGAGATGCGGCTGGATCGCACTCACCGGAACATCCGAGCACAGCAGCCGCACGCCGCAGTTGATGTCGTAGCCGATTCCTCCGGGAGAAATCACCCCGTCCGCCGCGTCGAAGGCGGCCACCCCACCCACGGGAAAGCCGTAACCTTCGTGAATGTCCGGCATGGCCAGCGCGTGGCCCACAATGCCGGGCAGCGTTGCCACGTTGACGAGCTGTTCGAGCGAGCGGTCCGTGGTGATCTGGTCCAGCATGTGGTCTGAGGCGTAAACGCGCGCAGGCACCCGCATGTCGGCGCGATGGCTGCGCGGAATCTCCCACAGCCAGTCATGTACTTTCACCAGATTCGATTTCGCGATCATGCGTCTCCGGGCTAGAGATCAAATACCAGCTTCGTCTCCAGATTCCCCGCCGCGTTCTTCCGGATCTCCGCCTCGTGATAGGTCACCGCTTTGATGTCCTCGCCGAAAGAGTTGACCGGCCGCCCACGCAGTACGGCGCGAACGCGTGGCTCAGAAATCTCCTCGAACGACACCTGATACATCTCCCGATGGCTGTACGCCAGGCACAGCGCTTCGTTCAGAAAATCCACCAGCAGTGCGGTCGCCGAAGGCGATGCAATCGCGATCCTCCGGTTCGTCTCTGCGGTCCCCTCCGCGGCACTCGACTCGCCGGAAACACCCTCCGGCTTCAGTAACTCCATCATTCCGCGCAGCGCCTCGGAGAACAGCTCTGGGAGCGATCGCCCCTCCACCAGCAGCCGCACATCCGCGGTGTGTTCCAGTATCGTGTACGGCATCCCCGTATCTCGCTGCCTCCCGCCAGGGCCAGATCGCCGCGCCCTGTGGACCGGATCGTGGCGCCTCGCGCCTGGCCCCGTCCGCTCGCGCATCCGCTCTTCCTCTCTATGCTATCTTCTTTGTTCCCGCTCCGCTTCCATGGCCAGAAAATCATCCGCGAAGCCTGCCGCTGAAATCACCATGGAGGACATCTTCGGGGAAGGCGGGCTGCTGGAAAAATGCCATGCCGGCTATGAATTCCGCCAATCGCAACTCGCCATGGCGCAGATCACCGAAGAAGCTTTCGCCAAACACCGCCATGCCATCCTGGAAGCCGGTACCGGCACCGGAAAAACGCTCGCCTATCTCATCCCCGCGCTGCGCAGCGGGCGCCGCGTGGTCGTCTCCACCGCCACCAAGGCGTTGCAGGAGCAGCTCTTCAATAAAGACGTGCCCTTTCTCCAGCAACATTTCGCCCCCAACCTGAAAGTGGCGCTGATGAAGGGCCGCAGCAATTTCCTGTGTTTTCAGAAGGCCGCGCACCTGGAAGGCCAGCCGGTGCTCAAAGACCTCGAGGAGATTGACTGGTTCAGCCGCATCCGCGACTGGTCGAAGGAAACCGAAACCGGCGACCGCGTGGAACTCGATTTCCTTCCCGATGATTCCGACCTGTGGTATCGCCTGGACGCCCGCCGCGATACCTGCACCGGCAAGAAATGCCCGGATTTCGAGCGCTGCTTCATCACCCGCATGCAGCAGCGCGCCGCGGAAGCGGACCTGATCATCGTCAACCACGCGCTGTTTTTCGCGGACCTGGCGCTCAAGCAGGACGACTTCGGCAGCATCATTCCGGAATATTCCGCGGTGATCTTCGACGAAGCCCACGAAATCGAAGACGTGGCCAGCGACCATTTCGGCCGGCGCACTTCCGGCCATCGCTACGATGAGTTGGCCCGCGACGCGGAGCACGCCCTGCGCCTGCTGCCTTCCGCCCCGCCCGCGCTGCTGCGCCGCGTCACCCGCCTGCGTGAAAAATCGCGCGGGTTTTTTGAGAGCTTTGCGGAAAAGGAGGGCCGCTACGATTTCCCGCCCGCGGAGCGCGCCGCCTTCCGCGAGCAGCACGGCGAGGCCTACAAAGCCCTGGCCCAGGCCCTGCGCGGAATCGAGGCGGACCTGGCCTCCATCCCCCAGCGCCCCGAGGAGCTGACCGCCATCGCCCGCCGCGCCGCGGAACTGCGGGACGAGCTGGCCTTCCTGATCGAGAGTGATGAAAAGGGCTTCGTCTATTGGTACGAGCGACGCGGCAAGACCGTGTTTCTAAGCGCCACGCCCATTGATGTGAGCAACATCCTGCGCGAGCGCCTGTTCGCGCAGTTCGACACCATCGTGCTCACCTCCGCCACCCTGGCCGTGGGAAAGAAATTCGATTTCCTGCGCCAGCGCCTGGGCATCGAGCAGTCGCTCGATCGCGTGCTCGATTCCGAGTTCGATTTTCAGAGCCAGGCGATTTTCTACGTTCCGCCGAACATGCCGGACGTGCGCGCTCCCGGCTTTGTGGAAACCGCCACGCAGGAAATCGCCCGCCTCCTGGAGATTACCCAGGGCCGCGCGTTTTGCCTGTTCACCAGCTACTACCAGATGAGGGAAATCCACGAGCGCGTGCGCCCGCGCATCCCCTACCCCACGCTGCTGCAAGGCACCGCGCCGCGCACGGCGCTGCTGGACAAATTCCGCAAGACGCCCAACGCCGTGCTCTTTGCCACCTCCAGTTTCTGGCAGGGCGTGGACGTGCCCGGCGACCAGCTCTCCTGCGTGATCATTGACCGCCTGCCGTTTGCCGTGCCCTCCGATCCGGTAGTCAGCGCGCGCGTCCGCGCGCTCAACGAAGACGGCCGCAATGCCTTCCTCGAATACCAGGTGCC
>DATIYQ010000025.1:0-16555 GCA_035517515.1 Binatia bacterium
GAAAAGGACGCGACGGCATCCCCGGCGTTAACAACCCGAAGTGGAAATGTGCCCTGAGAGAAGCAGTCTCACCCGGCGGAGGACGCAGTTGCGAGTTGGTGTTTACGGTGAGCCTGCCGTCGGCCTGCATGGACGCCCGCAAACCTGCCTGCTAGTATCCGTCCGGGGCGCAGTATCCATGCCCATCCAGACCGCAGACCCAGTCCCCAATCCCCAAGCCCCTGCCACAACGTCTCATTCTCCTTTGCGGAACCGGCGGCCCCGTTTCCTCCGCGAGTTCTGGCTCCGCATCCTGGTGATTTCCGCCCTTCTTACGGTTCCGTGTTTCTGGCATGTGCATCTGGAAGCCGGCGACGTGGCCAGCCACACTTACAACGCCTGGCTGGTGCAATTGATTGAGCGCGGCCAGGCGCCCGGCCTATGGCTCGCGCGGCCCTCCAGCAATGTTTTGTTCGACGAGTGCCTGAGTGCCTTGGGAAAATTGTTGGGACTGCGGCCCGCGGAAAAAAGTTTAGTGGCGATCTGCGTCCTTCTCTATTTCTGGAGCGCCTTCGCTCTGGTCTTTGCCATTTCCCGCCGCGTCCCCTGGTTTCTGGTCCCCTGTCTCGCCATGTTTTCCTATGGCTGGGCCTTCCAGCAAGGGCTCATCAACTACTACCTTTCCCTGGCGCTGGGTTTCGCGGGCTTGGCCCTGGTGGCGGGAGGACGGGGCGCCTCACGCTGGCTCGGAATTCCGCTGCTTCCGCTCATGTGGTTGGCCCATCCGTTGGGTGCGCTGCTTTTCCTCGCCGGCGCCGCTTACCTTGCATTGGCGCGAACGCTGGAGGCCTGGCAGCAATACCTTCTGGCCGCGGTCGCCGCATTGGTGCTGTTCGGTCTGAATTTCTATCTGAGCGCTCGCTATCTGGTGGCCCGCGTGGGCCCGCTCTCGCTCGCCTGGGAGTACAACGGCTTCGATCAACTCTCGCTCTATGGGCCGCGATACCACCTGCTCTTGAAAATCTTCATGGCCTTCGCCCTGGGGTGCCTGCTGGTGGATGTGGCCATGCGTCGGCGGCAGCGCCCCTCCACCGCCGGCCCGCAAGAGATCGCCTCCGGGTATGGCCTGCCCCTCCAGCTCTACGCCCTTTCCTTCTGGGCCGTGCTCCTCCTCCCCAATGCCGTCTTGCTCCCTCAATTCAGCAGTCCCATCAGCTTGCTCACGAGCAGGGCCACCGCCGTCTGCGCCATCTTCCTCTGTGCTTTGCTGGGCGTGATGCGTCCGCGCAGATGGCACCTGGCAGGTTTCGGCCTCCTGGCGGGTGCTTACTTCCTCTTTCTCTATCAGGACACGGGGAAAGTGGACCACATGGAGGCGCAAGTGGAGCGTTTCGTCCGCGCGCTCCCCCCGGGCGCGCGAGTCCTGGCCACCATCTGGCCCTTCTATCGTTCCAGGATTTTCAACCACCACATTCTTGACCGCGCCTGCATCGGACATTGCTTCAGCTATGCAAATTACGAGCCTTCCAACGGGCAGTTCCGCGTGCGCGCAAACCCGGGAAACGGCATGGTCTTCGCGGACGCGCGCCAGGTGACCGAAGTAAGACTCGGAGGCTACGTGGTCCAACCGGGCGACTTGCCCATATTTGAAGTCTATCAGTGCAACGACAACCTGACCGATTTGTGCATGCGCCAGCTCGCTGCGGGAGACAAAACCGGCGAGATAGGTCCGCACCCCTCTTCGCGCTGACAGAGTCCCCGGCGGACGCGGGCCGCATGGACGCACACTGGCTGAACTGCTAGTATCCGTCTTGGGCGCGGGATTCATGCCCGTCCATATCACGGACTCTCTCTCCTCGCCGGAAGATCCCAACACCACGCCCGCCGCGGCGCCCCCTGCGCCTGAGCCGTCTGTATTCATCCGGGTCGGCCGCTTCCTCCGCCGGCATTGGCTGCGCCTCCTGATTGTCTCGGCGGCGGTTGTGGCTCCCTGTTTCTGGCACGCGCACATCGAAGCGGGTGACGTGGCCAGCCATACCTACAATGCCTGGCTGGCCCAACTGATCGAGCGCGGACGGGCCCCGGGGCTCTGGCTGGCCCCTCAGAGCAGCAACATTCTGTTCGACCTTTCCCTCCTCGGCCTGGGAAAAGTGGTCAGTCTTCGCGCCGCCGAAAAAATTGCCGTGGCCGGGTCCGTGCTCTTGTTTTTCTGGTGCGCCTTTGCCCTGGTCGGCGCAATCTCCCGGCGCGCTCCCTGGTATCTCGTTCCCCCTCTCGCCATGTTTGCTTATGGCTGGACGTTCCAGCAAGGATTGATGAATTTCTACCTTTCCGTCGGCCTGGCCTTGCTCGGACTCGCCCTGGTCGCAGGCGGGCGGGGACCGGCGCGGTTTCTGGGGGTGCTGCTCCTCCCTCTCATGTGGATGGCGCATCCCCTGGGCGTGGTGCTCTTCGTTGCCGCCAGCGCCTACCTGATTCTCGCCGCGGAGCTCGCCCCCTGGCAGCAGTTGTGCCTACTGTGCGTGACCGCGCTGGTGCCGGTGGGAGTGAACATCTATCTCAGCGAGCGTTTCCGCGTGGGGCGCAAGGGCCCGCTGCTGCTCCGTCTGCAGTTTAACGGCAGCGATCAACTCAGTCTCTTCGGCGCTCGCTACAATTGGATCGCTCACCTCTTCCTCGCCCTTGCCGTGGTTTGCCTGCTCGCGGATGTCCTCAGCCGCCGCACTCAGCGCGGCAACTCTCGAGACCAGCAGGACCTCTGGGCGTCCTACGGCCTGCCGCTCCAGTTCTATGCCCTCTGCCTCTGGTCCGCGCTGGTGCTCCCCGATGCCATCGCGCTTCCCCAATACAACACTCCTCTCTCTCTGCTCACCGATCGCGCCACAACCGTGCTCGCCGTCTTCCTCTGTTGCCTGCTGGGCGGCCTGCGCCCGCGCTTCTGGCATCTGGCCGGCTTCGGCGGACTAGCCGTCGCCTTTTTTCTCTTCTTGTACCAGGACACCGCAAGACTGGACCGCATGGAGCAGCAGGTGGAGCGCTACGTCCGCCTTCTGCCACCCGGCCAGCGCGTCCTGGCAACCGTTTGGCCCTGGATCGGCTCCCGGATCCTCATCCACCACATGGTGGACCGCAGTTGCGTGGAACAATGCTTCAGCTATGGAAATTATGAGCCGGCCAGCGCGCAGTTCCGGGTGCGCGCCAACCCGGGAAATAAAATCGCACTGGCAGACTTCCGGTTCGTCAACGCCGCCGAATCCGGCACTTACGTGGTCCAGCCGGGTGACCTTCCGGTCTTTGAAATCTATCAATGCAAGCCGGACCTGACGGAATTGTGCATGCGGGAACTCTCCCCCGGCGAACGGAACGGGTCGGCAGGGCAGCACCCGTATTCCTTCTGACCGCCCCTCGCCGGCCACCCGCCGCGCCAGGTGTTTGCCGCAGGAGCGGGTCAGTTTGCCCGGTGGCACGGACACTCGTGTCTGTGCGCGCCCTCCGCTCCCTTAAATCTCGCCCGCAACGGAAAGGTAGAGCCTTCCTCCGCCCCATCCCCGCAAGTGGGCCCACTCCCCTACCCGCTTGTCTCTCCACTACACGTTGCGTAGAATGCAGCCTGCTTCTGCGCGGCGCTCTCGGGGGTCAGAGCCCACGCTGAGGAGCACATGAATAGACGCATCCCTGCCAAAATCAGCGGCGTAGCCGGTTATGCACCGCCACGCGTCATGACCAACCACGAGATGGAACGCATCGTGGACACCAACGACGAATGGATTCGCACGCGCACCGGCATCCGCGAGCGTCACGTAGTGGAAAACGGCGTGGCCACCTCCCATCTGGCCACCGAAGCGGCGCGCCGCGTGCTCTCCCAAACCGGCACCTCCGCCGGGGAGATCGAGCTCATCGTCGTGGCCAGCGTCACCCCGGACATGATGTTCCCCTCCACCGCCTGCCTGGTTCAGGAACGCCTGGGCGCCACGCGCGCCTGGGGCTTTGATCTTTCCGCGGCCTGTTCTGGATTCATTTACGCGCTGACCACCGGGGCCCAGTTCGTCGGTGCCGGGTCGCACCGCAAGGCGCTGGTGATCGGCAGCGACGTAATGACCTCGATTCTCGATTACCAGGATCGTGCCACCTGCGTGCTGTTTGGAGACGCCGCCGGCGCGGTGATTCTGGAGCCGGCGACGGAAGCCTCCGAAGGCGTGCTCGATTTCACCCACGACATTGACGGCTCCGGCGGCCCCTTCCTGTACATGCCCGGCGGCGGATCCCTCCATCCCCCTTCCCACGAAACCGTCGAAAAGCGCATGCACTACGTCCATCAGGACGGCTCCCAGGTCTTCAAATATGCGGTGCGCCGTATGGCCGAACTGGCCGAAAACCTGCTCACCCGCAATGGCTTCACCAAAGACGACTTGGCGCTGGTCGTCCCTCACCAGGCCAATCTGCGCATCATCCGGGCCATGCAGGAGCGGCTCGGGCTGGAGGACTCCAAGGTGCTGGTGAACATTGACCGTTACGGAAACACCACCGCGGCCACCATTCCCCTCGGCCTCTGCGACGCCGTGGCCCAGGGCCGCCTGCATCGCGGAGACCTGGTGATGCTCCTGGCCGTTGGCGCAGGCTACACCTCCGGCGCCATCCTCCTCCGCTGGGCGTTTTGACCAGTCGAACAGGCATTCTCGCCTGTTCCCTCTAACTACATTCCCCATCTGTGAGTCAGGCGCTGTAGCATTCTGCTGAGCAGCCGCTCAGGAGATCGCATCAGAAGGCCGGAGCCAGACCAGCAGTCCGGCGGACGCCAGGTAAAAAGGAACAACTACCGGCAGGGAAGCCCCCAGAAATCTCAGCGCAAACCCGATAGCCGCCACAGTCACCACAAAGACCATGACCACGATTTGGCCGGCGCGCCAGCGGTTCAGCGCCTCCTGGTTCTCCGGGTCCGTGCGCAGGATGGGGAGCACCTGGTCGAGATATTTGCGACGTAAGAACAGCCCGATTCCCGCCGACCCCGTGGCGGCCACGGCCATGGCGATCAGCAGAATCGTGTCCACCGTCCTGCCGTGTGGCCCCAGAAATTCGTCCAAGACTGCATAGACGGCCACCACCACAAGAAAAACCCCGTTGACTACGCGTAAGAAACGAACGTGTTCCGCCTGGGATGGCATCTGCCCTGTACCGAACCCTTAGCTTATTACATTTCGGCTCGACGCAGGGTCCCACCACACCGCGTTCGGGTCTGGGGCTTTTTCTTCGATTTTGACTTCGGCGGATGGCGCAGGCATAAATTGGGCGCGCGGTACTGCCGCGGGGGGTGCCTGATTCTTCCGTCCGTGGTTTGGACGGAAGGATGGGGGCACGTCGGTTCCCTTCTCGCCGCTCCCTTCCTCCGTCTTGAGGGTCAATCCTCAAGTCTCCATGCCCGTGGAACGGCTGCAAATCCTCTGGCCTCGTAACACCACCAGGGACCCCACCCTTCCCGCCCCGTAGCATCGGGGTCGCCGGGATGGCAGGGGCGCCCCCCAATACTGCAGGATGAATTATTGCGGTGGTATCATCCCCGGTTGCTCTTGGAGTGCGGTTGCTCGCCGCGGGGATTTCCTTCGCGATCCAAGGTCAAGCCCATCCGCGCCGCGGGATTTGCGGAACGTGCGGGATTTCACATGGAAACGAAACCGACCGCCACCATGTTTGTCACCGGGGAGGACCAGCGCGGGCTGCTGGCGCGGATCACCGATTTTGTGTTCAAGCACAACGGCAATATTGTGCATCTGGACCACCACATCGAAGCGGAATCCGGGCTGCTTTTCACGCGCGTCGAGTGGGAGCTGGAGGGCTTTCGCCTTTCAAACGAGGAAGTCGGCAACAAGTTCGCGCGCATCGCCCGCGCCATGGATTTGACCTGGGAGCTGCATTTCTCCGCGCATCGCGAGCGCGTGGCCATTTTCGTTTCCAAATACGACCACTGCCTGTACGACCTGCTGCTGCGGCACGCTTCGGGGGAACTCCGCGCGGAGATTGCCTTGGTGGTCAGCAATCATCCGGACCTCTGCCAGTTGGCGGAGAAATACCGCATCCCGTATCACGTATTCCCGATCACTCCGGCGACCAAGAAGGAACAGGAAGCCAAGCAACTTGCGCTGCTGGAGGAACATCGCGTAGGCCTGATCATCCTGGCGCGCTACCTGCAAGTCTTGACGCCCGATTTCGTCGCACGCTACCCGCACCGCATTATCAACATTCACGATTCGTTCTTGCCTGCGTTCATTGGCGCCAAGCCATACCATCAGGCGCACACGCGGGGCGTTAAATTGATCGGGGCGACCAGCCATTACGTCACCGACGAGTTGGACGATGGGCCGATCATCGAGCAAGATGTGGTGCGCGTGAGCCATCGCGATGCCGTCCAGGACATCAAGCGCAAAGGCCGGGACTTGGAGCGCGTCGTGCTGGCGCGTGCCGTCCGGTTGCACCTGGAGCACCGCGTTCTAGCCTACGGACGGAAGACCGTTGTCTTTGACTGAGGCGTGCCCCCCCGGCCCCCCTACGATGGGCGGTACTCAGGATCCGGCCGCCTTGACGGTGACCTCACCGGCCTTTGCGTGGCTGATTCGAGGACGCCGCCGGCGCCTTTTGCCGGGTAAACTTGGTTGCTGATCGAACCGCCAAGGCTCGTAAGAAACGGACCTGCCCCCTGGCGCTGCGCACGGGGTCCTGCGGCGTCTCGACCTGAAAAACTCGCGGCTGGATCTTGCTCGCCTGGAAAGACAATCGAGAGACAATTTGGCCTGAAGCCGCCGCTCCAGCCGCCGGATTGGCCGGTCCCTCCCGCCATTCTTCTTCGCTGGGATTACGGATTCACGCCGGGAGGTCGTCTTGTCCTGCGGTGAAGATCACCGCGAGCGAGAGCAGATAGCACGGAGCCGCGCGGAGCGGGGCCGCGCCCAGCACCCGCGCGGCCACTGCGATGAACCCCAGGCTCAAGGCCATCGGCAGCGGCACAAACTGTCCCTTGATCCAGTTGGCCATCGCCGCGGCATCTTCCGGATGGCTCCGCAGGATCACCGCGGCCGGCCCTGCAAACCGCCGCCGCAGCACC
The DNA here is from genome assembly GCA_035517515.1 of Binatia bacterium. Taxonomy (GTDB): domain Bacteria; phylum Acidobacteriota; class Terriglobia; order Acidiferrales; family UBA7541; genus JOPF136. The sequence goes on from DATIYQ010000025.1 coordinate 7,073, forward strand.
ACGGCAACCACCGCATCCGCCGCGGCAAGTCCGTAGAAGAGATACAGAATCGATCCCGGCAGCGGCACCGCCGGAGCGCGCACCAGCAACTCCACGGCCAGCGCCACCGCCACCAGAATGCACAATACGGCGGCGCGCATGTAGCGGAGAAAGACCTTTGCATCTCCAAGGGTCACAACCGGCGCTCCCTGTTCACCCGGCAGCTGCTTCGAAACGCATGTTAAGAGAGATGCTGGGTCCGGGCCACGCCTGCCTTCACCCGCGTCATTGATGGGTTACGGGCGAAGGATGCAGCCGAAAGGGGGCGGCTCGCCGAGCGGCCGCAGTCGGAGGGAATGCGCTAGTAGGAGCGGACCTGCGCCGCTTCCGCGGCAGTCCGCGCCAGGCGCTGGTCCAGCAGCACCGCGGCAAACTGGGTGCACAGTGTCTGCTCGCGATCCATCCATGTATGCATCATCGGGACGAATCCGTTGATGGCGCGCTTTGCTGCCGTCAGCAATTGGAAGTAAACACGGGCGATGCGCAGGCTGCGCGCATCCGGCCCCACCTGCGGACAAATCTCCTGGAGTTGCAGGAGCACCGCAAAATCATCCGAGCGCAGCGGCCTGTCCGGAAACCCCTGAACCTGCTGGACATAGCCGGTCAGGGGATAGGCCGCCACAGACACCAGGATGGCCCGGTAATAGAACACTACGAACTGCCCCAGGGCCGCCATGGAAAGCACGAGGATGAAAGCCGCAAACATATGCGCTCGATCTGTGCCAGTATCCGCGGTGACTGTCCGGGACTCAATGGCGCTCAGGTACTAGGTGACAAGGACAGGTACCCGCCGGGGCTCGGACAGGGGTGAGAAGGATCTCCATAAAAATTGCAATTCAAGTGAGGGGTACAACCATGGCCAGTTTCTTGTCTTCCTCGACCTGTGCAGCGCTTCGCCGCACCCTCCCCGCCGCCCTCGCGTTGTTGTTTCTGGGCACCGCTCCTCTCGGCGCGGAAGATTCGGGGGCATCGTGGCCAACCCCCACGGGCAATCTGCCCGTTGTGGCCAGCCGGCAGCCACAAACCGCCGCGGACAACACCGCGGGAGTTCGCCGCGTGCTCGACGACCAGCAGGCCGCATGGAACCGCGGCGATCTGGAAGGCTTTGCGCAAGGCTACTGGAGGTCCGACGCCACGGCCTTTGCCGGCACTCAGGGAATTCTCCGCGGCTGGCAGGCGCTCCTGGAGCGCTATCGGCGCAGCTATCCGGACCGAAAGGCCATGGGCACGCTGACCTTCTCCAATCTGGAAGTCACTCCGCTCTGCGCGGACGCCGCTCTCGCGCTCGGCCATTGGCACCTCGACCGCGAGGCCGGACCCATTGGTGGTGTATTCAGCCTGGTGCTGCGCCGTTTTCCCGAGGGCTGGCGCGTCATCGCAGACCACACCAGCGTGGTTCCCGCCCCCGCGGCCCGTCCGGGATTGTGAGCAACGTGCCCCTCCTTGTCGCCTCCGGCAATCCTGAGCTCGCCGGCAGAGAACCGCGCCCCCGCGAAGTTTCCTTTCTCCCTCGTTTTCCATAATAATGATGGACCGCATGCCTCCGGACAATTCCAGAGATGTCCCGCTCTCTCGCGGCGCCGCCCTGTTCCTCCTGCTGGCGATTTCCCTGCTCATTTACGTGGGCACTGCCGCGCGCCCGGCTCTGGAAGATGATGCCGACGCCGGCCACGCCGCCGTCTCTCAGGAGATGATCCGAACCGGCGACTGGACCGTCCTGCACATCAATGGCATCCGCTGGCTGGAAAAGCCTCCGTTGCACTACTGGGCCGTGGCGGTGAGTTACCTGCTGCTCGGCCAGTCGGCCTTCTCCACGCGTCTTCCCCTCGCGCTGGCCATGGCCGGGCTCACCGTGATGGTGTACATCTTTGGCCGGCGCTTCTTTGGAAATCGTGCCGGCTTTTACGCCGGGCTGGTGGTGTGCACCAGCATCGGATCCTACCTCTTCACCCGCACCATGATTCCGGAGGCGATTTACTCGCTGGAGTTCACCGCCGCCTTCTATCTCTTTTTATGTGCCTGGACCGGTGTCATTCCCCTCCGCGCCGGTTTCTGGGGCGCCGCCGCGCTCTGCGGGCTGGCGGTATTGACCCGGGCGGTCATCGGCATCCTGTTTCCGGTGGCTATTTTTTCCATTTTCGTGATGCTCACCGGCCGCCGGCATTCCTGGCGGGAGATGCCGGTGGTCTCCAGCATTTTGATCTTCCTGGCGATTGCCGTTCCCTGGCACCTCGCTGCCGGACTTCGCACCCCCGGCTTTTTCTGGTTTTACTTCATGAACGAGCAGGTGCTGCGCGCCCTGGGAGACCGCTACCCCCACGATTATTCCGCCGTGCCCCTCGCTCTCTGGTGGGTCGAGCATCTGATCTGGCTCTTCCCCTGGAGCGTATTCCTGCCCCTGGCGTTCCACGGCCTGCCCAAGCCCCGCGAGTGGCGCACCCTGGATGACCGCCGCTTGCCGGTGTTGTTTGTGTGCGTGTGGGCCGGCTTCATTTTTCTCTTTTTCTCCTTCACCGGCAGCCGCATGGAGTATTACAGCTTCAGCGCCTGGCCCGCCCTGGCCCTGCTGATCGGCCGCGGAATCGCCTGGGCCGAGCAGGAGTCCGCCGTGTGGATGCGCCGGCTCCAGGCCGGCGTGGCCGCGGCTGGAGCGCTCCTGGCCGCCACTCTGGCCTGGCTGTTGTGGAATTCCCGCAACATCGCCGTGCACGGCGATATTTCCAGCCTTCTGGTGGTCAAAGAACTGGATGCCTACACCGTGGCCATGGCCAACTTTTCCGACCTCACCGCGCGGGCCTTCGCCGTCTTGCGCACTCCCTCCGCACTGGCCGCCCTCCTCTTCCTCTTCGGATTCGGCGGCGTCTACTGGCTCCGCCGGCGCGGGGAAAACCTGCGGGCCAACGTCGCGCTCGCCCTGGTCATGTGCGCATTCTTCTTCACCGCCAATCTGGCCTTTCAGATTTTCGAGCCCCACCTCTCCTCGAAGCCTCTGGCCGATGTCCTCTTGCCCCACCTGCGGCCGGAGGATGCTTTGGTGATTTACGGGGAGTATTACGGCGGCAGCGCCCTGGGCTTCTATTCTCACCGCCAGACGCTGCTCTATAACGGCCGCAGCCAGGGCCTCGAATATGGCTCTTACTATCCCGATGCCCCCAGGATTTTCCTGGACGACCATGATTTTCCCGCGCTCTGGAACAGCTCGAAACGCGTCTACCTGTTTGCTCCCAAGGGGCTGACCAAGCAGGTGCTGGTGCGCTTGCCTCGAAACTCCTCCTACCTCCTGGCCGAGAGTGGCGGCAAAATTCTTTTCGTCAATCAGCCGCTCACGGTCGATCAGCCCTCCATCGCCCAGCTTCAATCCCAGGGAGAATTGCCCGCGGCCCTCCGCCGCTAGCGCCAACGTCGTTTCGATCCGCGTCTCCCCGGCCGCTTGCCAATGCGTGAACATTTCGCACCGTGCCGGGCCACGCCCAGCCGTTGCCTGCCCGGCGTTTGCGGTAAGATGAAATCGGTCGCTCACCAATGGCTGACGCCCCCACTCCCGTTCCGCAACGGCATCTCCCCCGCTGGCTGGGCGAGACCGCGTTTGGTCTTCTCGTCCTTCTCTCTGCCGCCGCCGGCGCCGGCCTGGGCGTGCTTTTCGTCTATTCCAGCGAGTTGCCGGAAGTGCGCGCCCTGGAAGACTTCCAGCCGGACACGGTCACCCAGCTCTACGCTGCCGATGGCCAGCCCATTGGCAGCTTCGCGCTCCAGCGCCGCATCCTGGTAAGTTACGAGCAGGTTCCCAAAGTCCTCCGCGACGCCCTGATTGCCACCGAAGACCAGCACTTTGAGGATCACTTCGGCGTGGACGTTCCCCGCGTCTTCCAGGCCGCCTGGCACAACCTGGCCAGCCACCGCATCACCCAGGGGGCCAGCACCCTCACCATGCAGCTTGCCGGAACTCTTTTTCTGAATCGCTCGGACCGCAGCTACCGCCGAAAAATCCAGGAAACGCTCCTGGCCATCCAGGTCGAGCGCTACTACACCAAGAAGCAGATCTTCACCATGTACTGCAACCAGATTTACCTCGGGCACGGAAATTATGGATTTGAAGCCGCATCCGAGTTCTATTTCGGCAAGCCGGTGAAAGAGGTCACCCTGGCGGAGGCTGCACTGCTGGCCGGGATCGTCCGCGGGCCCATTTACTCGCCGCTCCTGCATCCTGATCGCGCACTGGCCCGCCGCAACTTGGTGCTCACGCGCATGATTTCCGAAGGGAAAATCACCCGCGAAGCGGGAGAGCAGGCGCAGAAACTGCCTCTCGCCCTCCATGTGCAGTACCCGCACAACGATCTGGCTCCCTATTTTGTCGAAGAGGTCCGCAAATATCTGGAGCACAATTACGGCACAGAGGCCGTGCACGAGCGCGGCTTGCGCGTCTATACCACCCTGGATGTCGCCATGCAGCGCGCCGCGAACCGCGCCCTCAAGGATGGACTGGCCGCCTTCACCCGCAGGCACGGGTGGAAGGGCGGGCTCACCAACATCCTGGCGGAAAATCTCGGCACTCTGGAAAAATTCGAATCAGACGACTGGCGCCGCCCCATCGAAAAGGGCGCCTACGCCACCGCGCTGGTGCTCGAAGCGGGCGACAACTTTGCCACTCTGCGCATCGGTCCCTTCCACGCCATGCTCACCCCCTCCGATTACTCCTGGACCGGCCGCCGCCAGGCCAACAAACTGCTCAAGCCCGGCGACCTCGCCCTGGTGCACATCCGCGAGCTTTCCGGCCCCGTGGCCCATGTGGACCTGGAAGAGAAGCCCACCGCCCAGGCCGCTTTTCTGGCCATCGAAAATGCCACCGGTGAAATCAAGGCCATGATCGGTGGATACAGCTTCGAGGATTCCAAATTCAATCGCGCTACCCAGGCCACCCGCCAGGTGGGCAGTTCCTTCAAGCCCTATCTCTACTCCACCGCCATTGAGGAAGGCCACGACCCCTTCGAAACCATCGTGGATTCCCCGGTCACCCTGAAGAGCGGCGGGCAGGATTATTCCCCGCACAATTACGATGGGAAATTCGAGGGGCGCATTACCCTGCGCCGCGCGCTGGCCGGTTCACGCAATGTCCCCGCCGTGAAGCTGGGTGCCGAGGTGGGCATCCCCAACGTCATCCAGATGGCCCGGCGCTTCGGCATCACCTCCCCGCTCCAGCCCTATCTCCCCCTGGTGCTCGGCGCCGCGGAGATCACTTTGCTCGAACACACCTCGGCCTTCACCGTGTTTCCCAACGACGGCATCCGCATCGAGCCGCACATGATTCGCCGGGTCACCTCCTACGACGGCGCCGTTTTGGAGGAGGCGCGGCCCAAGGTGTACGACGTGTTGAAGCCGGAAGTCGCCCGCACCATGACCGCCATGCTCGAAGAAGTCGTCCAGTTCGGCACCGCAACCCGCGCCAAGGAATTAAAGCGCCCCGCCGCCGGCAAGACTGGCACCACCAGTGATTTTACCGATGCCTGGTTTATGGGCTTTACGCCCTCGCTCACCGCCGGCGTCTGGATGGGCAACGACGATAACAGTGTCCCCCTGGGCAACAAGGAGACCGGCGCCAAGGCCGCCCTGCCCATCTGGCTCGAATTCATGAAGGACGTGTACGACGACAAGCCGCCCGAACAATTTCCGAACGTCGTGCCGCTGGAAAAGCTGGCCGGCGCCCATCCCGTGCTGGTGGATACGCCGGACTCAGCGCCTACCGAGGACGCCGAAGAGCACGGCATCCGCCAAAAGAAGCCGGCGCCTGGGCCTCCGCCCGCGCCGCCCAAGCCCCCCTCCACCGCCAAAACGTCCTCCAACGGTTCCCCGCCCCGCCGCTGATTGCCATTCGGCGGCGCGAAGCGAGCGCAGCCCTCGGCCGCTGCGCCGCTGCTCGCCCGCTCAGGCGTAATCGAACAGCGTCATGAATCCGAAATCCATGTGCAGTTGCTGATGGCAGTGGAACAGCGTGAGCCCTGGATTATCCGCCACGAAATCCACCTCCGCTTCCTGATAGCCGTTGAGCATCATCACGTCCTTCCACACCCCCGCCATCGGCTTTCCGCCCACGCTGGCCAGCTCAAAGCTGTGCCGGTGCAGGTGCACGGGATGAATGTCGTCGCTCGCGTTGCGCATCCGCAGGCGGTAACGTTGGCCCTGCTTCAGGTGCCAGGAGGGCGGAGCCATCCCTTCCATCATCGGATACGCCGTTCCATTGATCGTCCAGCGGTTGAAGCCCTCCTCGGCGGCATTCTCTTTCGCGAAGGTCATTTCGATGGTCTCGTCCGGCGCCGCGGCCGTGGCCCCGGCTTTCGCAAATCGTGCATAGCTCCATCGGAAGGGTGGCGGCGCCAGCCACTGCGGCTTCCCCGCGCTGCCCGCGTATTCCACCACCGTGCCCATGCCATGCCGCCGATCGTCGTTGTCGAGATCACCCAGAATCCACACCCCGGGATGATTCATCTCCACCACTGCGGAGATGCGTTCCGCCGTTCCCAGCCACAGCACCGGCACCCGCGCGGGCACTGGCACCGCGTTGCCGTCCAGCGCCACCACCTGGAAGGAGTGGCCGGGCAGGGCCAGGCTGCGAATCTCCGTGGCGCTGCCGTTCAATAGATGAAAGAGCACGCGCTGCCCCTGCTTCACCCGGATGGGCTCTCCGTGGCCCAGCATCCGCCCGTTGATGGTGAAAAACTGGTAGCCCACCTCGTAGCCGTGCGGCATCCCTTTGGCCAGCGAAGCCTTCATCGCCGCCTCTCCCGCCGCCTTCAGCCGCGCGTCCGGCGCCCCGGGTGAGAGGAAATCCATGGCCATATCCCCTCCGCGGCTGAGCGTTGGTTCGAACTCTTTCAACACCAGAAAAACCTCGCGGTCGTACCGTCCGGGATTTTCCTTCGGCTCGATGTATACCGCGCCCACCTGCCCGCTGTACTGCCCGGCATACAGGTTCGCGCCCGCGCGGTTGTGGGTGTGATAAAAACGCAGCCCCGCCGGATTCGGCGTGAACTGGATGCGCCGCTGGCCGTGCGCCGGCACGTACGGCGTGCCTTCCTCCGCCGCTCCGTCCACCTCCGTCGAGACCTTCTGCCCGTGCCAATGCAACTGCTCCGGCGTGTCCGTATCGTTGAAAATATCGATGGTCACCGGACGGCCCTCCGGGAATCGCAAGAGCGGGCCGGGAAACTGGCCGTTGTACGTGATGGCGGACAGGATCCGGTTCGGTGCGATCTCGATCGGCGCCGCTTGGATGCGCAGCGTGTAGTCCGGCGCCGCCTCCTCCCGCGAGGCGAACAGGCCGCGCGGGGAAACGAGCAATGCGCCGGCGGTCAAGCCGGAAGCTTGCAGAAACTCCCGCCGCGAGCGGAACGCTTCGTTCATGAATTCCTCCCGAGTCCGTCCTCCGCCCGGGCGCAGGCGCCTGCCGGTTGAGTGTACCCGCCAAGCGCGCCGCGCACATCTCGGGGAAAATTCAACCCTGGAGGGGAATTACTCCCCCCGGCTAACCCGTTCCCCAGTGCCGGGGGGTTCCCGTGCGCTCCAAGTGCTTTCCTTTCAGGCTGCCTCGATGCCGGTTCCAGGACGCGCTCGTTTGGCACCTCCCATGCTACTCTCACCCGCAGCCCACCTGGGCAAACTGAAAACCTGGAGGCCCGAAATGGCGAAGAAAGCGTTAAAGAAGGGCAAGAAACTCTCCGGCACCAAGAACCTGAGGCCCATCCAAAAAATCTCCTGATAGGACTTCCTTCCGTCATTTGTCACGGGCCGCCCCCGCAGACGGGCGGCCCGTGACGTGAACTGCCCAACCCGCTCCCGCCACAGTTGAATTCCTTCAACCCGGAAAAATCGGAGGGTTTCTCCCGCCTTTCCGTGTACCCTCAGGGAGCGGTCCGGGAGCACCTCATGGATCCTTTCGCGGCTTTCGCCTATTTCACCCTGCTCATGTACGGCTTCGCGCAGCAACCTCCGCCTTCCGATGTGCCGGAAACGCTCCGGGTGCCCGCCGGCCAGGAGCTGATCCTTCGTGCCCGCGGCACCGGCTCGCAAATCTACGTCTGCCAGGCGGCCGCAGACCAGAAACCCGCCTGGGTGCTCAAAGCCCCCGAAGCCGCTCTCCTCGATGACCACGGCGCGGAGATTGGCCGCCATTTCGGCGGCCCCACCTGGAAACATAAAGACGGCAGCGAAGTGACCGGCAAAGTCGCCGCCAAGCACGATGCCCCGCAACCGGACTCCATCCCCTGGCTGCTGCTGAACGCCAATTCCCACACCGGCGACGGCACCTTCAGCCGCGTCGCGTTCATCCAGCGCCTCCACACCAAAGGCGGTCCGCCGCCCGCTTCCGGCTGCGACGACTCCAAGCGCGGCTCCGAAATTAAAATCCCGTACTCCGCCGACTACTATTTCTACGCCCCCGCCGGCCGCTGACCTGCCGCTGCCTCGATCCGTCATCCCGAACTCCGGTGGATCTGCAGGAGTGCCGTTCGCAGGTGAAAACCTGGCCGCCTGGGAAGAGAATCGGGAAGAACCACCGAAAAGCAGCGTTTCGGCGGATTCAGGAGGCGTCAACAAAGCGGAGAACGTCGTATGATCCCGTGCGCGGAGCCAGGGGGCTGGTCATGATCCCGTGCGCGGAGAAATGGGGCAGGTCAGCTCCGGAACAAACCGCACCCTGGAACGACAAAGGGTGCGCCACCCACCCGTTCAATGCCCCACCCGCCCACCCCCGCTGCCTTACCGCGCCCCCGACTTCTATCTGCGTCACCCTCCCAGGAAGGGCCTCTCACCCGCCGCGCCGAAAGCAAGAGGCTCTGTTGACCACCATTGATGCTTTCCTGAACAGCGCAACAGGCCGAGCCGCCTCCTGATCGAATCGCCGCTTTTGTGCTCTGCGAAAAAAACCTGTCAAGAACTTTCTGGAGATTCTGCGGGCAGGGATTTGGGTGTGCGCGGTGTCCGGGGCCTATACGTCCCGCGTATATTTCGCGCGGAGAGGCGTCAGCCTCTCATGGCGGGCACACTCCCGCAGCGGGAGCCGCAGTCACAGGGCGAGCGCAGCGAGTCGCGTCAGCGATTGGGAACCCTTGACGGCGGCGCACGCGGAGGGAACGGCTTTTGTGTTGGAGGGATCAAGCGTGCGGGACTCGCTGATTTTCCCTTTTAGCTGCTCTCTTGTGTTTTCAACAGGTTAACCAATAGCAACCTTCCGGCGCTCTACAGCGCCCGAAAAGTTGTATGTCTCTGATTTCTCGATGGTTCCCCTACAGCAACCAAAGTTGCTGTGCAGCACCCTTTCTGGGGTGACGTGTCATAACCACTCCCCATGCCGCAGGCATGGCTCTTCCGGCGCTCTGCGGCGCTCCCGGTTAACCGGCCAGCAACCGGCTCACTGCGGGAACACCAATACCCCGATGTCTAACTGCCTGGCTG
>DATIYQ010000026.1:0-6195 GCA_035517515.1 Binatia bacterium
CTGCTTTTTGCTTGGGCATCGAAGCGCCACACGCAGCTTCCTCGCTCCCCTCGGAATGACAGGATAAAGGATGTGGCGCGTCCAGGCGAGCCTCAGCGCTGCGCCAGCGCGGCCGCGGCGCGCTCCAGCCGCTCGAAAGCACTCACCGCGGCGGGAAGCGGTTTTGGCTCCGCGGATGTTTCGCGGACTTCCAGCGTGAGCGGCAACTCCTGTCCGGCAGTCGCCAGCGCCGCTAGGGCCGCATCCCAGTGAATCGTGCCCTGGTAGGGAAATAGGTGATCGTCTCGCTCTCCGGAGTTGTCGTGCAGGTGCGTGGTCACCACCAGGTCGCGCATGGCGTCAAACGCCGGGCCCACGCCCTCCCACAGGTGCGCATGGCCCACGTCGAAGCACAGCCGCAGGTCCCGCAAATGCGTATCGGTCACGAACTGGCGCAACGCCGCCGGGGAAGCGTACTCCCCGAACGTGTTTTCGAGCGCGATGGTCACGCCCCGCTGCTTGGCGAAAACACAAAGGTGCTCCAGCGAATTCAATGCCGCATCCATCCGCCGCGGGTCTTCTGTTTCCCGGCCGGCGCCCAGGTGCAGCACCAGGAAGCGATAGGGAATCACCTCCGCGAGTTCGAGCCCGCGCTTCACTTCGTCCACCGCGTCCAGGCGCCGCACCCGCTCCAGATCCGAAACGGAAATGGGCGTGGAGTTCTCTCTTTTCTCCCCCATTTCACGGCTGGTGGGCGCGTGAACGGAGTGCACGCACAGGTCGTGCCCGTCAATCCAATCCGCAAATTCGCGCACCGCCTGCGGCGAACGATAGTCGAAGTGTGAGCGCGCGCAGTACAGCTCCAGCTGCGGGATGCCGGCCTGTTCGATCTCCGTAAGCAGCCCCGGCCCCAACCGCTGGCTGCGGAACAGGTAAGTGGAAAGCACGCGCATCAGTCTCATGGCCCGGCCCCGTTCGACTTCGCAGATGCGCCCGAGAAAAGCTCCGGCTGCACCTCTGCGGGCTGGGGCTTCTATTATGTCAGACCTGGGTTCGGGCAGGCACTGGCTTACCCGGGCTGTGCGTCGGAGCGTAAGCCCGGTCCGGGGCCGCCGGCTCACTCGGCCTGTTGGCTAGCCGCTTCCTGACCCGCGCGCAACTTCCAGAGCATCTGGCGGAGCATGCCCAGCCATACCTCGGCGTCACTTGCGGGGAGACGCAAACGGCGGACAAGGCGGCGCAGCTTTTCTTCTGTGGGAGCCCCGGAGCCCGGCTTCAGATATCCACTGCAGCGCAGTGCTTCGAGCAGCACGGTGGTGATGCGCTCGATCTCCCCGGCTGTGGCCGGCTGGAATTTATCCAGGGGCAGGGCGGGGCGGGAGCCCCGCGCCAGCTCGTACAAGCAGACGGCCACAGCCTGGCCCAGATTCATGGAGTGATGTTCTTCTCGCGTGGGAATGCGCATCAGCCAGTGGCAATGGCTGAGGTCGCTGTTGGAGAGGCCGGTTTTTTCAGAGCCGAACAGCAGAGCCACGTGGCTGGACCGGAGCCGTTTGCGGATCATCCGCGCGCCTGGTTGGAGCGAGAGGATGGGATGCTGCACCTCCCGGCGGCCCACGGAGGTGGTGCCGACCACCAACGTGCAATCGGCCACGGCCTCCGCCACGCTCGGAAACTCTTCGGCGCCCGAAAGCACGGCGGAAGCACCTACCGCGGAGCGCGCCTCACGAAAGGCTGCCTCGTAGGGATGCACCACGCGCAGGCGCCGGAAGCCGAAGTTGCTCATGGCGCGCGCGGCCGCGCCAATGTTCAGAGGGTTGCGGGTGCGGACCAGCACCACGCGCAGATGGTCGGAATCATTTCGCAACGGTTGTGATGAGTATCCTATAGCGAATCACCGCCGGTCCTTCCAATATCCCGGGCGCCGGCTGCAGTGCGCCACGGCCAGAATTTGAATCACCTCGGGGAGTTCGCGATACACGAGTGCGTAGGGGAAGCGATCGAGCAGCATTCTTCGCGCGCCGCGCAGATAAACCGGCCAGCGATTGGGCGCCTCCGCGAGAGTCGCAGCGGCCCTGGCAACGGCCTTTGTAAATCCAGAGTCCGCAGCCTCACTCTGATCAAGATACCACTCCACCGCGTCCAAATATTCGGCGAGCGCCACTTCGAGGAATCGGAGCTGCTTAGCGGCCATTCTTGATTTTTGCAGCGACGCGACGGCAAACTTCTTCCCATGGAATCGTCCGGGCCCTTCCCGAATCCACTTCTTCGATCCGCCGCGCGATCTCGTCGCTCCACGCCGCCTCGACCGCAGCATTTTCAGCGGGGTCGAGACTGTTCATAAGCACCGCCGCCACGTCCGCCCGTTCCGCAGATGGCAGAGCCAAGGCTCTCTTGAGAATCTCAGCAGCTTCCTGCCTCATACGAGGATTATACCCCCGCTGGCTAAATCCTATCCGCCGGCGATGGCGCCGATGATGAAGAAGGGCTCCTTGCCGGAGGCGACCGCGTCCGGCAGCGGCACGTCGGCAGGATCGAGAGACAGGTCCTGCTCGCAGGCAAAAAAGCGCAGAAACGGGCGGCGCTGGAGTGTAACGTGATCGCGGATCGTACCCCGCAGCATCGGGTAGCGTGCTTCGAGCGCATCGAGCACCGAGCGCACGGTAACCGGTGCCGGCACGTCCAGCTCCACATCTCCCTGCACGCGCGCCAGCGTGCGCAGGTGGGCCGGCAGCACGACCAGAATCACGGGATGGTCTGCACCTCGACGGACAGCACCGCGGGAAGATCGCGCACGATGGGCGCCCAGGAGTCGCCGCCATCCGCGGAGACGTACACCTGCCCGCCGGTGGTGCCGAAATACACACCGCAGGGATCGAACTTGTCCACGGCCATGGCGTCGCGCAAAACGTCCACGTAGCAATCCTGCTGCGGCAAACCCTTGGTGAGAGGTTCCCAATCGTTTCCGCCGGTGCGGCTGCGGTAGACGCGCAGCTTTCCTTCGGGTGGGAAGTGTTCTCCGTCGCTCTTGATGGGAACCACGTAGATGGTTTCCGGTTCGTGGGCATGGACGTCAATCACGAAGCCGAAATCTGTGGGCAGGTTGCCGCTCACTTCGCGCCATTGGTCGCCGGCGTTGTCGGAGCGCATCACGTCCCAGTGCTTCTGCATGAACAGCACATCCGGCCGCGAGGGATGCAGCGCGATGCGGTGCACGCAGTGGCCGATTTCCGCATCCGGGTCCGGAATGTGGGTCGAACGCAATCCTCTGTTGATAGGCTTCCAGTTCTTGCCGCCGTCATCGGTGCGAAACGCTCCTGCCGCGGAAATGGCGATGTACATGCGGTTGTGATTCCTGGGATCCAGCAGGATGGTGTGCAGGCCCAGGCCGCCCGCCCCCGGCGTCCATTGAGGTCCCGTGCCGTGGCCGCGCAGGCCGGCCAGTTCGTGCCAGGAGCGCGCCCCATCGGTGGTGCGAAAAATCGCCGCGTCCTCCACGCCGGCGTAAACGGTGTCCGGATCGGTCAGGGAAGGTTCCAGATGCCACACGCGCTTGAACTCCCAGGGATGTTGTGTGCCGTCGTACCACTGATGGGTGGTCAGGGGCTTGCCGGTTTCCGGCGAAGCGTCGTAGACGAATTTGTTGCTCGCTCCCGCCGGAAACTCGCCCGGCTTCGGCAACTTCTCACCTCCCGGAATCTCCCAGGTTTTCCCACCGTCGCTGGAGCGCTGGATAATCTGCCCAAACCACCCGCTGGTTTGCGAGACGAAAATGCGGTTGGGATCCGCCGGAGACCCCTTCATGTGGTAAATCTCCCAGCCGGCGAAGTGCGGGCCGCTGACTTCCCATTTCTGCCGCTTGCCGTCTGCGGTCAGAATGAACGCTCCCTTCTTGGTGCCTACCAGAACGCGCGCCGTACTCATGAATGTGCTCCTCTCTAAGGGGCCGCCATTTTCTCATTCCACCGCTGGAATCTCCATCCCGAAGACCCGGAGGAGGGAAAAAGGGACAAGCCGGATTGGCCGGCGGAAGTCTCTCCAGGGAATACGACGGGCGAATGGGTCAAAATCGACAGAACGGCGCCAAGCGGCCAAAGATTCCGTGAGCGAATACTCAGGGAATGCCGGCTGCGGCGCCGGCGCGGCGCGCGTCCGGCGCGCCCAGGCGATCGCCGGAAACGGGATCAATGCCGATGGCGTTCACCTGGCCGATCGAGTCGCGGGACTTTACGGTATAGCCTCGGGCTTCGAGTGCGTGCACCACCCCCGGAGGCATGGCCTGCTCCACGTAGAGAATGTCCGGCATCCACTGATGGTGCATTCGCGGGGCATTGATTGCCGTCTGCGGATCGCCTCCGAAGCGCATCCAGTAAAGCACGCTGAGCAGCGTGGCGGAGACAATCCTCGGGCCGCCGGGCGAGCCGGTGACGAAACTCAATTTCCCGTCGCGCAACACGATAGTGGGCGTCATGGAACTGACCGGCCGGCGGCCAGGAGCAATGGTGTTCTGCTCGGACTGGATCAGGTTGAACAGCTTGTTTGGGACGCCCGGCTGGGTAGTGAAATCATCCATGGTGTCGTTGAGCAGAAAGCCGCCGGGCGCGGTGACCGCGGACCCAAAGCTGTCGTTCAACGTGAAGGTGTTGGCCACGGCGTTGCCGTCTTTGTCCACCACGGAGAAGTGCGTGGTATGGACGCCATGCTCCGGCCCGGAAGGCTCCCACCCGGCGGGAGGCCACACCGCAGCAGCTTCCGCTTCGCGCCCGCCGCCGGTGAGCTGAGCCACATGCTGGTCCGGCGCAAGCGGCCCGTCGAAAGGCAGGGGATTGCCCGCGTGCACTTCCTTGGAAGAGGACGCGCGCTCCGGACTGATCGTGGCGCGGCGTTCTGCCGCATAGCGCGAATCGATGAGTCCGCGCACGGGCACGTGGAAAAAATCCGGGTCCGCCAGGAACGTAGCGCGGTCTGCGAACACCCGCCGCAGCGCCTCGGCAATCCAGTGCACGGATTGCGCCACGCGCTCCGCCCCCTCGGGACTCTGCGCGGTCTGGAGGTCCCAGCGGCCCAATAATTCCGGGGCCAGCATCTGCAAGGCGCCAGCCAGGGCCACGCCGCCGGAACTGGGAGGAGGTGCGGAGAAAACCTCCCAGCGCACGCCATCTTCGCGCAAGGCGACGCGCAGCGGCTCGCGGACCTTCGGCCGGTAACCGAAAAGGTCCGCCATGGTCAGTAGGCCCTTATTGCGCTGCACATCGCGGGCCAGCGCGAACGCCGTGCCGCGGGTATAAAACTCTTCGACGCCGTATTTGACGATGCGCCGGAAGGTGCGGGCCAGTTCCGGCTGGCGAAAGATCTCGCCGGGACGATACAGCCGCCCGTCGCGCAGGAAAATTTTGCGGCTGCGCGAAAATCGCTCCAGCCGCGGCTTCGCGGCCTCCAGCGCATGGGCCAGTTTATCGCTCACTGGAAAGCCCTCTGCGGCCAGACGGATGGCCGGGGCCATCACCTTCTGGAGCGAGAGCGTCCCCCACACGTGCAGCGCAAGATCCATCCCTGCCACGGTTCCTGGCACCCCACTGGCGCGGTAGCCCAGTGTCGCCGCTTCCGAGTCGAGCGTGCCGTCCGGACGCAGATACATGTCGCGTTTGGCCGCCAAGGGCGCGGTCTCGCGGTAGTCAATAAAGGAGGCGCGTCCATCGGTCATGCGCAGCAATAGAAACCCGCCGCCACCGATGTTGCCGGCTTGGGGCTCAACCACCGCCAACGCGAAGGCCACGGCCACTGCCGCGTCCACGGCATTCCCACCCTGCCTCAGGATTTCCAGGCCAGCTTCGTTGGCCAGTGGCTCATCGCTCACCACCATTGCGCCGGTGGAGCGCACCGCCGCGGATGGCCAATGCGGCTGCGCAATCTCGCCCGCCGCCTGATCGGCTGCGGTTCCGCTCTGCACGGGAGGCACTGGTGTATTCGAACCGGAAGCTTGGGACGCGGCCAGCGCGGGATGACCCAGCGCTTCGCCCCGCGCGGCGGTGTCTAGGTGAAAAGCAAGCATCAACGCCGCGACAATCGCAAGCCACGGGATCACTCGAATGGCTTTCCGATGGCGGCTCACTCCCGCGCGGCGGGAGGCATATCGCCCGGCGATTCTCGAAGGATTCACAGCGAGGCGGGCCGGCCGGAGATCATCTCGCGCACTCTGGCCACCAGCGCCAATTT
>DATIYQ010000027.1:0-17475 GCA_035517515.1 Binatia bacterium
GCGTGCTAACTGCGGCAGACCGCCAGGAACTGGTTGGCCTGACGGAGCTGCGATTTTTCGATCACCCAGGCCTCGGGCACCGCTGATTCTCCGACGGCCACCTGGAAAGTGCGCTGCAGGCTTTCCCTGCGGGCATTCGGCAGCAGCCGCAGCCGCAAATTGAAAACATCGAGAGTGCGCAGCAGGGAATAGAGGCGGTTGCCGCGCCGCCTCTGGCCGAAGATTTCCACGCATCCAAATCGGCGCTCCACGGCGCGACGGAAGGCCGGCAGGTCCAGCATGCCGATATGGAACGGGTTGTGTTGTCCGATCGAGCGCATGTGCACTTCCGCCGTGGACGCGTTCGGAGTGGAGAGCAGCAAGGTTCCGCCCGGGCGCATCACCCGCAGGCACTCGCGCAAGAAACCGTCCTGATCCTCCATGTGCTCGAAAACTTCAAAGCAGACCAGGAAGTCGAAGTCCGCGTTGGGGAATGCCAGGCGCTGGCAATCCATCTGCGCAAATGCGATTCCCGGGCCCTGATAGTGCTCGCGGGCGTACTGAACGGCCAGGGGGGAAAGGTCAATGCCGACTACGGTGGCGGCTTTTTGAAGCAGCAGCCGGGAGCCATACCCCGTGCCGCATCCCGCATCGAGGACTCGTTCTCCGCCCTTCATGCGGCCCAGAGCAAACTGGTAACGCGCCAAGTGGTGGTGGAAGGAGACGCGATCCGGCCCATCCGGGCGAGGACGCTCGTCATCCAACGTCGCGCTTTGCGGTTTCATCTCCCCTTCTCCTCAAACTGTGAAATCGTGGTATGCCTACGCGGCGAAGTTGCGCGCCTTGAATCGCAGTGCGGGCCGTTCAATCAGGAAGTAAGAAGCGCAGGCCAGGAGGATGGTCAGAGCCAGGTTCATTGGAAACTTCCGCAGGCCTTGCAACGCGCCTTCCTGAGGGCCGAAGAAAAGCTGCTGCCAGATGTAAAGGCTATAGGAGAGTCTTCCGATGACCAAGGCAACCGGCGTTTGGATCCACGCACTGGCCTGCGCGCCGGGATTATTCAGGAACCAGAGCATGCACAGGGCGATCAGGACGGCGACCACGGTGCTTTGGACCGCGGCGAAATGCAGCCATTGGGGATCCAAAAGCGCCGCGGTGAGCAGCGCAATTCCCCCGCACAGGGGAGTCCATGCGGTTCGCCAGGCTCCGGTATCCAACCGGAATTGCGGGAAGCGCCGGACGAGAAGGGCCAGGACGCAGCCCATCAAAATCGTGTCCGCGCGAACATCGGTGCGAATCTGCAGGACCCAGGGGTCGATCTTCTCCGCCAGGACCAGGTAGGAGCGCCAGAGACAGATGGCCGCAATTGCGCCGGTGACGGCGGCAATTCTCTTCGCCGGCCGCAGCAGAAGGAGGGTGAGCGGCCAGAGCAGGTAAAACTGCTCTTCAAGAGAAAGCGACCAGAGGTGAGATGTTTCGTGGCCCTGGCCGGTGAGGTTGCGCACGTAGAAGATTGAGGCAAAGAAATCATGCGGCCGCATTTGAATCCATCCCGCGAGCTGCAGTACCAGGAGAGCGGCGAGAAACGTGAAGGCCGCGGGAAGTATCCGCAGAGCGCGCCGAGCGTAAAACCGGCGCAGACTGATTTTACCGCGCCGCTCCTCCTCACGCAGGAGCAGGCCGGTGATCAGGTATCCACTGATCACGAAAAAGATCGAGACGCCGGTCCGGCCCAGCACATACCCGACCGCCATGGCCCGGGAGGAGACTGGATAGAGGGTCATGATGTGGGCTAACAACACCAGGGAGATGGATACGGCGCGCAATCCATCGAGCACAGGCACGTATTCCCCGGCCCACACCTTTTCCGCCACCGCCGGACGGTTGACGGCGGAAACGCCGACCGCGGCTGCCAAAGTTGCGCTCAATGGACTTGCCATCCCACCAGGCTCACCGACAAACACACCAGCCCACCGTGCTCCTTGCGGCGAATGCCGTGGTGCATGCCGGAGTGCGGGCAGACCCCGTCCAGCAAAGTGAGACCGGAAAAGCTCACAGCGCGGCCTCCGTAAGCAGTTGCACGTTCTGAATTCTCGCGGCCCAGAGCCGCCACAATTCCGTGGCCAGCACGGAGGCGGCGCGGCGCGGGTCGTAGGCCCAGAGGGCGTGCTCCCGTGCCGCGGCTCCCAATTCAGCGCGCAGCGTGGGATTGGCCAGCAGGATCTCCATCCAGGCGGCGAGCTTCACCTCATCTCCCGGTTCCACCAGCCAGCCGGTGTGCTTGTGCTCGATCATCTCCAGCGGGCCGCCCTCCGCGGAAGCAATCACCGCGCATCCGCAGGCCATCGCTTCCGCGACCACCAGGCCCCAGGGCTCCGGCTCGATCGAGGCATGTACCACCACGTCGCAGGCATTCATCCAATCCTGCGGATTGGAGATGTTGCCCAGAAAGCGCACGCGGCCGGCGAGCAGGCCCGACTCGGCCAGCTGCTTGAGTTCCTCCGCGTACTCCGGCTCGATGCCGTGCAGGGTGCCGCCCACGGCCAAGGCGGTGAAGCGCACACCGTTTCCGGCCAGCAGAGCCGCGGCCCGGAGAAAAACGTGCTGTCCCTTCCACCGTTGCAAACGACCGAAGATGCCGATCACGGTCTCGCTCTCGGACAGACCAGCCTCGCGGCGTGTGCGAGCTCCGGCAGCAGGATCCGGGCGAAAGCGCTGCAGGTCGACTCCGTAACGAACTACCCGGATGGGCGCACTTGCCGGAAAATCCTTGGCCAGTTCGCGGGCGGTATATTCAGAATTGGCGAAGAGCGCGTCCGCCGAAAGGAAGCGCTGCGCCCTGGCAATCGGCTCGTCGCCCCCCGCCTGTCCGGAGACGTATCCGTGCACCCACCACGCGGAAGTGCGCCGCGCCGCCAAGGCTGCCGGGCGCACGTAGAGCAGAGGATGGCCGGAGTTGGCCAGGACCACGTCAATCTGCTCCGTGCGGATCAAACGCCGCAGGCCGTACATGGCGCGGGCGCTGCGATCCAACCTGCGGAATCTACCGGCAGATATGTGAAACATAGGGAGGTTGAGCGCCTGAATGCGCGGCCAGATCTCCGGCTGCTCTTCAGCAAGAGAGACATAGACCGGGGCTACTTCGGAACGATCCAGGTGCTCGAGCATGGTCAGCAGCGCGAAGCCCGCGCCGCTCAGTTCGCTCTGGCTATCCACAAACAGCACGCGGAGGGGGCGCCGGTGCGGAGCCTGATGGGCCGCGGGCATCCGGCGGCTACTCTCCCGGCTCATTGTGGAGCTGCGCCGCAGTCTCGTTTCCATCGTTACAGGCATAGGTGCGAATCTCGATGCGCCACTCCGGCTGGCGCAGAGTGGGATACCAGCGCTGTTTCCAGGCAAACCCGGTGTCCTGCATTTCCCGGCGGACGGTGTCTACGTGGCAGGCCTGGTCCAAGTATCTCTGTGCTTCCGCGGTCGGGGCCCAAAGGGTTTCATCCGCGGCCCCTTTCACCAGGAGCGTAGTCCGGCCGAGGGTCTTGCCTTGCTCAAGCCATTGATCGGGATTGAAGAGCCGGGGATGCCGCAAGACCACGGGGTAGATTCCCGCAAAACGCCGCTGTCCCGCGTCGGAACGGATGGCCTCCGTAAGGTAGAAGAAAAACGAAGGGTTGTTGCCAATCACCACCGCGCCCTTTTGAACCTCGCGGGCTACTTCTCCGGCCACAGACGGCCACGGCTCGACGAGCCGGGGCGCCGCGTAGAACTGTCTGGAAACAATTCCGAACCAGCCGATGGCGCCGATCAGCGCGAGGGTTCCCGCCGCCACCCTTTGGATCAAGGGACGCGGCAGATTGGCCAGCATGAGGGCGAGAGAAATGAGCAACCAGGGAGAAAGGAACAACAACCGCTTGGTGTTGATCAGATTCAGCAGGGTCATGGCCAGCATGCACCCCAGAAAGGCAAGGAACAGCGCGCGGGCGCTGGACGGGCCATAGCGCATCAGGGAAAAAGCGCAGAAAGCGATGGCGGCCACGGCGGGGAGACTCAGCAACCAGAACCAGGGGGCCACGGACTCGCTCACAAAGATGGTGTACAGGTTGTAGATGCCAAAGAGGGCCGTAGCCTTTGCGGAAAAGACCGGCCGGAGAATCTCCTGATCGATGGCGACACGAAAGAGGAGCGCATGCAACAAGGGATAGAAGCCCGCCAAAACCACGAGCAGGGTCCCGCCGGCGGCGGCCAGACTCTTCACGGGATGGTCGCGGTGTCCCAGCCAGTAGTCGAAGGCCAAAAGCCCAAGCATGGGCAGGAGGAAATAGTTCGCATAGACCGCCAGCAGAGCCGAGAACACCAGCAGAGCCCAACGGCCCCACCCGGGTTGTTGCACAACGCGGAGATACGCGTATGTGACCAGGGCCAGAGTCAAAAAGGAAAACGAATACCAGCCGGCAATCCTTCCAAAATGGAATCCATAGGGGAAAACCAGGCCGATTCCCAATGCGAAACGCGCAGCGCGAGGTCCGCCGGCCAATCCCGCGGAAAGAATCACGAACCACAGGCCAAGCAGGTAAAACACGGTGGCCGGAACGCGGAGCAATGCGACCCGCCCTCCGGTCACGCGCATCCAGAGGGCCAGCACCAGATCGTAGAGCGGAGGATGGCGATGATGGCCCGCGCCCTGAAGAAAATCCTGAAGCGTCTGGTGAATGGGTGCGGTCGCGCCCTGCAAGATGGCCAGCTCATCGTCCATGAAACTGAAGTACGGATTGGTGACCGTCATGGCGATGCCGAGCAGGCACAGCAAGAGGATGGCGACCAGCGCCTCGCGAGAAATGCGTGAGGGTTCCATGAGGAGGATTCTCAGGCCGGGTGCGGAGCCGGGGCCGGGCCGCAAGTACCGGCCGTGGCCTCGAAATATTCGATTTTCATCAGGGCCTGCACCAGACCGATCAGAAACCAGAAATAGAAATTCATGGGAGGAATATCCAAGGGCTGGCCGACCGGCAGCGTGAGCATCGACACCAGGGGAACCGATGCGGCCAGGCAGCCAATGACCCGCAAACGGGAATCGCGCAGAAGACGGGGTTTGCGCACGGTGTCCACGGCCAGCACGAGCATCGCTGAACAGAAAAGGACCAGGCCGCCCAGGCCGGTCTCATAGCGAATGCGCGCGAACTGGTTTTCGGAGCCGACCACCAAGTCAGGATAAAGGCGGTTGGTTGCCGCACAGCCGCGACCGGCGCCATAGCCGGCGATCGAGCTCTTATCCGCCTCCTGGATCTGGCCCATGCCGATGTCGCGATTGCGTTCCTTCACCATTTCGAAATCCAGAATGGTGGCAAACCGATTCTGCACGCGCGAACCCAGCAGCAGGGTGCTGGCGCCAAAAAACACCAGCAGAATCATGGCTCCGGAAATGGCCAGCCGGAGATGGCCCATCAGGGTGAAGCCCACGAAAATGCTGACGAACAGAAGGACGAAAGGCCCGCGGCTGCCTGTGGTGAGCAGGGCGCAGGCCTGCACCAGCAGCGCGACGCGGCAGACCGCAAGGTCTGTGGCGCGCGTGGAAGACAACATCAGCGCCAGAGTGAGCATGGCAGCAATCCACAAGTACTGCGAAAAGCCGGAGGTCGAGGCAAACGTGGAGATGGTCCGGAAATAGGAGTACGAAGTCGGGTCGTTGGGATCGAACGCATAGTAAATGGCGCGGGAAAACCCGGGCGAGATGCTCAAGAGCAGGGCGGGCCCGGTGAAGTACTGGACGATGCCGAAGGCGGAAATGGGGAAAGTAAGCCAGGTGTGAAAGCGCAGGAAACCCATCACCTGGTCCCGGCTGCTGAAAAACCAATAACTGATTACGAAGGCCAGGGAGAAGAGCAGCGTGACGCGCATCCCAATCAGGCCCACCGCGATGCTGGGCAGCAGGGGATTGAAAATTTCCGCCGTGTAAATCAGAGCGAAGAGGCCATAAGGAACCACCCAACTCGCCCGAGGAATGGGAAAGGCCCGGCGCGCAATCAGAGAGGTGGAAAGGCGCAGGACGATCAGGCCGATCTGCGCGTCTTTGAGCAAATTCAATTCGGTGGAGGCAAAGGCGTTGATCAGGAAGCCCTCAACCACGATATGGACCAGCAGGATGTAGACGGAAGCCCGCCACCAAACATAGGTAATGCAGACGTCCAGCGCGAGGACCGCTCCCACGAGCAGGGGCTGGTACTGCGCGTAGGCCACGCGGAGCCCCATCCACACCACCAACACACTGATTGCGCCCACCAGGATCAGAGGCAGGGAAACATCCGGCCCCATGCGGCGCGTGGCGGTGAGTCCTGAAATCATTTCACGTTGATGCGGGCCGGCGCGGCAGCCACGGCCGCGCGATCCCGGCCCTCTCCGGAACCTGTTGTGCGGCGAATTGCATGCTCTCGTTGCATCGTTCCACGGGATTCAACGATGGCTCGGGACCACGAAAATTTTGCGGTATACAATCGCTGCAAGTTCAGTCCCAGCAGCCCGGCCACGGTAAGGTCGTCCAGCAGGATGCGGAGCGCCTCCACAATGGGCTGCGGCGTGCTGCGCTCCACAAGCCAGATGTTTTCTCCGTGCCGGAATTCCTGCTGGCCGCAATTCCTGGGATCGCGCACGGCCACAACGGGCAGGCCGTGTGCGGCCGCGGCCATAAAGGCTCCACTGCGCGTCAGATGGCCATCCGGCTGTGGCAGGACGAAGACGTCTGCGGCCTGGAGCGCGCGGGACACATCTGCATCTTCCAGCCTTCCGGACCACCAGACGTCCTGTTCCACGCCCTCCTCGCGGACCAGGGCCTGCAACTGTTGGCGATAGTCCGGCGCGGCCATAGCCACGTCCCCCAGCATCCAGAGCTTCGCGGAACGAGTCCGGCGGAGCAGCGCGAAGGCCGAGATCAGCGCCTGGTAGTTTTTGTCGCGGTGAAACATCCCGAAGGTGGCGACCACGGCGTCTCCGCTGGCCACGCCGCGCTCGCGGCGTAGCGCGCTTCGTTCGGAAGAAGCCAGCGGGACAACAGGAATGTTGCTGGAATTCGGGCGGTACCGGAGGCGCGCGCGCCACCAGGGAAACACGCGTCCCAGCAGCGTGACGCGAGAGGGCAGATTGACGGCCACCGTTTCCGCGGCGGCGATCAGCAGGCCGATGTGCACCCATTGCGCCAGGGCCACCGGGAGTTGCAGCGGATGCTGCCGCATGCCGATGGCGATCTCATGGAGGCCGATGTGCACCGGAATCTTTCTCTGCCGCAGCGCCAAAAGCAAGGCGTTCAGCCACCACGCCGTGCCCCAGGAATTCCACCCGTAGCCCGCGTATTCGAGCTGCACGCGATCCGGCGCCGCGCGCTCAATGGCCGCGAGCACCGTCTGATAATCGCTCCAGCCGGTGAGGGGGAGTTCGCGCACTGGAAAGGGCAATTCCTTGCGGTGAGCGGCCGGTTCGGTGAGAACAGAGACCTCGTTTCCGGCGGCGGCCAGCGACTCCGCCAGGTGGCAGGCGTAGTCCCCCACCCCGCAGGTACGGGGCGGAAAGTTCCTGGTGAGCAGCAGTAGACGCATCTGCTATACGCCGGCCGCGAACGCCCGCTCCACCGCGGGGACGGCGGGAAATTCCTTAGCCACTGAGGCCGCGGGCTTGCGAGCGGTCATGGTGAGGAAAAATCCCCAGCGCCGCTCCACCCAGCCGCGCAGGAACGGCAGCGGGAAGTACTTCAAGTCGCGGCGGATGAAGCGGAACTCCTCGAGCCCGGCAAACAACTGGCGCATTTCCTGCTCCGTCCAGAAGCCGGAGCGGGGAATGAAATTATCACGGCCGGCAAAGCTGGTATCGGCGCTGGTAGCCAGCAGGCGATCGCGGGAGAAGCCGTGCTGTTTGGAAATGGCGTAGAGATGGCGGTATTTTTCCGGCGCCCAGCGCAGCAATGCCTCCAGCGCGGTGACATGCAGCATCAGCCAGATCAGGGGCCGCACCACCCAGCTGACCAGCGCGTAGTGATAGGACTCCCGGTTGTAAAACATGACGCGCACGATTCCGCCCGGCGCGGTCACCCGGATCAGCTCGCGGCAGGCCTGTGGCGTGCCCACGATGTGGTGAATCACCCCGATGGAGATCGCCTGGCCGAATGTATTGTCGGCAAAGGGAAGAGCCACGGCGTCGCCATTCACAAATCGTTTGCGCAAGCCGGCGTAGTCGAAATGCTTCTGCGCCAGGCCGAGGGTGCGGAGACTGTAGTCCAGGCCGGTGTATTCAATCCCGTTTTCCGTGAGGAAACGGGCATCCTTGCCGATGCCACAACCCACCTCGAGCACATTGCGCCCGCGGCAGGATTCGAGGAATTCCAGGCGCATGGCGTCGATGGTCTTCTTCCAGTTGGCGTAGATGGCCTGGAAGGACTCGCGTGTCCCCACCTCGTAGGGGACGCTGTCCGTGGAGATGGGATGAGAATCCCAGTAGCGGCGCAGCTCGTGCTTTTCCTTTTTCTGACTATCTTCAATTTCCACGGATGTGCGCATCTCTCGTTTTTCCTTTAACCCGAGGCTCAACCCAACTCGCCCTGGGAGTGAGCAAGCTCATCGGTCAGAATCTGCGGAGAATCGGAATCGGCACGTAGAGGCCCGGCTGCGGTGAATTTACTGTTCGCCGGACGCAAACGAATCCTGCGCGCCCAGTGATGCGAGGGCATCTCGACGCAAAGATAAAAGACGAAGGAAATCCCCAATACACCAGTGTAAAGAATCAACCAGTTCACAATGAATCCGAAGTCGGGAAGGTGTAATTCCTCCACGATCTTTGCCGCGGGACCGTGCATGAGGTACAGCGAATAGCTCCACGTGCCAGCCCATGCAAGCGTCCGAAGCAACCTGGACTGGCTGGTGTATGAGATTTCCTTTCGGATCCAAAAGTACGCCAGGACTCCGAATCCCAACAGCGTCACTTCCTGAGACCACTTAGCGTGGAAATGAAGCATTTCACAGACCCAGCACCCGAACCAGGCGAGGAGCCTCCATCTCCAGATCGTAGAGCGCGCGCCGATCGCTTTCAGATGACCGCTTTCTTCGGCGAGCAGGCAGCCTAAGAGCCAGATTGGGAAAAGAATCAGCGCGGTCCTGAAAACGCCGAGAAATGTACCGTCAAGTGCGTTGGGATATCGATACGCAAAGATCGCGCTCAATCCAAATGCCGGGGCCAGGAGCCAGGCCCAGCCAAAGCATTTCCTCACCCAGCGCGCCGCGGGATAAACCGCGTAGTAGAGTTCCTCGCAAGCGAGGCTCCAGAGAACGCTATGCCAGAGGATTGAGTCTGCGCTCAAGAGGGGCTGTTTGATGCCGACGAAACGGCAAACGCATAACGCCGCGGCGACAGGAATCAGAATGCGCGCGTAGCGCCGGACGTAGTAGCTGCCTACGGAGAGTTCGCTCTCGCCGGAAAATGGAAGGTGGATGCAAAAGCCGGAGATGACAAAAAAACCGATTACGGCAGGGACGCCCCAGACCACCGTGATCCACCCGCGGACCAGGAAATGGCCCAAGGGAGTGCTAGAGTCGACGCCTGCGAACAGCGGGAAAATACCGACATGGCCAATGGTCACAAAAAGGGCAAACACGGCTCGCAGGGCATCGAGGACGGGAATGCGTCCCCGCCTGTTCTCGGTTGCGGCGGCGCTGGCGTCGGATGGCATTTATGCCTTGGTTTCGCTCCGCGAATCGATGGGAGCCACAGTTGCCGCGGGCAGCGCGGAAGCCCCGACCGGGCATCGTGCTCTGCCGCGCCACTGGCCGTACAAGATTTCCGTCAGGCGCTCCCCAGCCCGGCTCCAGGTGAATTCGCGCGCACGTCTGCGCGCGGCGGCGCCTAGGCGATCGCGCAGGGAAGCATCCAAGCAGAGGCTGTCCAAGGCCGCGGTGAGAGCGGCGCCGTTTTCCTCGCAGGGGACCGCGAGGCCATCCACCTGATCCCGCACCACGTCGCGCATGCCGCCCACGGAAGTGACTACTGGCGCGAGTCCTGCGGCCATGGCCTCCAGGAGCGATAGCGGCATACCCTCATACCAGGAGGGCAGAACAAAAATGTTGTGCTGCGCGAGGATGGAGGGAAGCTGCTCCGGATCGAGGTGGCTCTCGATGCGGATCCTTGCCCACAACGCAGGAGGAAATTCACGGCGCACGGCTTCGGCAGGGGCTCCGACTCCCGCCAGGCTGGCCTGGACAGCCGGATGCCGCGGGAGCAGGGAACAAAGTGCGGCGCGCAGCTCGCGGATTCCCTTATGGGGCAGCCAGGAGCCCAAGAACAGAATGCGCGGCGGCCCCGCACTCGGAAGGCATTCAAAGAGTCCCTCCTCCACCCCATTGCTGATGCGTTCAACCGTTTCAGGGCTGCGGCCGTAGCGCCTGCAAATAAATTGCACATCCTCTTCAGAGAGGCAGAGAATTTGGTCGCCATACTTCAGCGCACAATTGCTCTGCGCGAGGCGAGTCAGCGGCCAGATCCAACGGCTATTTCGCTTTACGGAAACCAGGCCCTGGGCCACGCGCGCCAGCGTGAACTCCCACACCTTTTGCTCCGGGTTGTGGCTCACCACTACGCAGCGGGCGCGAAGCAGTCCCAGGCGCCGGGCCAGACAGATCAGCGCTGCGCTGCCTTCGTGCACAACCGCGAAATCGTAGCCGCGTTCCCGCCCGGGGCCGAGCCAGGCTTCGCGGAGGACGGCGAAGGGAAATGCGAAACGGCGCCAAGCGCTCTGCCGGCCGGCGCAAACCATTTCTGCATAGAACTCTTTCACTGAAAAACCCCGGCGTTCGAGTTCGCGCGCCAGGAACCACTGGTGGCGGCCCAGGCCGGTGTCCCGGGAGGCGGGAACATCTGCGGCCATCAGGACGCGCGGCCCGGCCGTGGGGGAAAGGATCACGCGGGGGGCACCAGAAGGGCCGCGGGTTTGCGAAACGCAACAGCAACGTTGATAGCGAGGTATGGGCCGAGCCGCTCGTCCACAGCGTCCCACAGCGATTCCCACTGACGCGCAATCAGGCCAGGCCGGTAACCATTCGGCCAGGCGAGGCCCTTTGCGCGCGCCAGCAGGCGGCGTAGTGTGCGATGGGGATGGACCAGCAGCCGGTCCACGAATCGTCCGTGCTGGTAGCCCACGGCCCCAGCCACCTCGAGACCGTAGCGCGGAGCCCAGGCACGCAACTCCGCCGCGCTGTACTCTGTCTCCCAACCCCACGCCCAGCACCCATTGCGCATGGCCTGATGCTTGCGGAGCGTGTACACATTGAATTTCTGGGGAACGTCCACCACCAGGGCGCCGCCGGGACGAAGCACGCGCAATTGTTCGCGCATGGCCGGCGCGGGATCGGTGAAGTGTTCCAGCACGCCTTGGCTGAAAACCAGATCGAAAGAAGCGTCCGCAAACGGCAGCGCGGTCAGGTCGCCGGCAAACGCGCGGAGTTCGATTCCCAGCGCCTGCCCATTGGCGCAGGCGACGTGCAGCGCATTTTCAGAAAGATCGCAGGCAAATGCGCCGAGTCCCGGATGCATGGCGGCCAGCAGACAGCTCTCCAGGGCGGTGCCGCAACCCACCTCCAGCGCGCGAGCGGGATGTGGCTCCGGCAAAAGGCCGGAGAGCAGTTTCAGGAGCGGGCGCCGCGACTCCCGATGGATCGCCAGCTGCGTGACCCAGGGGCTTCGGAACCCACCCCACAACTGCTCGTAAAATGCCCGGTCGTTGGCCATCACGAGAATGCCGCTTCGCGCGCATGCGCAGGAAACAAATCCTCGCGCAGCCGCCGCAAGCCGGCTTGGGCGGAGCGCGTACGCAGGGAGGAGAAGGCGCGATATCCGAGCGCCAGCGCCAGCCATTCCAGCGCAACGCGAAAAGCACTGTAGCGTCGAGTCCAGAGCGGCCGATAGACCTTGCGGTGCTTCCGCAGGTAATTGAAAAACTCAAGCCGGCCCGCGCCTTTCGTGTGGAATCGGTGGGACTGCGCGATCAAACGGAAGCGGTCGAGATAGCCCTCCAAGCCGTCGCCGCGGTACTGCTCGCGCACCGCGCTCATTTGGCGCTCGAGCACGCGGACGAAGGTCTCCATCTGCAGGAGGCGGCGCTCCGCTCTTTTTTCGTCCGCGGAGGCGAAGGAGTAGAGATTGCCGCCATGAATCCGATACCTCGTAAGCGGCTCGTTCAGAGAAACAATGGGAGCCTGGAGCACTGCGAACGCGCTCAAGTAGCTGTCAGCGTGACCGGTCAGTATCTCTGGAATAGGAAGCAGGCTCCCCAAGAGTGACTTTCGAAAGGCCAAACCGGAGGTAGCCATAGTCGCGCACAGCAACAGATCGCGCGGGAGTAACGGAAAATCACCTGAGAGCTCAGGGAAATTCGCCTCGACCTCCTCACAAAGGGCTTCCCGCGAAGAAACCACCCGGGTGTGCTGCACCATGACCGCTTCGGGATGCTCGTCAAAGCTGGCCATCACGCGGTGGAGTTTTCCGGGCAGCCAGACGTCATCGGCGTCGAGGAGCGCGACGAGATCCGCGTGCGCATGGGCGAAGCCCGTGTTGAGCGCCGAGGCTTGGCCCCCGTTGGGCTTGCGTATATAGGTGATTCGGTCCTCGAACCGGCGCACGCGTTCCGGCGTGTCGTCGGTAGAACCGTCGTCCACAACCACCACCTCCAGTTCCGCGGGCGGGGGACCCTGCGCCAAGACGCTTTCAATTGCCTCGCACACAAATTGGCCATAATTATAGGAAGTGATGACCGCAGTGATGCGCGGCGGGATCATCGCAGTTCGAGAGATTCGGGGGGGACCGCTGCCGCGGCGGGGCTCAACTCGCGCCGCAGCGCGGGCAGAAATGATTCGCGCAGGCGCGGAAGAGAGGGCGAGCGGCGGTAAAACTGCTGCGCCGCGAAAAAGCCCTCATACCCAAGCACGAAGCCGGCCACCGCCTTCACGCGGTCAAAGAAACGATAGGAGCGGGACCAAATCGGCGCGTACAGCCGATGGTAGCGTCGCAAGTACGCGAGATATTCCGCCCGCCCGGGTGTCTGGATGACAAAACGTTGAAGCTGTTCGACCAGCGCCATGCGCTCGAGCAAGAGAGCGGCTGCACGGCTGCGGGCGAGAAAGCCGTTCCGGTCGAGCCAAGAGCGCAGTTCCTCGATCGCGCAGCGGAAGGAATCGTTGCTCCTCTTCGCGCGCACGGGATCAGGGTCCGTCGAAAAGGTCAGATTGGCGCTGTGGTGACGGTAGCGCGCCAGCGGCATGTTGATGCAGGTCACGGGGGCGCAGAAGATGGCAGCAGACATGAGATAGCTGTCCGCGAACAGCCTCAACCGTTGCGGTAGAGGCAGGATGCGCCGGGCAACCTCTCTCCGGATTGTGGTCCAGGAAGTGCTGATCCCCCCAAGGCGCAGGATGGCGTCGTCCTGGTCCGAAAGGTTTCCGGAGAGCGGCACAAAGGAAGGGTCGGCCACGCAAAGGGCTTGATCTGGCCGCCAGTACTGGCTGGCGTGAAAGACCGTGCCGACTTCCGGATGCTGTTGGAAGGCTTCCATCACGCTGTGAATCTTTTGCGGCAGCCACACATCGTCGGAATCCAGCAGAGCAATGATTTCTCCGCGCGCTTGGGAAAACCCAACATTCAGCGCCGAGGCCTGGCCGCCGTTCTCTTTGCGGATGTAGCGCACGCGGTCCCCGTACCCGCGGACGATCTCCGGGGTGTGATCGGTCGAGCCATCGTCCACGACGAGGATTTCCATCTCACTCGCAGGGAAGTCCTGCGCCAGCACGCTTTCAATCGCCTCGGCGATGAAGCGTTCGTGGTTGTACGTGTCAATCAGTGCGGTGACGCGGGGCACGGGTTTCATGGCGCGGGCTGCGAATTGACGGTGGGGGCTGGCCGGCAGGCAAACAGGGTAACGGGCGGCGGCGCCGGGCTTCCGAAAGGCAGGAGTGCGCCGCTGCGCAACTGGCATTCGAATCCGTTGCTTACCAGGGTTTCCCGAAGCCAGGAATAGCCGTCGCAGTCCGGAAAAAGCACCGGATGATATTCGATCGCCATCTGCTGCACGTGCCGGATTTTTCCAGTGCTCACCAGGTCGGCGATGACTTCGAGTTCAGCGCCTTCGATGTCCAGTTTCAGCAGGTCAACGTCTTCGCGGATGAACTCCGAGAGCAGGGCGCACTGCACTGTCTTTCGCAAGCCAAGACCGCAACCCGGGACCAGGGTCATTGCCGTGCTGCCCGGCCGTTTGGAATCACAAAACAGGACACGGGATCCTGGGCTCCCGCCGAGAGCCAGATTGTGGAGTTCGATCCCAGGAAGCCCATTCTGCTCGACGTTCTTGCGCAGGAGAGAAAAGGTCTGGGGGTCCGGCTCGAACGCCAGAATTACGGATTCCGGATACTCTCGCTTAAAAAACAGAAGGGACAGTCCGATGTTACTCCCGCAGTCAATGATGCGGGGCCGTGCATCCCGCGGGCTGAAACGATACTCGCGGGCCAGAAAAATGATCTCGAAGGTGGTGATCATTTCGTAGTAGTCGAAACAGTTGAGCGTCCAGCCGAAGAGCTGCTCCCGCTGAAAGATCCAGCGCGGAGAAACTTTCCACAGGAAGTGTTTCGCCCGCATACGCATCAGAGCCGCAGCCAGCGCGAGACCATCACCCCTCCGCGCCGCGCGAAATGCTCGCCAAGACTCCGCGAGCGAGCGCACCGCATAGAGCGCGGCATGGCGTGCGCGGACGGCGAGTTGCGCCGGCCGCTCGACAGGCACCGCAGAAGACTGGGCGACAGAAGTCTCGGTGGCAGGAGACGCGTTCGACGTCAGAGCCGATGCCATAGGACTATCCCAGAAGATTGGAAAGTAATCCGCGCCAATGCCGCGGACCGGGCAACTCAAACTGCTGCCGAAAGACGTTTCAAGGCCGCAGCTTCTTCCATAAAGCGGCGGTTTGCGATCACCGCGCAGGCCACACCCGGACGGTTTACGAGTGTGGTCATACAATCAATCAGCAGTGGCCAGCCTGTCCCCCAGGGCACCAGTTCCTGCTGCACACAGGACATTCCCAAGCACTCCGCAATCTCCCGTATCAACGCCGCACTCATGGACTCCGCCCGCCAGTACTGGTGATAGGGCAGCCCGGAAATGCGGCGCTTCACCTTGTCCCATACGGTGCGGCGAATTCCGCCCAGATTGGAATGATGGAGGAACGCAGCGGCACCCGGCTTCAAGACCCTGCGAAGTTCCCTCAAATAGCTGGAGACGACATCGGACTCCGCGTGCACGAGAGAATCGAACGAGAAAGCGAAGTCAATCGAGTCTGAGGAGACCATGGGAAAGGTCAGCCCGTCGTTGGCATGGAACTCGAGGCCCGGGCGGCCGGCAAACCGTATGCGGCAATGTTCCACGCAGGACGGCGCCAGATCAATACCGATCAGAGAATCACAACTGTCGGCAAGAAATTGTGTCCAGCGCCCATGTCCTGGAGCGATCTCCAGGATTCTGCCTTTGAGGAAAGGAAAAACGCGTGGAAGCAGCACGCCTGTCCATTGTGCCTGAGGCGTGCCCCAATTTTCAGACCACTCATCTCCAGAGGTTGGCCAGTCATATTCCTGGCCCCAGAATTCCTTGTTCTTCGCAACGGTGCTCATCGTGTTTTAGCTCGAACGGGCGGTGTTGCTCGCGATGATCGTTTCACCCTCCAGCGATTTGACCAGCGCCCTCGGTAGGAAACCGGTTACTTCTGATATGCGCGGATCAGCAGGTCCTGAAACGTCTCGCGAGTAAAGGCTTGCCACGGAATCGACCGAATCTGGTAGCCGAATCCGTTGTCTTCCAGCAGCCGTAGGGTCCACGAGAGCCTGTCTTCGCTCCGGTCCGCGTGATGGTGATATTCGACGACCATCTCTCGGATCGAACGCATCCGGCCGGACGCGGCGAGTTCCGCCAGCACCACCGCCTCCGCGCCTTCGATGTCCATCTTCAGAAAATCCACCGGCCCAGTGATGAACTTCGAGAGCGGCATGCCCTGCACGATTCGCGCGGTGCCCGCCACTTGCCCCGCGCTCGAGGAGTTGGTGAGGGAAGTTGGATGCATCGGGCTTACGAAAAACTCCACCGGCCCCTCAGCCCCATGCAGCGCCACGTTGTGCAACTTGACTCCGTCCATCCGGTTCGCCGCTACATTGCGGGAGAGCACTTCGAACGATTCCTTGCAGGCCTCGAATCCCACCACGCGGGATTGGGGATAAAGCCGTTTGAAGTATGCGAGTGACATCCCGATGTTGCTGCCGCAATCAAGAATGAGCGGCCGATCGGTCGCGGCAGTGAATTCGTAGTCCCGGCGCAAGAAAATCTCCTCGAATAGAAACGCGAGCGTGCCGTATTCGGGGCTTTCCAGGTGAAACCCGCAGATGAATTCCCCGCGCAGGCTCCCGGCCGGCAGTACGCGGCGCAATTTGTACTTGGCTTGAAGCTTCAGGTACGTGCGCTGGAGTTCGCGCCGGGTGGGGCCCGGGGCCCTCGCTTCGATCTGCCGCGCCCGGTCGAGCGTTTCCAAAACGTAAGACACCGCGCTCATGGCCGCGCTCACCGTTCAAATCCCCATCGGTGCCGCACGAGCACGCACTGGCTCGCCCAGCCTGGCGGCGCCTGCCGCCCGCTGCCGAAAAAATTACCTTCGGACACGTCGAATCCAACCGCCGAACTCACCCAGTCCTGAGTTTCCCCGTTCGCTTCCAGATAGAGCGTCAGCAGGTACCTCCCCTGGTTGAGGGGCAATTCCGGGAGTGTGCACACCACGCGGCCCGAGGGAGGCCGCGGCGCAGAGTCGTCTGCACCGAGCGACGTGTCGCACAGAAACAGCGGCTGTCCCAACATGTCCTCCACCGCGATGCTGAACCGCGAATTCACGAGCGGGGCTCCGTCCGCCGATTCGTAGCTGGCCACGACGCGGACGGTCTCGCCAGACATCACGTGTTCCGCCGGGGTACCTTCCGAGTTCTCCAGCCATGCGCGCGTGAAACGAACACGACCTCGGCCCCTGCGGTCCACGGCCGCATCCAGCTTTCCCGGGATGCCGGATTGGAGCGAAGCCAGATATCGCGCCACCACCTCGCGCGAAGGCCCCATGGCCCGCACTCCCCCGCGGTCCACCCACAGCGAGTGCGGGCAGAGCTGCAGAATCGCGCTCGTCTGGTGGCTGACGAATAGGACCGTTCTCCCGCTGTGTGCCACGTCGCCCATTTTCCCAAGGCACTTTTTCTGGAACGATGCGTCGCCTACAGCCAGCACTTCGTCCACAAGCAGCACTTCCGGCTCCAGGTGCGCTGCAACCGAAAAGGCCAGCCGCAGCTGCATTCCGCTGCTGTAATGTTTCAGCGGCGTATCCAGAAACGTCTCGACTCCCGCGAACGCGACAATTTCGTCGAATTTCCGGTCGATTTCGCGGCGTTTCATCCCCAGAATCGAGCCGGAGAA
>DATIYQ010000028.1:0-11278 GCA_035517515.1 Binatia bacterium
CCCGAAGCGTTCTCCCAGCCGCGTGCCCAATTCCTGCGACATGGCTGTCTCCGGCACCGGCCCGGGACAAATTGCATTCACGCGCACCCCCTTCCGCCCGGTTTCCGCCGCCAGCGTGCGCGTCAGTGCCAGCAGTCCCGCTTTGGACGCCGCATAGGGCCCGTTGAATCCAAACGCGCCCTTCGCCGCCACGCTGGAAATGTTCAGGATCGCTCCGCGCCCCCGCTCCAGCATCCCCGGCAGCACCAGCCGCGAGAGCAGGAACGCGCTGCGCAGATTGATCGCCATCACCGCGTCCCATTCTTCCGCGCTGATTTCCTGCGCCAGGCGCACCGGCCCCAGCACCCCGGCGTTGTTCACCAGCAGGTCCACTCCGCCGAACGCCTCCACTGCGAAATGATAAATCCGCTCGCACTCCTGCTCTTGCGCCACGTCTGCCGCCAGGCTCGCGGCTCGTCCCCCGGCCGCGCGGATTTCCTGCGCCACGGCTTCCACTTCCCGTGAAGTCCGCGCGGCCACCAGCACCGCGGCGCCTTCCCGCGCGAACCGCCGGGCAATCGCCCGTCCAATCCCGCGCCCCCCGCCGGTCACAATCGCTCTCAGGTCACTCAGCAGCATGCCACTCTCCTGTTCAGGATTCTCCGGCGACGCTCGGCTCGCTCTGCATCTCCGCAATCTCGTTCTTATTCCAAAGCCGTCCGGCATCGCCGTGCGAGCAGCCCGGTGGCGGTCGTTAGATCAATGTCCGCCACCAGCAACCCCTCCTGGCCGTATGGCTGGAAGTCTTGCAGCGTGCCATCGGGCCGCGCCACCGCCGAAGTGGTCGGCGAACCGGCGCTCGCGCAGTTCACCGTCGCGAAGTAGCAGGTATTCTCCGCGGCGCGGCACAGCACCGCTTTCTCATGAAACGTGTTCGCGGGGTCTGCAAAACTCCTGGGCACATACCCGCCAGGCTCGGCTTCGTGAAACGCGGGGTGAAAGACGATCTGCGCGCCGCGCCGCGCGGCCCACCGCACCGTCTCCGGATACCGCCAGCCCTCGTGGCAAATGGCTATGCCGAAGGTGAGCGTCCCGCTCTGGAAAACCCGCCGGCCGCACCCGGGCGAATAAACGCCCTCCTCCGATGCGTCCAGTTGCACTTTGTCCTGAAAGCCATCCAGGGTCCCGTCGGCACGGATTACCAGCGCCGTCGCCCGCACCGTCTGCTCCACCACGCGCTCCGTTCCAAGAATCACCGCAATGCCTGCCCTGGCCGCGGCCGCGCCGACGCTGCACCACGCCCGTTCCAGGAATGCAGCATCCGGAGATGGGATTCGCTTGCCGGGCGCGCGGTATCCGGGCACGTAGCATTCCGGAAAACACACAATGCCGGCGCGCTCCCGGGCGGCCTGGGCGATCGCTTGCACCGCGAGAACCACCGATTCATCAGGAGTCGCCGGGAATCGCAGGTTGGCCAGCGCGATGCGGAAGGAATCCATCGTCGCCAGTCATTCTAGCGTAAGCCGCTCGGCCCGAGCGGCCGGCCCGGCTTTGCCGCTGCGCCCGGTGCAGCCACACCAACCGGCCGGCTGCCGGTTTGGCTTCTGGAAAGCCGCGGCGCGCACCAGGCAGTCACTGATCGCCCACCCCTGGCTTTCAGCCTGCCCCGCAACTCGTGTACAATACAAAGTTTATGAGCCATTCATCGAACACTGGGACGGCCCATGCACCCGTGGTGCGTGGGCAGAAGCGATTGGTGCGCGTCAGCCCCCGCGGCTTTTGCGCCGGAGTGGTCCGCGCCGTGGAGATCGTCGAGCGCGCATTGGACGCCTTCCGCCCCCCCGTCTATGTCCATCATGAAATCGTCCACAACCGCTACGTCGTCGACCAGCTCCGCCTGCGCGGCGCCATCTTTGTCGAATCGGTCGAGGAAACGCCCGTCGGCGCCGTGCTCATCTTCAGCGCCCACGGCGTGCCGCCCACCGTGCGCGAACAGGCGCATCTGCGCAAATTGCGCGTGATTGACGCCACCTGCCCACTGGTCACCAAAGTTCACATGGAAGCGCTGCGCTTTGCCCGCGAAGGCCGCACCATCATCCTCATCGGCCACCGCGACCATCAGGAAATCATCGGCACCTCCGGAGAAGCCCCGGACCGCACCATCGTGGTGGGCAGCGTCGAAGAAGTGGACCGCCTCGAGGTCGAAGATCCCGAGCGCCTGGCCTTCCTCACCCAGACCACGCTCAGCCTCTACGACACGCAGGAAATCGTGGCCCGCTTGCGCGATCGCTTCCCCAAGATTTCCGGACCGGCCTCCGACGACATCTGCTACGCCACACAGAACCGCCAGGAAGCCGTCGAGCAGATTGGCAAGGAGATGGACCTGATCCTCGTGGTCGGTTCCGCGAACAGCTCCAACTCCAACCGCCTGGTGGAAGTTTCCCAGCGCGCCGGCACCGTGGCGCGCCTGATCGAAGACGCCAACGACATTGATCCCGCCTGGCTCGAAGGCGTCACCAGCGTCGGACTGACCGCCGGAGCCTCCGCGCCCGAGATTCTGGTCCAGCAGGTGAGCGAGCGCCTGGCCAGCCTGGGGTTCGCCGACCAGAGCGACCTGGACTTTATCCGCGAGGACGTGCGCTTCACGCTGCCTCCGGAACTGGTGTCCATCGTTCCCGCGGCGGCGC
Source organism: Binatia bacterium (assembly GCA_035517515.1). Classification (GTDB taxonomy): domain Bacteria; phylum Acidobacteriota; class Terriglobia; order Acidiferrales; family UBA7541; genus JOPF136. Next base: position 2,667 of record DATIYQ010000028.1, read on the forward strand.
CCGCAGACGCTTCCGCCGCGCGCGGGGACTGACCGGATTTGGAAGCACTGCTCGTCCCGGCGCACCCGCGGGTTCGCCGCCTTCGAGCCTGCGGCGGCGGCTTTGCCCCGCCCGGCGCTTCCGGCACGCGCAGTCAGGGGGAGCAGTTTTGGCGCTAAGAATTCACCGCGATCCCAGAAAGATCGCGCTCATCGGTGTGCCCACCAGCGCTGGCTCGCACGGCCCTGGCGCGGAGCGCGCTCCCGCGGCATTGCGCGCCGCCGGATTGGTGGCGCGCCTGGAGGCCGCGGGCTTTGAAGTCGCCGATCACGGCGACACGCCCGTGTTTCCCTACCAGCCCGATGACGAGCATCCCCGCGCCCGCAATACCGCCGCGGTGGTGGAGGCCATGGCCGCGCTGCGGCTGAAAGCGGAAGTGGCCGTTAAATCCGGCGCCCTGCTGCTGATTCTGGGCGGCGACTGCGCCATCACCCCCGGCACCATCACCGCCATCCGCCGCTACTACCGCGACGTGGGCGCCTTCTGGATGGACCGCGACGCAGACCTGAACACCCCGCAAACCACGCCTTCCGGCTGCGTGCACGGCATGACCGTGGCCCACCTCACCGGCCGCGGCGCCGCGGAGATCGTGCGCTTCTCCGCGGAGATGCCCATGGTGCGCGATCCCAACGTGGCCCTGTTCGGCCTCGAGCGTATGGACCCGCCCGAGGAGCAGACCCTGGCCGCCTCCACCATCCGCTGCTACCGCGCCGAGGACATCGTCCGCCGCGGCGCGGCGGTTGCCGCGCGCGAGGCGCTGGACCGCATCCATGCCAGTCATATCCCCTTCGTGTTGCACTACGACGTGGACGTGATCTCCAGCCCGGATTTCACCGCCTGCGGATTTCCGGCGGAAGGCTCGCTCGCCGCAGCGCACATTCGCGAGGCGCTCGGAGAAGTGGTGGCCGCGCCGCAGTTGCTGGCCATCGAGTTGTGCGAGTATTTTCCGGAGCGCGACGCGGAGGGCGCGGCCGCCCGCTTCCTGGTGGACCTGTTCGCCGAAGCTCTGGCCGGCCGCCTGCTCGCCCTCACCGCGCCAGAAGCAGAATCGAAACCCGACGCGCGTGATCCGGCCCGGGAAGCGGCCGTCGAAGACCCTGACGCAGGAAGGGCCGCGGCTTCCGCGTCTGCCTCTGCCAGCGTCGGCACTTCAATCGCATCCGTCGCCGCGCCCACTTCCAGTCCTGCCACCGAGTCGCCTTCGGCGGAATCACCCGATTCCTCAGAACCTCAAGCCCCTGCCGAAACCGAGCATCCTGAAACAATCGCTTAGCCGCGGGTAGCACTTCTGATGGGTGGATGGCCTCCTGCGGCAGGCCGCGTGCCTTGTCGCGCCAGCCTTCAGGCTCGCAGCCTCCAGGCAGCCACGTGACGCGTCGTTCGGGTGGCTGCCTGAACCGATGACGCAGGATTAAATTGGCCACGGGGCGATGATGGCAGGGGCGCCCCATTTCTGACCCTGCGATGAACCAGGGGGGCTGGGATCTTCCCATGGTGCCCGTCTGCCCAATACAAATCGCAATCCGGACACCGCTCCACGTCCCAGGCTTACAGGCAACTTCGGGCTCTCAACCGCCATCCTTGTTACGAGCGGAGTGGAGGCGCCTTCCATGAGTCTTCTCCTTACGCAATTGGGCCGCCCCAGGACCAGGTCACTGATTTTGATTTTCGCCTCCTTGGTAATTCTCGCGGCGTTCTTACCCAGCAGGTCGGCTGTTGCACAACCAGGCCGCTCGGCAAAAAAAGAAACCTTTGAAGGAATCTGGCGGGCCGGCTTTCACGGGAAGAACTTTATGGTGCTCACCCTCAGACTGGAAAACGGCACTTTTTCAGGCTCGGTCCGCATGATGGATGTGCATTTCGACCTCGAGGGGACCGGCGAAATCGACCAGGTGACTGGAGAGTTGTCAGAGGCGATGAAATTGACCAACATTCGGGCCGAAGATAAGCGCCTGTTGTTTGACTTCCAGGAAGAAGGCGATCCGGACGCAGTCCATTGGCGCATGGAACGCACCGGCCCCGGCAAGGCCCTGCTGCAGTGGATTGATTTGCCGAAAGGCCTCACCGCGCAGCCGATTGCTTTAGTGAGGGACGCTGGCAACCGCTAGACCGGCGCCGCTCGCCCGGACCCGCCGGCAATCCCTGATAAACCTTGCGGGTCGTGGCGGGTGGCCAAGGCCACAAGGGAAACCTGGAGTCGGAGTGGCGAATAACCGCACCCGAACGTGCGATCCTCAACTTTCAGCTTTCAACTCTCAACTCTGTCTTCTCTCCTCCGGACGGTCCACTACTCTCCTGCACTCTGCCCGCTCAATGCGCGGGCGATTCTGAAGGCACATCCGCAGCCATGATGCAGTCCCGCCCCGCCGCTTTCGCGCGGTAGAGCGCCAGGTCCGCGGCCCGCAGCAACTGCTCCCCGGTGGCTCCGTGATCCGGGAAGCAGGCGATGCCCACGGAAAACGTCACGCTGCCCAGGAATTGTCCGTTGAGGGAAATCTCCAGCTCTTTGCCCTGCAAACGCAGCCGCTCCGCGCGCTGCTTGGCAATGGCCAGCGAGGATTCCGGCATGATGATGGTGAACTCCTCGCCCCCGTAACGGCACACGATGTCGTCTTTGCGCATGCGCGTCTGCAGAAAGCTGCCGATGGAGCGCAGCATGGCATCGCCCGCGGCGTGGCCCAGCGTGTCGTTGTAGCGCTTGAAGTGGTCCAGGTCCAGCATCAGCGCCGCCAGCGGACGCTGTTTGCGGTCCGCGCGGCGGATTTCCCGCTCCAGCGATTCTTCCATGTACCGCCGGTTGAACAGGCCGGTCAGCGGGTCGCGAATGGACTGAATGTGCAGTGTCTCCCGCAGGCGCAGGCTGGAAAGTGCCAGCGCCAGGTGGTCGGCCACGGAAATGGCCAGGCGGTTCTTGGCCTCGGTCATCGCCGGACGCCCGCCCGGCGCGGCCGCGCCCATCTCCAGGTGCAGGATGCCCACTGCCTCGCCCTGCGCCACCATGGGCACACACAGGTAGCCGTTCTCCGCCTTGGAGCGCACGTGCGCGCACACCGGAGATTTGGTCAAATCGTCCACGCGGTACAGCCGTCCGCTGCGCAGCGCCCAGCAATCTTCCGGCGCGAACACCGGCTCGGCGGGCGCGTACCCTCCCCACACCGCCATCACCTCCACCAGGTTTTTCGAGGGATTGGTGACGAAGAGCGCCCCGGAATCGTTGGGGAAGAGCGAGAGCGCGGACTTGGTGATTACGCCGCAGGCTTCTTCGGTGGTCAGGCAGGTCTGCAAACGGTCGCCCATCTCGTTGAGCAGCAGCGTCTCTTTATTGCGGGACTCCAGCTCGCGCACCCAGTCCGTGAGCATTTCGTTGGTTTGTTTCAGCGCCGTCTGGGCGTGTTGGCGTTCCCGGTCCGCCACGTGCAGCGAATGGGCGGTGCGCAGGATCAGGATTCCGAACACCACGACGTTGGACATGATGAACAGCAGCCGGCGCCCGTCATCGGAATACAGCCCGGCCACCACTCCGCGCCAGCACAGGTAGCCCAAGAGCGGCGGGATCAGAATGGCCGCCGGCAGGAAGCGGCGCGCCAGCACTCCTCCGGCGCTCTCCGCGTGGGCCACCTCCAGCAGCCCGCCCTGGAACCGCTCGGTCAGAAATCCCGCCGTCAGCACCAGCAGCCCCAGCGAGCTGTTGAAGGACATGGAGAGGAATGCGCCGGGACGTACCATCGCCGTCATTTCGTAGCTGCGCGCCAGGAGCGCCGCCAGCGCCAGCACGCCCCCTCCCAGATAAAGCAATTGGCTGTATTCCAGCCGGCGCGAAACCCGTGCGTCGAAAACCACCAGCGCCACGCCGATCACCAGGAAACAGAGGGCTGTGTTGGGAGCCATTCCGGAAAAGAATTCGCGGGCCGGACTGAGCGCGGTTTGCGCCCCGGGCACGACCACCGTGTTTCCCAGCGATTCCGCCACGCGCAGCGCGGCGAGCACCGCCACGCCCAGCGCGGGAATCACGCGGGCGATGCCCGCAATCCGCTGCCAAGCGTCGTTTTCCGGCGGGCGCACCCACCACTGGGCCAGGCCGATCAGCAGGAAAAGGGCAGCAGTGCCGGGATTGAGTGGAGTGCTACCGGGCAGCACGGACTGGAGCCAGCCCACGCCCGTCGCCCAGCCAATGAGGGACACAAACCCGCCCGCGGCTGCAACAATTGCCGCGGACCTTGCAGGCGCCTGCAGTACCGCCGCAAGCCGGGCTTTCATTCGAGGCGGGGCCCCACTGCCTCCCGGCGGCCCCGGGCCACCGAGCCCGGGCCGCGGACGATTCTCGAACGGGACGGAGCGGGGCGGCAACCCTCCGTTTCCGACGACCAGCATCAACCCCCGCGCGCCCGCAGTCAAGCAGCACTCTTCTCCCCGGCGGCGATGTGTCTATCCTGTCCCCTGTTCAGAAGGATTCCAGCCGCATCTGGTCCGCGGTGCTTTGCCGCCGCCGCACCAGGCGCGCACTTTTACCCTCCACCAGCACCTCCGGTGGCTTTCCCCGGGAGTTGTAATTCGAGCCCAGGCTGGCGGCGTAGGCTCCCGCCTCCAGGATGGCCAGCAGCGCGCCCTCCGGGATGGCGGGCAACTCGATGCCGCGGGCCAGAAAGTCCCCGCTTTCGCAAATCGGCCCCACCACGTCGGTTCGCTCGCTCCCACTCGCCCCGGAGGAGAGCGAAACCGGCACAACCTCGTGCTGCGCCCCGTAAAGCGCGGGACGGAGCAGATCGTTCATGGCCGCGTCCACAATCAGGAAGCGTTTTCCATGATTCGTTTTGCGGTAAAGCACTCGCGTCAGCAGCGCGCCTGCGGGCCCCACGATTGCGCGGCCGGGCTCCAGCACCAGGTGGACCCCCAGTCCGCGCAGCGGATGCACGACCGCGCGGGCATACGCCGCGAACCGCGCCCGGAAGTCGTTCCGCGCGCCGGAGTAGGGGATGGCCAGCCCGCCTCCCGCGTCCACGCAGGAAATTTCCAGCCCCGCGCCCCGCAGTCGGCGCACCAGGGCGGCCACCCGCTCCATCGCCGCGCGGAACGGCCGGAGGTCCGAGATCTGCGAGCCGATGTGCACGCTCACTCCGCGCACGCGAAGCTGGGGATTCCGCGCGGCCTCCCGGTAGAGCTGCTCCGCCTCCGGAATCGGCACGCCGAACTTGTGGCGGTGCAGCCCGGTGGAAATATACGGATGGGTATTCGCCGGCAGATCGGGATTCACGCGAATCGAAATCGGCGCCACCCGCCCGAGCCGGGCGCAAACCTCTCCCAGCGTGCTCAGTTCGCTCGCGCTTTCCACATTGAACAGCCGGATTCCGCGGCGCAGCGCCAGCGCCATCTCCTCCCGCGATTTCCCCACACCGGAAAAGACGGTTTTTCCCGCCGCGCGCGGCGCTGCCCGCAGCACGCGTTCCAGCTCCCCGCCGGACACCACGTCGAATCCCTGCCCCGCGCGCGCGATCAGGCGCAGCACGGCAAGCGAGGAATTGGCCTTCACTGAATAGCACAGCGTGTGGGGGATTCCCCGGAATGCAGCATCGAACGCGCCCAGCCGCTCGCGAATCGCCGTGGCCGAGTAAACATACAGCGGCGTGCCATAGCGCGCCGCCAGCGTGCCCAGCGGCACCGCCTCGCAATACAGTTCCTTTTCCGCGCGGCCCGCGGCCGTGCGGCAATAAAGAAAACGACCCGGATGAATCACGGCCGGAGAGTGTACATCACGCCGCTGCGGCGCGCGCCCCGATCGCGGCCGCCAACCGCCGGCAGCAAACGCCTTCCCGTGAGCGAGCATCCTGGCAGTGTCTCGAACTCCAGGATGCGGTAGAGTACCCGCCCCGGGGGCAGCCAGGCGACTTCTTGCACCGAGCTGCGCCCGGAGCGGGGTGCCGCACCGATGGCTGAACTCAAGATTCCAGACGAACTGAAGGCCCAGGTACCACAAACCCTTTGGGGAAAAATCCTGGCGGCCACGCCCGTGGTGATGACGGTTGTGGCCACCATGCTTGCCGGTCTCGCTTCCAGCGAGATGACCCGCGCGCAATACCACCGCGCCCTGGCCGCCCAGCAACAGTCCAAGACCGGCGACCAGTGGGAATTTTTCCAGGCCAAGCGTTTGCGCAGCGCGCTGCAACTGAGCACTCTCGATGTGCTTCAGGCCACCGGGGAGGTGCGCCCGCTCGACGCGGCCACTCTTTCCGCCATCGGCCCTCCGCCCGCCCCACCGGCCCCGGCGCTGGCCCCCGCGGTCCAGGCGGCCCAGGACGCAGTGTTGGCCGGCCGTCCCGAAAGCGAAGTCTCCCCGCTCATTGCCAGGTTGACGGACCCGGCCCTGGCTGCCGCGTTGCTTGCCGCCCAGGAGCGGGCCGGCTCTTTCGACGCCCTGCTCGCTCCCAACAACAAAGCCGTGGCGCAACTCGAGAGCGAGTCCGCCGGGCGGCCCAATCACCGGGACGTGGTGGCGGCGCGGTTGCGCTACACCGCGCAGCGCTACGACACGGAATCACGGCTGAACCAGGCCATCGCCTATCTCTATGAGCTTCAGGTCCGCAGGAGCAATTTCACGGCGGAGCGCCACGAGCGGCGCAGCCAGCGTTTCTTTTTCGGAATGCTCGCCGCGCAGGCCGCGGTCATCGTGGCCACCTTCGCCATGGCCGCCCGCAAGCGCAATCTGCTCTGGGGATTGGCTGCCGCGGCCGGCCTGGCGGCGGTGGGCTTTGCTGTTTATGTCTACCTGTTCATCTGAGGGCGCTCCGCCAGGTCTCCGCTGGGCCCGCCCGCGGCTGCGGGTAGCTTCATCGTAGCAACGCGTTCCCAGCGTCTTCGCCGGGTGACTGTCATTTTTGACAGTTCCGGCGATTCCGTCTCCACGTGCATCCTGACCCGGTGGGGCTCCAGGCGCCCGCCAATCACCCGGGCGGCTTAACTGGCAGATCGAGGTGGAAGTCTCGTCTTCGAATTTGCGCCTGTAGTAAAGTAAGGATTCATCTTGTGGGTCCCGGACGCGGGGGAACGAATCATGCGCCGGGCGAAAGGATCAAACCATGAACAGGAAATTGTTCGCGATTGTCATCTCAATTGCTCTGGCCACGCCACTCTTCGCACAATCCAAACAGGATGAGCGCCTGGCCAATTCCGCCAGGGTATTCCAGGACATCCTCACCAACGACAAGGGACTTCAGAAACATATCGTCGACCAGGCCTATTGCGTGCTCATCTTTCCGAGCGTGAAAAAGGTGGCCATCGGAATCGGCAGCAGCTACGGCCGCGGCGCGCTCGTTTGCCGCAAGGGCGCTGACATGAAGGGCGCCTGGGGCGCTCCGGCCATGTACGCGCTCGACCAGGGCAGCGTGGGTATCCAGCTCGGTTCTACCGCCACCGATTTCGTGCTGGTGGTGGTTAGCCATAAGGGTGTGGAGCAGATTCTGAACGGCAAAACCAAGATTGGCGGAAACGCCGCGGCCGCCGCCGGCCCCAGCGGCGCAGAGGCCACTAATTACAACGCCCAAGCCATGAACGTGGATGTCCTCACCTATTCGCGTAGCAAGGGCCTCTTCGCCGGGGTTTCCTTGCAGGGCGCCTCCATGGACGTGGACAACGACGCCAACAAGGCGGTCTACGGCAAGGAAGAGAAGGCTACGGACATCGTGCAGCACCAGGCGGTTCCGCCCGCGGCCAAGCCTCTCGTGGATTTGCTGGACAAGACTTCACCGGCCCGCAGCTAGCCGGCTCGAATGTTTCGGGGTCCCCGCCCTGGCCTGCTGGGGCGGGGATTCTCTTTTCTGCGCAGCCCCGCGTGGCTCCCTGGTCCCGCGCCGGCACTTCTACAGCGCACGCCGGCCCGCCCCGCGCCTCCGCCCATCCTTGCGTAGCTTTTCTGTCAGAATTACGGACTAAATGCGCACCGGGAACGCCGGCAGGGAAGCTGGATCCGCGGTGCCTTCCGCCAGGGAAATCAGATACTGCTGCACATCGAAAGATCCTGCGCCGCGCCTGCGGCCGCCGCGCGGGCGCCCATTGCGGGAGCGGCGCGCTCCCGCCTGCAGCGCCGCGCGCACATAGCTCCCATCCGGCTTCATCAGCCGGGCGTTGCGCGTGTCCGCCAGATACGGTCCCAGGATTTCCCGGCACACCTGGCGCGCCAGCGCCTGGTCCTTCAGCCGGAACATCACCTCCACGCGCTCGTAGAGGTTGCGCGGCATCCAGTCCGCGCTGCCCAGGTAGACTTCCGGTTCGCCTCCATTTTGAAACACGAAGATGCGGCTGTGTTCCAGGAAGCGGCCCACCACGCTGCGCACTCGGATGCGGCTGCTCAGTCCGCGCACTCCGGGACGCAGGGCGCATCCCCCGCGCACGATCAGGTCGATCTGCACGCCGGCCTGGGAGGCCGCGTAAAGGGCGCGGATAATGGTCGGGTCCACCAGGGAATTGAGCTTGGCAATCATGCGCGCGGGGCGTCCGGCCTTGGCGTGCGCAGCTTCGCGCTCGATCAGGGTGACGCAGTTTTTGCCCAGGTTGACGGGAGCCAGAAACAGCGATTTCTGCGG
>DATIYQ010000029.1:0-6369 GCA_035517515.1 Binatia bacterium
TGGGGAATCTCCCAGGTGTTCTTCGGCCTGGCGGTGGACTCGTTGGGCATCGCGCTCGCCTTTTCCGTGATCCTGGGAACATCCACCGCGCTGGGCAGCCTGCTCCCGCTTTTTCGTCAGCACTCCGAAAAGGTCCTCACCAGCGGAGGGATGGGCATTCTGGCCGGGGTTTTTCTGGTCCTGGTGGGCGTGGGAGTCTGCGCCGTGGCCGGAAGAAAGCGCGAGGCAGCGCTGGGTCAGGCACCTGGGGGAAAATCTTCGGCGGCGTTGGGATTGGTGTTCTGCATCATCAGCGGGCTGGGCTCTGCCCTGGTGAACATTGGCCTCACCTACGGAAAGCCGCTGGCCGATGCCGCGGTGCGCATCGGAGCATCGCCGATGTGGGCTCCAAACGCCGTGTGGCTGCCATTGATGTGCGCGGGAGGCGTGCCGAACTTGATTTATTGTATTTACCTGATGCGGAAAAACGGCACCGGCTCGCGGTTTGGCGCCTCCGGCACCGGCCTGTACTGGCTGCTGGCGGCGCTGATGGCCTTTTTCTGGTTCGGCAGCACCGTACTGTATGGAGTTTCCACCGTAGAACTCGGTACGCTTGGGCCGGTGCTGGCCTGGCCGCTGTTCATGTCCCTGATCGTGATCACCGCCAGCGTTTGGGGCGTGGCCACGGGCGAATGGCGCAACAGCGGCAAGCAGCCGCTGCGCGTGATGAGCGCAGGCGTGGCCGTGCTGGTTCTGGCCATCTGCGTCCTCTCCGTGGCCGGAAGAATGTTGTAAGGAGAAATTATGCGCATGCTCGGGCGAATGGTTCTGGCCGCGCTGCTGGCAGCCGCCGCGGCTCTCGGCGCGCCGCAAGCACAGGCGGCCACGGATGATCAGGCGCCACAGACGCCGGTGCAGAAGACCGCGGCGCGGCTGGATTCCCTGGCGCAGTTCAGCGTTCAGCGCATCCTCTACTTCTCCGGAGACGACGCGCAGGCCGCCGCCCCGGACTTCAACGACGGCTCCTGGTCTCTGTGGTCGCCGGGCACCGAATTTCCCAGAAATTCCGTCTGGCTGCGCCTGCCCATCGAAGTGCCGGTGCGTGTGGGCGGCTATCCGGTGCGCGGTGCGCGGCTGCGGCTGCGGCTGGATGCCTGGAACGCGGATACCGTGCGCTATTACGTGAATGGCGAGCCGCTGGCGGAGTTCGAGGAGGGTGATCCCATTCCCCTTTCGGGGCGCGCCTCACCCAGCCAGATTCTCCTGGTGGCCGTGCACGTTACCTGGAGCCAGTGGAAATGGACGTTTCGCGGCGCCAACGTCCTGGTGGATTTTCCGCAAAGCCGCACCGACCCCGGCTTTTTGGGTCAGGAACTGCTGGTTGCGGAGACCCTGCTGCACGGCCTGGCCCCGAACGACGCGGCCAAGGCGGCCCAGTTGGAAGCCGCCTCCGCCGCCGTGGATTGGAAATCGCTGGACGCGGGCGATCAGCGCACCTTCGACCGTTCCCTGACCGCGGCCGCAGACGCGCTCGAGCCGCTGCGCCAATGGATGCAGGGCTACACCATTCATGCCTCGGGAAATTCTCACATCGACATGGCCTGGCTCTGGCCGGCGAGCGAAACCACCATGGTGGTGGAACACACCTGGTCGAGCGCGCTGCAACTGATGCGCGAATTTCCGGGGCTCACCTATACGCACTCCTCCGCCGCGGCCTACGAGTGGATGGAAGAGAAGTACCCCCCGCTTTTTGAGGAAATCCGCCAGCGCGTCAAAGAAGGCCGCTGGGAAGTGATTGGCGGGATGTGGGTCGAACCCGACCTGAACATGCCCGATGGCGAATCCCTGGTCCGGCAACTGCTGCTCGGGAAGCGCTACTTCCAGGACAAATTCGGCGTGGACGTGCGCATCGGATGGAACCCGGATTCGTTCGGCTACAACTGGCAGCTCCCGCAGATTTACAAGAAATCCGGCGTGGATTTTTTTGTCACCCAGAAGATGGCCTGGAACGACACCACCAAATTCCCGTACAAGCTGTTCTGGTGGGAGGCCCCGGACGGTAGCCGCGTGCTCACCTACTTCCCGCACGACTACGCCAATCCCATCAATCCGTTGAACATGGCACGCGACCTGGCGGCGTACGCCCCGGCCATGAAATATCCGGACATGCTCTACCTGTTCGGAGTGGGCGACCATGGCGGCGGCCCGACGCGCGACATGTTGGAGACCGCCCAGCGCTGGCGAAAGGATGCGGTGTATCCGCGCCTGGAGCTCGGCGCCGTCCAACCGTGGTTCGACGATCTGGCCAAACGCGCGCCCTCTCTGGACCTGCCGGTCTGGAAGAGCGAGCTCTATTTCCAGTATCACCGCGGCGTGTTCACCAGTCAGGCGGAAACCAAGAAAGGCAACCGGCGCAGCGAGGAATTGCTGCTGACCGCGGAGAAGTTTTCTTCCCTGGCCAGTCTCGGCGGCTCGGTCTATCCGTCCGGCGATTTGCGCCTGGCCTGGGAAAAAGTATTGTTCAACCAGTTCCACGATATCGCCGCGGGCTCCGGCATCAGCGCGGTTTATAAGGACGCGGCGCGTGACTATGCCGAAGTGGGCCGGATTGGCCGGGAACATCTCGACCATGCGCTCGAAGCGCTGGCCGCGCGTGTGAACACGCTGGGTGCCGGTGCCGCCGTCGTGGTCTTCAACCCGCTGGCCTGGAAGCGGACCAGCGTTGAAGAGGCGGAAGTGGAGTTGCCCGGGCCCGCCGGCGCGCCGGCCGGAGCGGAGGTGCACGACGCGATGGGCCGGCCCGTCCCCGCCGAGCGGCTTTCGAAACCCGATGATCCGCGAGTTCGAGTCCGCTTCCTGGCGCAAGACGTGCCCGCGCTCGGCTACAGCGTGTTTCACGTGGTGGCCGGACCAAAGCAGGGCTCGGGCACCTCCACACTTGCCGCCGGACCGGATTTTCTCGAGAACGAATTTTTCAGGGTGCGCGTGGATCCCAAGACGGGCTGCATGACCAGCCTGTACGACAAGCAGAGCCACTGGGAGGCCATTCCTCCGGACGCATGCGGTAATGAGCTGCAGGCTTTCCTGGACAAGCCCAAAGCCTGGGACGCCTGGAATATTGACGCCGACTTCGAAAAGCAGATGTGGAAGCTGGACGAGGCGGACGAGGTCCGGCTGGCGGAAAAAGGACTGCTGCGGGCTGTCCTGCGCGTGAAGAAGCATTTCCAGAGCTCGACGTTTGTGCAGGAGATCACCCTTTACCCGCACATCCGCCGCGTGGACGTGCGCATGACCGTGGATTGGCACGAGAAACATATTCTGCTGAAGGTGGCCTTCCCGGTGGCCGTGCAGGCGGAAACCGCCAGCTATGAAATTCCTTTCGGCGCGATCGCCCGGCCCACTACCCGGCGGACCCCCGAAGAGCAGGCGCAGTTTGAGGTGCCCGCGCTTCGCTGGGCCGACCTCTCCGACTCCACGCATGGCCTCAGCCTGCTGAACGATTCCAAGTATGGCTACGACGGAAAGGACAACGTGCTGCGGCTGAGCCTGCTGCGCTCTCCGGAATGGCCGGACCCGCACGCCGATGAGGGCGGGCACGAGTTCACCTATGCGCTTGTGCCGCACGCCGGCGGCTGGCGCGAGGCGGGCACCGTCCGCGCCGGCTACGAGCTCAACTCCCCGCTTCGCTGGATCGCTGTGGGAAGTCACGGAGGCGCGCTGCCGGCCACGTACTCCTTCGCCGGCATCGAACCTCAAAATCTGCTTCTGACCGGGCTCAAGCAGGCCGAAGGCGGGACCGACCTCATCCTGCGTTTCTACGAATTTGCCGGACAGAAGACCACCGCGCAGATTGCCGTACCGGCCGGCGTCGCCGAAGTGTGGGACGCGAACCTGATGGAAAAAGCCGGAGAAAAATTGCCTTTCGACGGAAAGACCGCCACCGTGGTGGTCAATCCTTACGAGATCAGAACCTTGCGTTTGAGCGTGACGGCCCCCGCGGCCGCCCCGCCGAAGCAAACACCCTAAGGGCAGGGCGGATTCCGCGCCCCGCGTTCCCGGCGCGCCGGTGTTCCCCCCGCAGCGCGCCGTCACGCCTGCGTGTACCACGGCACGTTGATCAACACGATGTTCGGGCTCCCCTTCAGCAGCAGAAACGCTTTCAAGAGTTCTGCGCGCTGATTGTGCAGCGGGTAGTGGTACCAGTGCTTCTCCACCAGTTCGGGCACAATGATCGCGATCTGGCGCCCCGGGTTCTGCGCCTCCATTTGCAGTACGTATTCCAGGATCGGCTTCAACACCAGGCGGTACGGCGAGGGCACGGTGACCAGCGACGGCGGTGTGCCTCCCGCGTTGCGCACGGGACGCTCGACCAGTTGCGGCCATTCCCGTTCCAGTGCCTCCGTTTCCTCCTCCATGGCCACGTGGATGGCATGCACCTCCGGCGAGAGCGCCAGGGCAAATTGCAGCGCGCGTTCCGCGATCCGGTTCCAGCCCTGGATCGGGAGAATCACAATCGGCGGGCCCAGGTTTTCAATGTGCAGGGCGGAGGCCAATTGCGTTTCTTCCGCCACCCGCTCGTAATGGCGCCTCACCCACAGCATGGCCCAAACCATGGCGGCAATCAGCAGGGCGCTGATCCACGCGCCCGAGGTGAACTTGGCCACCAGCACCACCAGCAGGGTCATGGCGGTGACCACCGCGCCCAGGCCGTTCACAATCATGCTGCGCATCGCGCCCGGACCCCCGGTGCGCCTCCAATGCGCCACCATCCCCGCTTGCGAAAGGGAAAAGGCCAGAAACGCGCCGATGGCGAAGAGCGGAATCAGATTGTCGGTCACGCCGCGGAACACGATCAGCAGCAAGCCGGCCAGCGCGGCCAGCACCAGGATTCCCTGCGAGTACACCAGGCGGCGTCCGCGGAACCCGAAGGAGTGCGGCAGAAAGCCGCCCTGGGCCACCGCTTTGCACAGGCGCGGGAAATCTGCAAACGCCGTATTCGCGGAAAGCGACAGGATGAGCAGGACCGAGCCAATCGTCAGGTAGTAGAACCATCCGCGTCCGGCCACCGCGGCCACCAGCATGGAAAGCACGCTCTGGTAGCCCGGCTGGCCGGGATCCGTCGCGGCGATGCCGTACGCGCGCACCAGGTAGGCGATTCCTCCCAGCAGGACAATCAGCAGGCCGATGATCACGGTGAGGGTGCGCTGCGCGTTGCGCACGGCGGGCTCGCGGAACGCGCGCACGCCGTTGCTCACCGCCTCCACTCCGGTCATGGCCGTGCATCCATTCGAGAACGCCTGGAGCAGCAGCCACAGGCTGGCCGCGGCTGCCACCGGGCTGGCCGCAGGCGCAGCCGCCACCGGAACGGGATGGCCGCCCGCGGCCAGCGCACGCGCCACGCCAATCAAAAGCGTAATCAGCATGGTTCCCAGAAACAGGTAGGTCGGCACCATGAAAAACGTCCCCGCCTCGCGAACGCCTCGCAGGTTCACCAGAGTGACCACCAACAGGATCAGCAGGCAGAGCGACAAGGTGTGCGGCTGCAAGCGGGGCGCCGCGGAGACCAGCGCGCCCACTCCCGCGGCGATGCCCACCGCGGCCACCAGGATGTAGTCCAGCATCAACGCGGCGGCAGCCAGCAGCCCCGGATAGGTGCCCAGATTTTCCGATGCCACGGTGTAGGAACCGCCCCCGCCGGGATATGCCGCGATCGTTTGGCGGTAGGAGAAGTAGAGAATGGCGAGCAACACGATGATGCTGGCGCTGACCGGGACGATACAGGCCACACCCGCGGCGCCCAGGGGAATCAGCATGGTGAGCGCGGCCTCCGGCCCGTAAGCGGCGGAACTCAGCGCGTCCAGCCCGAAGATGGGAATCCCGGCGGAAGCGCCGATCTGTTCCGCCCGCTCGTCGGAAGTTGCCAGCGCTTTTCCCAGCAAGATATCGAGTACCGACATAGGCTGCTGCCTCCGGCAAGTGCGATGGGGGCTATAGAGTAATGCGATTGAACGGCGTTGCAAGCGATTCGAAAGGCCGTTTGATTACTGGAGTGCGAAAGAATCGTCTCGCGCGGCGCCTCCTACAATGGTTTCGCGGAATGGACCAGTCTCCGGCAGCACATTGGTTTCTCCGCTAGAAGTCGGTCATGGCGTCTGTGGAGAAGGCCACGCGCACCGCGTTGGTGACCGCGGCCAGGTCAATAATTTCCTGCGCGATGGCGCCGCCGATGGGCGGCAGGTAACCAAACGCCGCGGCGATCATTCCCAGAATGCTCAGGGCCATTCCGCCCACGGCGCTCTGCAGGGCGATGCGGCGCATGCGGCGTCCGATGTGCATCAGGGCGTCCACGCGGCTGAGCGAAGTCTCCAGCACCACGGCATCGGCGGCTTC
>DATIYQ010000030.1:0-19296 GCA_035517515.1 Binatia bacterium
GGTGGGAGACAACTGAAAAGAAAGCAGGAGAAGAGCCCAGGACTTTCTGAAGGACATGATGCCTCCTGGCATTCGAAATGTCGAAGACAATATGAGATGGATAGGGACATGTCAAGAGGCAATAATCAACTCGGGTGTATATTTACAGACCATTAACCATGCCTGCGAAATGCGGGGATCAGCTCACCGTTGCGAGACCGGGGCGGAGGTGGCGGCGCCCCAGCCGGAAGGGGTCTCGGTCCAGTAGCGGGAGAATTCGTCGGTGAGGGTGAAGGCCATCAGCAGCATCAGCCAGAAGAAGCCGGCGGCGACCACCACTTTGGTGAGCGAACTGGAAGAGCGCAGATGCATGAAGAACAGCACCACCAGCAGCATCTTGACCACGGCGATGGCCAGGGCCACCAGGGTATTGAACGGTCCCATATCGATGAAAGCGGCGCCGACGGTGGTGGCGGTGAGCGCCAGCAGAGCCAGAAAGATGGCGATGTAAACCCACACCGGAACCACGTGGCCGGACATCAGTAGCGCCCTCCAATCAGGTAGAGCAGGGGGAAGAGAAAAATCCACACAATGTCCACGAAGTGCCAGTAGAGCCCGCTGACCTCGATGGGCGAGTAGTAGCCCCCGTCAAAGCGTCCGCGCGCGGCCTGCCAAACCAGCACGGCCATGATTCCGAAGCCGATGATCATGTGCAGGGCGTGCAGGCCGGTCATGAAAAAGTAGTAGCAGAAGAAAAGCTCGACGTGCGGGAGCGCGGCCACCGGGTGCAGGTGGACCTCTTCGGTGGGGCCCCAGTGGAAGCCGGGCACCAGGCCGGTTTCCCACTTGTGGTGGTATTCATACGCTTTCACTCCCAGAAAGACTCCGCCGAGCAGCATGGTGAGAATCAGGAAAACGATGAGGGCCTTGCGGCTGCCGGTCTGTCCCGCGCGCACGGCCAGGGCCATGGTCAGGCTGCTTCCGATGAGCACGGCGGTATTGATGGCGCCGAGTTTTACATCCAGCAGGTGGCTGCCGGCCTCGAAGGCGGAAAGGTACATGAGGCGGTAAATCGCGTAGGTGGCGAAGAGGCCGCCGAAGAACATGATCTCGGTGATCAGGAACAGCCACATGCCCAGCGTGCCGGCCTCGAACTGCTGTTCGATGTCGGTGAAGTGATGCGCCAGGAAGCGCGGATGCTCTGCGGTGTGTTCCATGGCCGCGTCAGTCATGGGCGCCCTCCTGTGGCGTGCCGGGGGGACCGTAGGCGTAGGCCGGCTCAGTGACCACCGGGGGTGTTTCGAAGTTGACGGTGGGCGGCGGGGAATCGGTCTGCCATTCGAGTCCTTTGGCGCGCCAGGGATTGGCCGGGGCAATGGGGCCGTAGCGCATGGACCAGAACAGATAGACCAGCGGGATCAGATAGCCAATGCCGAGGATGGAGGCGCCGGCGGAGGACATGACATTGAGCACCTGGAACTCCGCCGGATAGGTGGCATAGCGGCGCGGCATGCCCAGGTAGCCGAGCATGAACTGCGGGAAAAAAGTGAGGTTGAAGCCCACGAACACGATGGCGGCGGCCAGACGGGCCCAGGTGTCCGGATAGAGGCGTCCGGTAATCTTCGGCCACCAGAAGTGGATGCCGCCGAGGTAGGCCATGACCGCGCCGCCCACCATGATGTAGTGAAAGTGGGCGACGATGAAATAGGTGCCGTTGAGGTGGACGTCGGTGGCCAGGGAGGCGAGGAACAAACCGGTAAGCCCGCCCATGGTGAACAGGCCGATGAATCCGAGGGCGTAGAGCATGGGGGCCTGGTAGGAAATGGAGCCGCGGTAGAGGGTGGCGGTCCAGTTGAAGACTTTAATGGCCGAGGGGATGGCCACGAGAAAGCTGAGCACGGAAAAAATCAGCCCGGCGTAAATCGACTGCCCGGTGACGAACATGTGGTGGCCCCAAACCAGGAAGCTGATGACGGCAATGGCCATGCTGGAGAAGGCCACGAAGCTGTAACCGAAGATCTTCTTCCGCGAGAAGCAGGTGATGATTTCGCTGATCACGCCCATTCCGGGCAGGATCATGATGTACACGGCGGGATGGGAGTAGAACCAGAAGAGGTGCTGGAAGAGCAGGGGGTCGCCGCCCACGGCAGGATCGAAGATGCCGACGTGGAAAATGCGCTCGAGGCCGACCAGGAAGATGGTGATGGCCACGACCGGCGTGCCGAGCACCTGAATGATGCTGGTGGCGTACATGGCCCAGAGAAAGAGGGGCATGCGGAACCAGGTGAGCCCGGGGGCGCGCATTTTGTGGATGGTGACGATGAAATTCAGTCCGGTGAGGATGGAAGAAAATCCGGAGATGAACACGCCCACCGCGGTGAGCATCACCTGGGAATTGGCGTAGGTGGTGCTGTAGGGGGTGTAAAACGTCCAGCCGGTATCCACTCCGCCGGAGACCATGGCGGTGAGAGTGAGGACGGCGCCCACGATGTAGATGTACCAGCTGAGCAGATTGATGCGGGGGAAGGCCAGGTCCCTGGCGCCAATCATCATGGGGACGAGGAAATTGCCGAGGACGGCGGGGATGGAGGGGATCAGGAAAAAGAAAATCATGATGATGCCGTGCATGGAGAAGAGCTTGTTGAAGGTGTCCGGGTGGACCAGGCCGCCGGCGGGATCAATGAGGTGCAGGCGCATGAGCACGGCCATGAAGCCGCCGACAAAAAACATGAGGGTGATGGAAGCGAGGTAGAGCAGGGCGATGCGCTTGTGGTCGGTGGTGAGCAACCA
This sequence comes from Binatia bacterium, assembly GCA_035517515.1. Classification (GTDB taxonomy): domain Bacteria; phylum Acidobacteriota; class Terriglobia; order Acidiferrales; family UBA7541; genus JOPF136. The sequence goes on from DATIYQ010000030.1 coordinate 2,770, forward strand.
GGAACGGATGCCGTATTCCGCGTTGAGATAATGAACGCGTTCGGCGGGAGGCGCTTGGGCAACCGCGGCGGTCATTGGCCTTTCCCCTTTCTTTCTTCACCGGCCAGCGATTTCACATAGGCGATGAGCTGGAGGATCTGCTCTTCATTCAACTGCCCCTGAAAGCTGGGCATGACGGGGGCGTAATTGGGCAGGGGCATGGAATTGGGCTGGGTGATGGCGCGGCGCAGGAAGGCTTCGTCGACGAGGAGCAACTGGCCGTCGCGGAGCTTCTGCGGCTTGCCGAACTGGCCCACGAGCGAGGGCCCGCGGCCGGAGCCGTCGGGGACGTGGCAGGTGACGCAGCCGTACTGATTGAAGAGGCGCTCGCCGGCCTGGGTCATGGTCTCGCCACGGGTGCCTCCGGCCAGCCAGGCGGAATAATCCTCAGGGGTCATCACATGCACCCAGCCGATCATCGCGGAGTGGCCTTCTCCGCAATATTGCGCGCAGAAGAAGTGGAAGGTGCCGGTCTTGGTGGCCTGAAACCAGAGCGAGGAATAGCGGCCGGGGAGCGCGTCTTTTTTCACGCGGAAGGCGGGGATATAAAAATCGTGGATCACGTCCTGAGAGGTCATGGTGAGCTTCACGGGGATGCCCACGGGGACGTGCAGTTCGTTGATTTCGCGGACGCCCTCGGGGTGCTGGAGGTGCCACATCCATTGCTTCCCGATGACGAAGATTTCCATGGAAGCGAGCGGCGGGCGGGCGTTGCGGAAGTAGAGGCTGGAGCTCCAGACAAAAACGACGGCGCAGATGAGGGTGGGAACAATGGTCCAGGTGAGCTCGAGGGGCAACCAGGTGACGGTTTCCGGGGGCTGCTCATCCTCCGAGCGGCGGCGGTAGCGCACCATGAAATAGAAAATCACGGCGAAGATGACGAAGGTGAAAAACAGGGTAAGGATGGTGAGGAAGTAATGGAGCTGGTCCACGCCCGCGGCCACGGTGGAGGCGCGGTCGGGGAAAATGGGAATCCCGCCGCTGCTCTGCAGCAAGGCAATCGCCGGATTGAGTATCAGCGGTGACATCAAACCGATCGGCTCCCGCACCGTTCCTTCAGCCGTTCCTCCCGTGGTTTTCTTGCGGCGGGGCATAGTGCTCCCGGCGCCGCAGGACGAGCACCAACCCTCCGATGGCCACGACGGTGGCAATGCCCGCCGCGCGGATGACGCGGGAAACCAGCAGCCCGTATTTACCGGTCATGGGATCGTAGTGGTAACAGGCCAGGAGGATCTGATCCACGGGCGTGCCGATTTTCCCGCCGGAGGCCTCGACCAAGGCAAAACGCAAATCGCGCGGGGGGTAGGAGATCCCATAAAGAACACGGGAGACGCGCCCCTGCGGTGTGAGCACCAGGATGCCGCTGGCGTGGGCGAACTGCTGCGACTCTTTGTCGTAGACGTAGCGGAAGCCGACGGCGGCGGCGAGCTGCCGAATCGCGGCTTCCTGGCCGGTGAGAAAGTGCCAGCCGGAAATCGCGCCGGGGCGGCCGTACAGTCCGGCATACATGGTGTGCTTGGATTCGGCGAGCAGAGGAGTTTCGGCCGGATCGATGCTAACGGTGACCACCTCGAAGTCCTTGCCCATGTCGAAGGAAATGTCTTTGGCGCTGGTGAGCACGCCGTTGAGGACAAAGGTGCAGAGCATGGGGCACTGGTAATAAACCAGGGTGAGGATCACCGGCCGGGAGCGGAAGAACTGACGGAGGGTGACGGTGGCGCCGCGCTCATCGCGGAACTGCAAATCGAGCGGAACCTGCGCGTCGAGCTTCTGGTCCAGGCCGATCTTAGTGATGACGTCGGGGCGGCCGGTGGGATTCTGCATGACTGGAAGCGGGTCTGCCTGGCCCGCGGCGGGCGCGGGGGCCAGAAGCAATCCAGCCAATAAAGCCAGGGCGATGGACATTTTTCCCACCGCGTGGCGCGGGGATCCGACGGCTTTCATGGGTTACCTCCACCATTGACGACGTGCGAAGCGGGAGCGCCCAGCGGCGCGGGCGGAGCGACCGGGGGCCGATCCGGGGCCGCGGGGGCATTGGGCCGAACGGGCAGCGCGCCGCGCTCGAGCAACAAATCCATGGCCCGGCTGACGGGAATGCGCACGATGCCATTGGCGCGGTCCACCCAGCCGTAGGTGTCGAGTGCGTCGTTTTGCTGCGCGCGAAGCTGAACGAGGTCCTGGACGGGCTCGACCTGGAGGCGCGGGAGGGGAGGAAGCGGCCGTCCTTGTTCGTAGGGAGTGACCGCGGCACCCAGGTCCTTCTGCTGGACCTTTTTGAAGTAATCAAACATCTGGAGCATACCCCACCAGACGACCACGAGGAGCACCGCCAGGCCGATGGCAAAGTGCACCAGGCGGGCGGGATTGGCGTCGCTCCGCTCGTAGCCGCCCGGCGAGCCGGCGGCCGGATGGTTGTTAGGCTCCGTGCTCAACAGCAGCCTCCATACGAGAATCTCCCAGCGGGGCCAGCGGCCGTCCGCGGAGCTGCCTGGCAAACTGCCACAGCCAGAGGCCGCCGATTGCGGCGGCAGCGAGAAAATCGGTGAGGTGGACCGCCGGCGAATCCGGGAAGAAAGCCGGCATGACCAGCCAGAAGACGTCCACGGCGGAAATGACCATCAATCCGCCGGCGATCACAGCGAGGGTGCGTTTGTTCCGCTTCACCGGCCGGTTGAGCAGGATGAAGAAGGGCAAAGCAAAATGGAAGAGGAGCAGAAAGACGGCGAGGCCTGCCCAGCTTCCCGTGCCGCGCTTGAGATACCAGGGGATTTCCGACTTGAGATTGCCGGCCCAGATAATCAGAAACTGGGAGAAGGAGAGATAGGCCCACAACATGGTGAAGGCGAAGAGGAGGGTGCCGAGGTCGTGGAAACGCGAGGGGGAAGCCACGGCGGCGAGGGGCTGGTGGTGGGAGAGGCTGCGGGCCATCAGGATGAGGAAGGCCAGGGCGGTCAACACCTGCACGACGATGAAGATCAGGCCATACATGGTGGAGGCCCAGTGAGGCTCGAGCGACATCACCCAGTCCACGGAGGCAAAGGTGGAGGTCATTCCGAACAGGATCAACCCCGGGGCGCTGAGCGCTTCCATTTTGCGGTGCCATTCCGGGTCCTTGGAGCCGTCTTCTTCGATGGACCATTTGCTGAGGAGGTAGCCGAGCAAGATCCACACGGCGAAATAGACCACGGCGCGCAGGCGGAAAAATCCGGGAGTGAGGTACACAGCTTTGAGGGCGGAGTGCGATTCCTCAGCCCACCCGGGCCGTGTCCATTCGTAGAAGCCGGGACGGGCCATGCCGAAGAACAGGGGGAGAAACAGGACAGCCATCAACGCGAAGGTGCGCGTGCCCGCCTCGCACAGCCGCCGGATGACGAATCCCCAGCCGCCTCCGGTGAGGTGATGCAGCATGAGGAGCGCCAGGGAGCCGAGGGGCACGCCCATCCAGAAGACAAAAGCGAATAAGTAGCTGCGGAAGAATTGGGTGGTGTCTCCCATCACGCCGAAGGCGGCGAGTCCCAGCGCCCCGGCCACACCCACGCCGAGCGCGGGCTTGGCCAACCGGTCCAGCGCGAGATCGAGGGTTTCCGGCTCGCTCATTTCTTCTGCCCTTCCAGCTCCCCGCGCTCGGCCGCGGGGACATCATTCAGCGCGGCGCCCTGGCTCAACTGAAGGGCGCGAATGTAGGCGATGATGCGCCAGCGGTCTTCCGGCGAGACGCGCGAGGCATAGCTGTACATATTGCCCAGACCATTGGTGATGACGTCGAAAAAGTGGCCGACGGGGGCGTCGCGCAAGCGCTGGATGTGATAGGAGGGCGGCGGGGGAAATCCCCGCAGCACGATCATGCCGCGGCCATGTCCGGCGGGATCGTGGCACGGCGTGCAATAGATATTGTAACGATCGCGGCCGCGCTCGAGGTCCGCGCGGGTGACGGCAAAGGGAAAAGTGGTCACCAGTTTCCCATCCACCTTTCCGGTGTAAAGGTGGTCGTCCAGATGGAGCTGGCCGCGGGCCACGGTGCCGGCCACCACGGGCCGCGCGGCGCGGCCATCGCCGAAGAAATCCGTCTGCGCCAGGGGCTTGTATTTGGGCTGGACGTGCATGTCCAGGCGGCAACCGGGCAGCGAAAGCAGCAGCGCGGCCAGCGCGGCGCAACGCACGCCGCGCAACGCGGGTGCTGGCGCTCCGAAGATGCGGGGTTCACGACGCAATTTCGCTCACCTCGCTGGCTCCCAGGCCTTTCAGAAACTCGCCGGTATTGCGTAGATCGAACTGCGCGTCGCGCGCCTTGACGCACAGGAAAAAGCGGTCGCGCGAGGCCAGGGCAAAGCTGGGCACGTTGAACACGGGATGATAGGGCGTGGGCAGGCCGTTCATGGCCAGCATGCCGAAGACGCAGGTGACGGCGGCGAAGAGCACGGTCAACTCGAAGGTAATGGGAATAAACGCGGGCCAGCTATTCAGCGGCTTGCCGGCCACGTTGAGCGGATAGCCGATCACGCTGCCGTAGTATTGCAGGAAGAATCCGGTGAGGCCGCCGGCGATTCCGCCGCAGAGCACGACCAGGGGAAGCGCGGAGCGATGGAAGCCCACGGCTTCCGCGAGCCCCTCGATGGGCATGGGCGAGAACGCGTCCATGCGGCGATAGCCGGCGGCATGCGCCTTCTCCGCGGCGTCCAGCAGCGCGTCCGGCGAATCGAATTGGGCCATCAGGCCGTAGAGCTTCGGCTGGCTCATGGCGCGCCCCTCAGCCTCCCAGCTCCGGATTGGGATTGCGCACGCGCGCCAGATAGGTGGTGCGCGGGCGGGTATTCAAATCTTCGAGCAGGCCGTAATTCCGTTCGCGGGCCTTCAGACGCGAAACGCGGCTGGAGGGATCGTTGAGATTGCCGAAGACGATGGCTTCGGTGGGACAGGCCTGCTGGCAGGCGGTGACAATCTCCCCATCGCGGAGCTTGCGATCCTGTTTTTCCGATTCGATCTTGGCCGCCTGGATACGCTGCACGCAGTAGGTGCATTTCTCCATGACGCCGCGGCTGCGCACGGTGACGTTGGGATTGCGGACGCCGAACAGGCTGGGGGTGGTCCAATCGGAGAAAAGCAGGAAGTTGAAGCGGCGCACCTTATAGGGGCAGTTATTGGAGCAGTAGCGAGTGCCCACGCAGCGGTTGTAGACCATTTCATTCAACCCTTCGGGGCTGTGCACGGTGGCACCCACGGGGCAGACGCCTTCGCAGGGCGCGTTTTCGCACTGCATGCACATCACCGGCTGATAGTAGGTCTCCGGATTCTCGAGCTCACCGCGGTAATAGGTGTCCACGCGGATCCAATGCATTTCCCTTCCCGCCAGGACCTCGTGCTTGCCGACCACGGGAATGTTGTTTTCCGCCTGGCAAGCCACCACGCAGGCCCCGCATCCCACGCAGCTCTGCATATCCACGGAAAGTCCCCAGGAATATCCGGTGTAAGCGAAACCGGGATAGAGGGAGAGCCCGCTGGTTTTTTCCTCTTCTTCTTCTTTCGCAAACGCAGGGTTTTTGCGGAATTCCTCCAGGGTGGCGGCGCGGACGATGCCGCGTCCGGGGTCGTTAGCCGCGGCGCTTTCTTCTTCCGCGCGGTGCCCTTCGCGGTCCACGATGTGATGGTGCTGGGTGGCGGCGAGGCGGTAGGTTTCGCCGGTCGGCTGGATTTTGAGACCAGGAGCGGCCCACAAACCGGCGGAAGCGCGCAACGCGTAGGCATCGAATCCCTGGCCGTTGCCGAGGCGCCCGGCGCGCCGGCGGCCGTACCCCAGGTGCAAGGTGACCGCGTCGTCGGGAAGTCCCGGCAGCACCCAGGCGGGCGCGGTGGTCACGCGTTCCGCGAGGGTGAGGCGCAGCACGTCGCCGCTGGAAACTCCCAGCCGTTCGGCGGTCGCCGGGCTGAACATCGCGGCGTTATCCCAGGTGAGCGTGGAAAACGGCTTGGGCAATTCCTGGAGCCAGCCGTTGTTTGCGTAGCGGCCGTCGAACACCGTGGGGTCGGGCCGGAAGGCCACCTCCAGCGCGCCGCCACCGGAAGAGGTGGGCAACGCCACGGGAAGCCGGGCCGGCAGATTGGCGACGACCGGTGTGACCTTCGGGGGAAAAGCGGTTCCCGCCGCCACGCCGTCGTGCAGCGATGTCTCCCAGAAGGCTTCAAATGCTTTTTCGTCTTTGGCCACATGCTGCGTTTTCCAGTAATTGCGCACCAGGTCGTGAGAAGTTTGCCCCGCTTTTCCCTGGACCGCGGCGAGCAGTTCGAGCGGTGACTTTCCTTCATAGATGGGAGCGATGAGCGGCTGGATGAAGGCCACGGTGCCATCGTAGGCGCGGGTATCGCCCCAGGACTCCAGGTAATGGGCCTCCGGAATGTGCCAGTTGCACTGTTCCGCGGTTTCGTCGTGATACGGGCCCAGGTGCACGCGCACGCGCACGTTCAGAAGGTGGGCCTTAAACTCAAAATCCGCGGGAACGGAATACACGGGATTGCAGCCGATGAGGAAGAGCAGGTCCACTTTGCCCGCGGCCATATCGGACACCAGGGCGCGCAGGGATTCCGCCTGGTTCACGGGATCGACCTCCAGCGAGTCCGTGTACTCGACGGTCTTGCCGGAATTTCCCAGGGCGGCGTTGATGGCGTGAGCCATGGCATGCACGGCCGGCGGCTGATACTCGCCGGGAATCACCAGGCTGGAGCCGCGGTGGCTATCCAGTTCCCGTGCCACCACCTGGAGCCATTTCTGCGGCACATTCTTTGACGCAGCGGGGCCACCCGGCAGCACGCCCAAAGCCGCAGCGAGCGCCCGGCCAAAGCCTGCTACTTCCGTAGCGCGCAAGGGAAGCCGGTGGTCCGCCATCGCGCCGGTATTGGAGGGCGCAGCCTCGACCACGTACAGGCGGTTCATTTTGGATTCCGGACCGTCCAGCTTGCGCCGAGAAATAAATTCACGCGCGTAGCGGATGGCCCCGGGCCCCTGGCGGAGAAAATCCGCATCGAGGGAGACGATGACGTCCGCTTTGTCCAGGTGGTAGACGGTGTTCACATCGCGGCCAAAGGCGAGTTGCGCGCCCTCCCGCGCCGCGTCGCGTCCGGCCGGCTCCCACTGGTGCCATTTCGCCTCCGGATACATGGCCAGCAGTTCGCGCATCTGCGCGCCCATGGCAGGAGATATCACGGATTCGGAGAGAAATCGCATGCCCGCGCCGCGGATGCGCTTGCGATCTTCGAGAATGGGAGTCAAAAAGCGGAGGAACGCGGTCCAGTTGCTCATCCGGCCCTCGCGCACCACGACGGGAGAGCGATCCGGATCATAGAGCGTCAACACCGAGGCCTGCGCGATGGCGTCTGTGGCGCCCAGGCTGCCGGGATGCTGCGGATTGCCCTCGATCTTGGTGGGCCGGCCGAGGTGGCTTTCCACCAGCAGGCCGACGGCGGCTCCTCCACCGTGCGGTGCGGGCATGGCGGTGGCATAAAAGAGGGGTTTACCGGGAATGACCTGTTCCGGCGGGGTAACGTACGGCACGATTTTCTCTTCGGGCAGTTTGGTGCAGGCGCTGAGGCCGGCGAGCGCCGCGGAGGCGGCCATGTATTTCAGGACGTCCCGCCGGGGCACGCCGGTTTCTTTCGCGGGGTCATGGGGAAACTCGTGATGCAGGAAATCCCGGTACTCCGGCGTATCGGCCAACTCTTCCAGACACTGCCAGTACTGGCGGCCACCGCGGGCCGCAAGGCGGCGGCGGAGCGCGTCCAGATCCGGCCCGCGCTTCCCGGTCCCGTTGTTGCCGTTTGCGGTCATCTGGTTTCCGTCTCTTTCCTCTCCACTACCGTCTCCCACGGCCCGCAGCGTTGCGAGCCGCTCAACGGTGGCAGGTGCTGCAGTTGGTGAGACTCTGGATCTGGTATTCCTTCACCAGTTGGGCGCCCAGCACGGCCTGATCCGCAGGCGGCTGATAATTCGGATTGAACACCTGATCGCGCGGGCGCACGAATTTTTCCGGAGCGCGATGGCAGCCCAGGCACCAGCTCATTTGCAGGGTGTTGGCTTTCCACGTCAGGGGCATCTCGGCAATCGGCCCGTGACAGGTAGTGCAGCCGATGCCCTTGTGGACGTGGATGCTGTGATTGAAATACACAAAATCGGGCAGAGCGTTGACCCGGATCCATTCGAGTGAGCGCCCGGAGCGGTAACTGGCGCGCACGGGCTCGAGCATGGCGCTGTTGGTCCAGATCTGCGAGTGGCAGGTCATGCACGTTTGGGTGGGCGGGATGCCCGCGAAGGAAGATTCCTCGACGCTGGTATGGCAATAGCGACAATCGATACCCAACTCTCCGGCGTGATGGCGGTGGCTGAACGGCACGGGCTGATCCTTGGGCTGGTTCACGTCGGTGTAATAGGGAGAAGCGCTCAGTCCATAGAGAGCGAAGCTGAGGGCAAGCAAGGCCACCAGCGAGCCATAGATGCTGACCCGAGCCACGGTGTTGGTGCTGCGATGAAAGATCTGCGCCATGAAGATTCCGCTTCCGCCGCTGGCCAGGGCTCGCGGCGGGCTTCCGCCTACTCCTTTTTACCTCCGCTGCCGGCCGGCACCAGCCCGCGCATCTCCGCGATGGCAATCACCGGCAGGAAGCGCAGGAAAAGGAACATCAAGGTAAAGAACAGACCCAGCGTGCCCAGATAGGTGGCCCAATCCCACCGCGTGGGGTAGTACATGCCCCAGGAGGAAGGAAGGAAATCCCGGTGCAGCGAGGTGACCACGATGATGAAGCGCTCCAGCCACATGCCGGTATTGACGACCAGCGACATGACAAACAGCATGGGCACACTGGAGCGCACTCTGCGCAGCCACAGCACCTGTGGGAGAAGCACGTTGCAGAGAATCAGGGTCCAGTAGAAATTCCGGTACGGCCCGGTCATGCGGTTCAGAATCATGAATTTTTCGTAAGTGTCGCCGGAATAGAAGGCCATGAAGGTTTCCATCATGTAGCCGTAGGCCACGATCAAACCGGTGGCCAGCATGACCTTGGCCATGTTGTCGAGGTGGCGCATGGTGATGAAATCCTCGAGCTGGTAGAGCTTGCGCAAGGGGATGGAAAGCGTCATGACCATGGCAAAACCGGAGTAGATGGCGCCGGCCACAAAGTAGGGCGGGAAAATGGTGGCGTGCCATCCGGCTTCAATCCCGATGGCGAAGTCGAAGCTGACCACGGTGTGCACGGAGACGACGAGCGGAGTGGCGAGGCCGGCCAGGAGCAGCGAGGCGGTCTCGTAGCGATGCCAATGCACCGCGGAACCACGCCAGCCCATGGCGAGGAAGCCGTAAACCACCTGCGCCAGACGGTTTTTGGCGCGGTCGCGAAGGGTGGCCAGGTCCGGCACCATGCCCACGAACCAGAACATGAGCGAGACGGTGGCGTAAGTGGATACGGCGAAGACGTCCCACACCAGAGGGCTGCGGAACTGCGGCCAGGTGCCCATGGTGTTGGGATATGGCATGAGCCAATAGAAAAGCCAGGGCCGGCCCATGTGCAGCAGAGGAAAGGCTCCGGCGCAGGCCACGGCAAAAATGGTCATGGCCTCGGCGAAGCGGTTGATGGAGGTGCGCCACTTCTGGCGGAGCAAGAGCAGAATCGCGCTGATCAGGGTTCCGGCATGGCCGATGCCGATCCACCAGACAAAATTGATGATGGCGAAGCCCCAGCCCACGGGGATGTTGATGCCCCAAATCCCCACACCCCTGGCCAGGAGATAGGTAACCGCCAGGTTGAACACCATGAGGATGGAGATGGAAACGGCCAGGCCCAGCCACCACCAGCGCGGAGTGCGGCGGCCCAAAATGATCGAACTGATTTTGTCGGAGACGCTGGCGAAGGTGTATCCGGGTTCAATGATGGGGGGTGTGTGCGAAGCGGACATGAATCGCTGAAGCTCCGAGTGGCTGCTTTGCGCCCGGTCCGTTGCAGTCCGCCCGCCCCGGGATCATGGCCGGGCCACGACTCGACCACCGGGCCGCGCCCACTGCCGATGGCCCCATCCGAAGCCGGAGGAAATCTGCTGATGCAGGAGAGATGGACTGCTTCCAGCCGCACGCGCGCGCGCCACCACGAGCGCTCCGTGCACGGTGCGCTCTCCTCCCCAGGAACGCACCGCCGGATTTGCCGCCGAACGGCCGCAGACCCGCGCCTTCGCGCAGGATGATAAGACCGGAGACACGTGGAAGCAAGGAGGATTCCGGGCGTTTCAAACCAGCCGGGCGGTGCGGAGCGCGCGATCCAGGAAGGGAGATTACTGAGAGCGAGAAGCCGAAGAGAGGGGGCGGGCAATCTGATCGTCGCTGACCTTTACGTTGTGCTGCAGCACGGTGTAGCGGAAGCGTATGGCCGGGCCCTGGCCCTGGATGTCCGCCCGAAACGGGAATTTGATTCCGTCGATTTCCCGGTAATCGTCGTAATGAAGGACGGTGGTGGGAGAAGGCGACAGGGCGTTTTCAAACACCTCGGTGCGAAACCGAAGCCCGGTATCCGCTTCAAAAAAAAGCCGGCGCATGGTGCCCCCGGGGATGGAGCCCTCCACCACATCCGCCAACCGGCCGTCCACGGTCTGCTGGCCCGCAGACCGGGCATGCGGAAAAATTTTCCCGAGCTCAACTTCCGAGTAAAAATTGGCTTCCTCGCGGGCATCGGCGCCTCGCGCCCCGGTGACTTCGGTGACCGTTCCGCCGGCATCCTGCTCCCAAGGGATGCGGCCATCAAATCCGTCACTCAGTACCGCACCGTTGGGAAGGGTGAGAGTGGCCTTTTGCAGGTTGGGGGCGCGCTCATAGACCAGCAAAGTTCCGGTGCCGTCGAGTCCCTCCACCTGAATCGTTCCGCGGGAGACGCGCGAAGTGAGTTTCTCCCAGGCGGCGCGGCCTCCGATGGCTTGCGCGTAACGGTCGAAAATCTGCTGGGCGGTGGGCCGCGCCTCACTGCCCTGCTTCGCCGCCGGCACGTGGGCGGCCATGAGCGAGGCGGAGGCGAGAAGGACGGCGAGAAGAAGGCCGGAATGCATCCGGCGCGCGCGCTGACCAGGCCCGGAACGCGGCCCCCCGCTCTCGAGCCGCGACCCGGCGCACGATTTTCGTCTTGACAGCATGATGGACTGCTCCCGATTCTACGCCGGACGGAGGGCAGCGCATGCCGCTGCCGACAGGAGTGTTTCATGAACATTATTCCCCGCCATCCCCTGACCACCGATCGCCGGGACTCACTGGTGCTTCTGCTCGCCTGGGCGGCGGGGAGCGTGGACGCCATCGGCTACTTCGGCCTGGACCACGTGTTCACCGCCAACATGACGGGGAATACGGTGCTGCTGGGACTCGCACTGGGCCAGGGCCACGTGCTGGATGCGCTGCGGAACCTGGTGGCGCTGGCAGGATTCGTAGGCGGAGTGGGAATTGGGGCGCTGGTGGGGGAAGGGGCGGATCCCGCAACCCGGGAGGGCGATTGGGACCGCCGGGTGACCGGAATCGTACTGCTGGAAACCGCGGTGATGGCCGCGTTCACCCTGACCTGGCACCTGAGCGAACTACCGCGCGGACCGCGCGCGCTGCAATGGCTGATTTTTCTCGCGGCGCTGGCCATGGGCCTGCAAAGCTCCGGGGTGCGCCGGCTGAAGTTGCCGGGTGTGGCGACCACTTACGTGACGGGCACGATGACGTCTCTGTTCACCGGGCTGACCACACGATTCCACGAGACGGCGCGCGGCGGGACGGTGTTCGCGGCTCTGCGCGAAACGCTTCGCTGGAACCATCAAACGCGCATGCAGGCCAGCGTGTTGATTCTCTACGCGCTTTCGGCAGTGCTGAGCGGGCTGTTCCAACTGCGGCTGCCCGCGCTGGTGGCGGTCACGCCGCTCCTGGCACTGGCCGCCGTAGTGATCACCGTTGCCCTAAGCAAGGGGCAGCCGCCGGCACCGACCGGCGAGGCGGGCGACTGATTATTCGGCGCGGAGCGCTTCCACCGGTGAAACGCCGGCGGCGCGGCTGGCAGGGATCATCGCCGCGAAAAATGCGCAGATTCCCAGGGAAAGGGCAGCCACGGAGAGGGCCACGGGGTCCCAGAAGGGGACTCCATAGAGCTGCGCGGAAATCAGGCGCCCGGCACCGACGGCCAGAGGCAAACCCAGCGCCAGTCCAATGAGCACACGCTGGAAAGCGCCGCGCAGGACCATTTGAATCACGCTTGCCCGGCCGGCGCCCAGGGCCATGCGAATTCCGATCTCATTGGTCCTCTGGGCAACGGAATAGGCGGTGACGCCATAGAGGCCGATGGCGGCGAGCAGGAGGGCGATGGACCCGAAGAGGCCGGCCAGGCTGGCGACGGCGCGCTCTTCGTCGAAGGTCAGCTCCACCTGGTGCTGCATGGTGCGCACGGAAGTAACGGTCAGGCTCGGATCCACCTCTGCGAGCGTGCGGCGCACCACCGGTTCGAGCACGCCGCTGGGAGTGTTGGTGACCAAAGCAATGCCGCCAATGAAGTGCGACTGCAGCTCGACCCGCTTCATCAAATCCTGCGGATACTCCACATTCTGGGCCAGCGGGACATAAAACATCGGGAAGGCCGGCCGCCGCAAGCCCCATCCCGCAAAGTGGGCGTCGGGGACGATTCCGACGATGCGGAAGGTATTTGCGTTTTCCGGCATGTCCAGTCCGAAGTGGTGGTCGAGCGGCTCCTCTCCGTTCTTGAAAAAGCGCTTCACGAAAGCCTCGTTGACGATGGCGACCAGTTCGGAGTGCTCGTTATCGCCGGCATTGAAATCGCGCCCGCGCTTCACATGCATGCCGAGGTTTTGAAGGTAGTTTGTGCTCACGCGGTCCCAGGATGCGTCCGATTCCTCGTCCATCTTCGGCGCCGGGTGGCCGGAAACCAGCACCATTTCGCCCCAGTTGTCGGTCAGCGGATTGTAGAGCGCCAGTCCCGCGCCCTGGACGCCGGGAAGAGCACTCAATCGCTCCTCAATCTGGCGATACAGGGCCTGCAGTTGCGGCAGCGTATAGGTGGAGGGTGGGGGAAGCAGTTCGACTTCGACGCGTCCGGGCACCTGAAAACCAAAATTCTGGTTTTCCAGTTTATTCAAGCTGCGGCCGAGCATGGTTGCGCCGGCGACCAGCACCACGGAAAGCGCGGCCTGCACGATGAGCAACATTTTCCGGGCGAGAGTGGCATGCTCCCGGGTGGCGCGCCCGGCGCCGCGAAGCGCTTCCACGGGATTGGTACGCGTGGCGAACCAGGCAGGGGCGGCGCCGAAGATGATACCGGTCAACAGGGTCAGAGCGAATGCAAACAACAGCACAAGCAAGGAGGGCGCGATGCTGATGGGCAGGAACTGAGCATTGCGGAATGCCAGGGCCAGCAGCAGACGCGATGCTCCGACGGCAACCAGCAGTCCGGCGACTCCGCCGCCCACGGCGAGCAGGACGCTTTCGGTTAGGGCCTGGGCGATGGTCTGGGCACGCGAAGCTCCCAGCGCCAAACGAATCGCGGTCTGCCCACGCCGGGCCGCCGATCTAGCCAGCAAGAGGTTGGCGACATTGGCGCAGGCCACCAGCAAGACGAGCCCGCAAACGCCGAGGAGAATCTGAAGGCTGCGCCCGAATTCTTCCTTCATCACGGCCACGCCCGCGCCCGCCGGCACCACGTTGAGGACCTGTTTGGGAAGCGTGCGGATGACATCCGGCATCCAGTTGGAGGGATACCCGGAATCGTATTGCAGCCAGTGGCGCAACACGCCGGTGAGGCGCGCGGACATGCCGTCTGTGGTGGCTCCGGGCCGGAGCCGGCCCATCATGCGCAGCCAGGCGGAGACGGGATCGCGCAGCAGCGAGCCTTCGCCGCGAATCATGGGCTCCTGCTGCACCGGGATCCAGACATCGGGCGGGTCGCTTCGAACGGTTTCACCGAAGAACCCGGGCGGCGCGATTCCAATCACCGTGAAGGGATGGCCGGCGAGGTAAAGCGTGGAGCCCAGCATGGAGGCATCGCTGCCATAGGTGGCCTGCCAGATGCGGTGGCTGAGCACGGCGACGGGCGCGGCACCGGGGCGGTCATCCTCCGCGGTAAACATCCGGCCCCCGAAAGCGCCCACGCCGAGCATGGAGAAATAGTTTCCGGTGACGTACTCCGAAGTGAGCGGGCGCGACGCCTGCTCTCCCTCGCGCCGCACGCTCATATGCCAGCGTCCCGCCTGGAAGGCAGCCACTTCTTCGAACTCCGGCGATTCTTCCTTCAGGCGCTGATACAGGGTGTAGGAGAAGAATCCCCAGCGATCCTGCGGGCCGCTTTCCACGCAGCACTCATCCCCTTCGCCCACCCGGTAGAGTTTCGCCGGATCAGTGACCGGCAGCGCGCGCAGCATCACCGCATGGATGAGCGTGAAGATGGCGGTGGTCCCGCCGATGCCCAGGGCCAGGGTGAGCATGGCCGCGGTGGTGAACACCGGCGACTGGCGGAACTGGCGCAAGGCGTAACGGATATTCCCAAATACGTTTCCCATGGCACCCTCTGCGTCTAATACGGAGCAAAGCGGGCCAGTGTTCCCGGTTATCTTTTCGCGATTCCGGGCGCGCGGCCCGGTGCTGGGTGTTTCCGGGCACACCCATCCTGCGGGTTAGACGGAGAATGTTCACCACAGTCTTTAAGCCGGCGGGAGCTTACGGAGCGGAGCAAGCCAGCGCGGGAAGGGTGGTCCTGGCGAGGAACGGTGTGGTCAGGGCGAAGGGCGGGCGGGGGATTTCTTTGTGGTCTTCACTCACCACTCGCCAGTGGCCACTCGCCGCTTGCTGAAGTGCCCGGGGTGGGGGTCGAACCCACACGTCCCTTTCGGGACACAGGATTTTAAGTCCCGTGCGTCTGCCTGTTCCGCCACCCGGGCATCGTGCTGCAAGCAATTATAGCGAAACGCATTAGCCTGCTACTGCCATTTCCGGCTGCTCTTGCTCGGTATGGCTGGTGCGGGAGTGCTGGGCGCTCAGGGCAGCAATCGAAATGGTGCAAAACCAGACGAAAACCTATCTCGACCCCGCCAAAGTTCGCCATCGTCGCCGCTACCAGCGCAAGCCGATTGTCGAAGCCGCCCGGCGCTATATAGGGGACACAGGCAGCGAATGGACAAGCACGGGGCAGCTTTTCATCCACCAGCAGGGGCGCAGTTGCAAGGCGTTCGTAACTGGCGGCCTCAAACTCCCTGTGCGCTGCTCGCGCTGCGGCGGGCTAACTGAGGGCCAGGATCACTGGTGCCCCAACTGCTTACGCGTCGAACGGTTGTGAGGGATTTTCAGTCTTGCCGACTCCCGCAGAGAGACTTGGCTTGCGCTCGGTCAACCGGAGTACCTTAAACTCACTCTGCGCTCGGCTTTGCTTCTTTCTCTTGCTCCTCCATGCGCTTTCGCAATTCTTTGAGCGAACTGCTCGGGCGTCGCGTGTCGGAGAAAAGGCTCTCCCCTGACTTTGCGTCGAGAATCTCTACGTGGAACACGGGCGCAGAGGATGTATGTACGCTGCCATGAGTCCAGCCGCCGGAACCATTGTTCGCCGATGGGTCATACGTGCTTGTGGTTCCACCGCCAGCGCGCCCCGGCTCGGACGAGAGCAATAAGACAATGTCAGCACTCTCACGCTTCTCCACGACTGAAAAACGTCCCCATTTTGTTATTTCCTCGTAGGCCTGGTCGCGCAGTTTGGCACTGCCGTGATTCTCAATGTAAACAGCCTTCGCTTTTAGAAGCTTCTCTGGTAGCGGCGCGTGTTTGGGGTTGGCAAGGCAGGGCGCACTGGCAAGCATCAAAACTGCAAGAGAGGACAGCACAGCCTTCCTCATCGTTCCGACCTCCGATTGCACTGATTATGGCCCCGCCAGTTTGGCCGGCACAAGTAGAAGGAAGTCGGTGACAGCGTCCCGCGAGGGCTTTTACTGCGCGGGCCAACGCTTTTCTATCTTTTCGAGGATGAACGCCGCGTCCCTGATTGCTGTCTCCACGATGTATTCCTTGGCGAAGTTGGGTTTATCGGGCTCCATCGCTGTCAGTTTCCGCGCACAGAGAATCGTCGCCGCAAAGAGAATCGCGTACTTCCGCCCTTCATCCATTGGAGCACCTCACATTGTAGAGTTGAATGCAAGGCAGAGGCGGGAACTAGATTCTACCGCGACTTCTCCCCCAATTCTCCATGCGGTTTGGCCGTTCCGGGTGCAGGATTAGCGACGCATTGGCCGATACGTTCGGCGCTGGAAGGTTGGGTGCTAGCGGTGCTTACGATGTAACAGAGAGCGGTGCTGTCAACTGGCCGGTGGCAGAGCCGGGGCCTTACGTTGCCCTATCACCAGCAGCAATCCAGCCCCGGCCAGCGTGAGGCCTATCGATCCGGGCTCCGGGACCGAATTTGGCGCAGGGTTGCCCACACCGGGGCTCAGTACGATCGAATAATCGGCCGAGC
>DATIYQ010000031.1:0-6745 GCA_035517515.1 Binatia bacterium
TCCGATTACCAGCATGAGGCCATGGTGTGCTTCATCGGTCAAGATCTGGTGAATGAGTTTTTCCCCAGTGTCGAGTCTCTCGGCAAGGAAATTCTGATCAACGGCTTGCCTTTCAGGGTGGTGGGCGTGGCGGAGAAGATCGGCAGCACGTTTGGAGAGAGCCAAGACAATTTTGTACATATTCCCCTCACCACCTACCGCAAGTACTTCTCGCCGCGGCCGTCACTGGAAGTGAACGTCCAGGCTTGGGACGGGTTGCAGATGCCCGTGCTGGAGGATGAGACCCGCGCTTTGATGCGGGCGCGCCGCCACACTCCGTACCGCGAGGACGACAACTTTGGCATCAATGCCTCCGACACTCTGATGGCAACCTGGCACCAGATCACGGGTGCGGTCTTCGGGGTGACCATCGGTATCGTCGCCGTGTTTATGCTGGTGGGCGGCATTGTGATCATGAACATCATGCTGGCCAGCGTCACCGAACGCACCCGCGAGATCGGCATCCGCAAATCGCTGGGCGCCCGCCGGCGGCACATCGTCACCCAGTTCCTGGTGGAGTCCGCGATCATGGCCGCCTCCGGCGGCGTGGTGGGAGTGCTGGCCGGGATGGGCGTGGCCACGCTGGTGCGCAATCTCACCTTCATGCCCGCCACCACGCCGGTCTCCGCGATCGTCATCTCCCTGGTGCTGGCCTCTTCCGTGGGCATCTTTTTCGGCATCTATCCCGCCATGCGCGCGGCGCGCCTCGACCCGGTCGAAGCTCTGCGTTACGAGATGTAAGGAGAACCGCCATGCGCCAGGACTACCGGGAAAATCTGCGGCTTGCTCTGGACACCCTCCGCGCGCACAAATTGCGCAGCTTCCTGACGGTGTTTGGAGTGGTGATCGGGGTGACCATCATTATCGTAGTGGCCGGGCTGATCTCCGGATTCAATGCCTCGGTCACCGAGTCCTTCACCGGCTTCGGCACGGACACTGCGTTCATCTCCAAATTCGAGCAGGGCCCGCACTTCGGCCGCCTGAGCGCCGAAGAACGCATGCGCAAGGACCTGGACCTGGAGGCGGGCGAGGCAGTGGTCGAGCAGAGCCCGGACATCCGGGCCATCGCCATCTCCATCTTTGCCGACGGAGAGGCCAGCACCATCCGCTACAAGGACCAGGAAGTGAACGCCCTGGACTTCCGCGGCACGTTTCCCGCCTTCGTCGAGGTCTATGCCAATTCCTCGCTCAAAGAGGGCCGGTTCATTTCCGACGCCGATAACGAGCACCGCCGCAGCGTGGTGGTGATCGGGGAGAGCGTGGAGAAGGCCCTGTTCCCGAACGTGGACGCCATCGGTAAACAGGTGATGGTGAACGGGCACGAATTCGAGGTGATCGGCGTCTTCGAAATGCCCAAGGGCGGCTTCGGGATGAACAACGAAGACCGCCGCGTGGTGGTGCCCTATTACACCTTCCACAAGCTCTATCCCAACGACAAGTTTCACGGCTACCGTATCCGCGCCTATCCCAATCGCCTGGACCAGGCGGTGGACGAGGCGCGCATCGCCCTGCGGCGCGTGCGCAAGGTGCCCTACGACAAGCCGGACGATTTCGCCATCCAGACTTCGCAGCAGGCGCTGGAGAGTTTTTACGCCATCGTGGGCGCGGTGGCCCTGGCCACGCTGGTGCTCAGCTCGATTGGATTGCTCATCGGCGGCGTGGGCGTGATGAACATCATGCTGGTGAGCGTGACCGAGCGTACCCGCGAGATTGGTGTGCGCAAAGCCATCGGAGCGCGCCGCGGCGACATCACCTGGCAATTCCTGTTCGAGGCCATGACGCTCACCGGACTGGGCGGAGTCCTGGGCATCCTGCTGGGATGGGTAGTCGTGCTCATCGTGGGCGGCGTGCTGGATTGGCGCGCCGTGGTGCCCATCTGGGCCGTGCTGGTAGGCTTCGGAGTCTCCCTGGCCATCGGCTTGATCTTCGGCGTCTGGCCGGCGCTGAAAGCCGCGCGCCTCGATCCCGTGGTGGCCTTGCGTTACGAGTAGCCGCGCGGGCCGTCCTTTCGGCGCGCTCCCCATGCCCACGAGCTGTCGGCTGCACCTTTCCCCGCGCCGCGACACCAGATCGTTTCTGCGTGGAGTATTGTTTCGGTACGTTGACTTCCGCTCCCGCCGGGCATAGCCTCACCCGAAAAGAGCCGCACGGGAATGGTCGGGCAACACATTTCGCATTACCGTATCGAGTCGGAGATCGGCCGCGGCGGGATGGGAGTGGTGTACCGCGCGCACGATGAGCGGCTGGACCGCCCCGTGGCCGTCAAGGTGCTCACCGACCGGACGATGGGTTCTGCGGAAATCCGCGGGCGCATCCTGGCGGAAGCACGGGCCGCGGCGGCGCTGAACCACCCGGGAATTCTGACCATCTATGAAGTGGGTGAAGAGGGAACGCTGGTCTTCCTGGTGATGGAGCTGGTGGCGGGCAGCACACTCCGCGCGCGGATGGCGGAAGGCACCTTCGAACCGGCTGCGGCGGCCCGGCTCGCGTTGCAAGTGGCCGAGGCGCTGGAGGCCGCGCACGGTCGGGGGAAGATTCACGGCGACATCAAGCCGGAAAACGTAGTGGTGGGTCCGGAGGGCCGCGCGAAGCTGCTGGATTTTGGCATCGCACGCGCCAAGGTCGAATCCACGGTTTCCCAGACCATGACCGCCAGCGCGCCTCCGCCCGTCTCCGATCCGCTCTTGTGCGGCACGCTGGCCTACCTGGCTCCGGAGATCCTCCGCGGGGAACCAGCGGACCATCGCGCAGACCTGTTTTCGCTAGGTGCGATGATTTACGAAATGGTGGGCCGGCGGCGGCCCTTCCCCGGCCCGGACGCGCCGCTGGTGATGATGCAGATCCTGCAGAGCCAGCCGCCCCAACTCGACTCCGGGGTCCCGGCGGAACTGGCCCGGATCATCTTCCGGCTGCTCGAGAAGCAGCCATCTGCGCGGTACCCTTCGGCCCGGGAGTTGCGCCTGGAGTTGAACGCGTTTCTTTCCGCGCTGGACCGGGGTGCGGCGCCCGCGGGGGCCGCCGGCAAGCGCTCCATTGCCGTACTCCCCTTTCGCCTGCTCACGCCGAGGCCGGAGGATGATTACCTGGGCGTGGCCATGGCGGACGCGGTGATCCAGCAACTGAGCCCCGGACAGGAACTGCTGGTGAGGCCCACCAGCGCGGTGTTGCGGTACGCGCAGCCGGCCACCGATCCATTGACTGCGGCGCGCGAGCTGAACGTCAACGTGATCGTGGAAGGCAGCATTCAGAAGGCCGGCCCGAAGATCCGAGTGCACGTGCAGGGCTGGAACACGGCAAATCACGAGACCATCCTGTCAGCGAAACTGGACGGGGAGATGGCAGACCTTTTCGCGTTGCAGGACCACGTTTCGGAAAGTGTTTCCAAGGCTTTGGGGCTGGGCGGGGTTCAGGCGGCCACTCCCGACCGGCGGCCCACGAAGAACTCTCACGCCTACGAACTTTTCTCACGTGCGAGGGAGCGGCTTCAGCGGCTCAACCGCTGGGACACGCTCACGGCGATTGAGATGCTGCGGCAGGCCACCGAGCTCGATCCGCAATTCGCGGAAGCCTGGGCGAGGTTGGCGGAAGCATGCGTCACCATGGCCGGCACTTTTGAGCCCTTGCCACGCTGGATCAACCAGGCCGACCGGGCCTCGAAACGCGCGCTGGCCATTGACCGCGAAAACTCGGAGGCGCTGGCGGCGAAAGCTCGTCTGCTGTGGACGCCGGCCCGGGGATTCCAGAACCGTCCGGCGCTGCGGGCCCTCAAGGCGGCTCTGCGCGCGAACGCCGGCTCCCACCGGGCGCGCGT
The DNA here is from genome assembly GCA_035517515.1 of Binatia bacterium. Lineage (GTDB taxonomy): Bacteria > Acidobacteriota > Terriglobia > Acidiferrales > UBA7541 > JOPF136. The sequence goes on from DATIYQ010000031.1 coordinate 3,851, forward strand.
CTGGCAGTCCCTGGTGATGATCCACGTGGGTTTGCTGGACGAGGCGCTGGAAGGTTTGCGTGAGGCGCTGGCCGCGCATTCCGACGACAACTTCACGCTTACGTTTCTGGGCCAGGCGCTGAATTTCAAGGGAGACTACCAGGCGTCGCATGAATACTTTTCTCGCGTGCTGCTGAGCGATCCGGCGGACCAATGGTCCGCGTTGTTCTGCGGAGCCAACCTTGTGTATGGCGGAAGACCGGACGCCGCCGAGGAACAGCTACGCCGGGCGGCACAATTCTACGCGGGCGATCCCATGCTCACCGCCACAGAGGCGCTGCTTTTGGCGCAGCGCGGAGAGAAGAAAAAGGCGGGCCGCCTGCTGCCGCGCGTCTTCCGCGGAGCGAAATCCAAGCTGCATACACATCACGCCATGCACATGGCCGCGTCCGCCTATGCCCTGCTGGGAAAGCCGGTGGAAGCGACACGGTTGATCCAGAAAGCCATTGCCACCGGACTTCCCAATTACCCGACATTCCGCCAGGACCTTTTTCTCGCGCCACTGCTTGAGCATGCGCCATATGCGAAGCTGCTCGAAAAGCTGCGGAAAGACTGGGAGGCCTACAAGCAGGAATTCGGAGGGGTGTGATCCGGTGCGCAATTCAGGGGGAAGTCGGCGAGGGCACAGAGAGGGTGCTGGCCAGGCCGTGGTCGCTGGCCAGCCGCTGCGGAAACGATTCCACGTACGTCTCCAACTGCGGGAAGAAAAAGTGGTGGTAGTGGTAAGCCTTCATCTCCGAAACGGCGCTGGCCGGGCACCAGTGGTCCACGGCCACGCGATAGAGAGCCACCATGGCGCCCGTGCGGTCGCGTCCCTGCTGGCAATGGACAAACACTTTTGTGTTCGGATTCGTGGCCAGCAGGGATAAAAAGCTGCGCACGTCGTGATCTGCCGGCGTTTCCCAGGCATGCCACGGCAGGTTCACAAAGCGCATGCCCTGGGCCTCCACTTCGCGGCGCTCCAGGGCGTTTTCGCCGCGCTCGTGCCGAAAACTGACCACCATCTCCACGCCCAACTGCTTCAATTCGCGAAAGCCTTCCGCCGAGGGCTGCCCGCCACGGAATAGGGTGGGGCTGACCTGGCCAAAATTGGCGATGCCCCGCGGCGTGACCGGCGGCGGCGGCTGGACGGAGACTTCGCGGCAATTGGCCGCAGATTGCGCCCAGCTTGGGCTTGCGGCCAGTGCCAGTGCGGCCGCTCCGAGCAGCGACCCCAACAAGAAGTGAAGTGCCGGAGCCGCGGAGTGAATTCTCAAGCGCATGGGCAACCCGAGCGAGACGTTGACAGAATACTACTCCGGAACGCCCGCAGAGCAACTGGGAAGTGCGCTTGGACAACATAGCCACTACATCTGGCCGCTTTGCACACATCACCCCAGTATTTTGTATCTCGCCTCTTGACACGCCCATGCGTGCGGAGCATACTGCCGCCCCAGCACGGGGGAACGAAACCGGACCGGTCAGGGCTCAGCACCCGACCCGGCTTCGAATGCCACCCGCCGGAGGCCAGTCCTAAACAGGGAAAGTGAACGTGAAGTGCGTCGCCCAGCTTTGCCGGGCGTGGCGCTTCCGGAATTCCTTTTCGCTTTTTAGGAATCCCTCCCGGCAGGGCCCCGGCAACGACGGCGGCATCAGGCCAAACACAGTTGAACGACCCCGCTGCACCGAAGGGCGGGGTTTACTGCTATCGGGCACGGCCGATTTTCCGTCTTCGGAAGGCGATATACTGGAGAGTGCCTCCTGTGGCAGGGAGCCTCCCCGAGCCGGTGCGCGGACCGGCGAGACCGAGTGAGTGGAGGCGGACATGGGGGGAAAAGCGGTATTGAACGGACACACCGGCGTGGCCACACAACTCCAAAAGAAAACGGGTCTGGAATTCGGGCGGCGGTTCACGGACGGGAAGACTTCGCCGTTTGACTGCGTGGAATGGGACCGGCGCACGGCCCAGATCGGGAACGAAAAGGGCCAGGTGATTTTCCGCCAGGACAATGTGGAAGCGCCGAAGTCCTGGTCGCAGACGGCCACCAACATCGTGGCCTCCAAATATTTTCACGGAAAGCTGGGCAGCCCGGAGCGCGAGAACTCCGTGCGCCAACTGATCAGCCGCGTGGCAGACACCATTGCGCGCTGGGGCGAGCAAGGCGGATATTTTGCCGGCGCGGAGTCGCGCGACGCATTCCACGACGAACTGACCCACCTGCTGGTGGAACAGAAGATGGCCTTCAATTCCCCGGTGTGGTTCAACGTGGGGGTGCAGGCCAAGCCGCAGTGCTCCGCCTGTTTCATCAACTCCGTCCAGGACTCCATGGACTCGATCATGAACCTGGCCAAGACGGAGGGCATGCTCTTCAAGTGGGGTTCGGGCACGGGCACGAATTTTTCCTCTCTGCGCTCGAGCCACGAGGGGCTTTCCGGCGGCGGCATCGCCTCCGGCCCGGTGAGCTTCATGCGCGGATTTGACGCCTTTGCCGGCGTGATCAAGAGCGGCGGGAAGACGCGGCGCGCGGCCAAGATGGTGATCCTGAACGTGGACCACCCGGACATCCTGGAATTCATCAACTGCAAGATGAAAGAGGAGCAGAAGGCGCATACCCTGATCGAGCAGGGCTACGATTCCGGGATCGACGGCGAAGCCTACAGCTCGATTTTCTACCAGAACGCGAATCACTCCGTGCGCGTGACCGACGACTTCATGCGCGCCGTGGAAGACGACCGCGACTGGTGGACCCACAACGTGACCGACGGGCAGCCCGCGGCGAAATATCCCGCGCGCGAACTGCTGCGGCTGATTTCCGAATCCACCTGGCAATGCGGAGACCCGGGGATGCAGTTCGACTCCACGGTGAACCGCTGGCA
>DATIYQ010000032.1:0-2820 GCA_035517515.1 Binatia bacterium
AGTGGAGCAAACCGCGCGGGGCCTGGCCGGCCTGGGGCTGGCGCCGGGCGACCGGGTGGGCCTCTGGGCCACCAATTGCGCCGAGTGGATTCTGATTCAACTGGCCTGCGCGCGCTGCGGGCTGGTGCTGGTGAACGTGAATCCGGCGTACCGCTCGCACGAGCTGGCCTTTGTGCTGCGCAGGTCGGGTATGCGCGCGCTGTTTGTGAGTCCCCCGGACGCGCGCGCCAACCGGCGCGAAATCCTGGAAGAGGCGCAACAGGCAGAACTTCTTCCCTTGAAGCATGTGGTTGACCTGGGAGAGGAAAGCTGGGATCGGATGATCGCCGGGGGCACCGACATACCCGCCGGGGCGCACTCGAACCACGATGTCGTGAACATCCAATACACCTCCGGCACCACGGGCTCCCCGAAGGGAGTGCTGCTCACGCATCGCAATGTCGTAAATAATGGCTTGCTGGGAGGCCTGCAGCTCAGGCTTACGGAGCGCGATCGCATCTGCGTGCCGGTGCCGCTCTACCACTGCTTTGGCTGCGTGATCGGCACGATGATCGCGATGACCAACGGGGCGGCAATGATTCTTCCGGCCGCGCAATTCGATGCCCTGGCCACGCTGGAAGCAATCCAGGCGGAGCGCGCCACGGTGATTTACGGCGTGCCGACCATGTTCATCGCCGAGCTGGAACATGCGGAGTTTGCGCGCTTCGACCTTACTTCCCTGAGGACCGGGATCATGGCGGGAGCGCCGTGTCCGATTGAGGTCATGCGGCGCGTGGCCGGCCAGATGCATTGTTCCGAAATGGTGATCGCGTATGGGCAAACGGAGAGTTCCCCGATCATCACCATGTCCTCGCCCGAGGACCCGCTGGAATTGCGCGTCGCCACCATTGGCAGGCCGATCGCCGAGGCAGAGGTGAAGATCGTGTCGCCGGTGACCGGCGAGACCGTGGCGGCCGGCGAGCAGGGAGAGTTGTGCGCCCGGGGCCACATGGTGATGAGGGGGTATGACAGCGAACCGGAGGCGACACGCAGGACCGTGGATGCCGATGGCTGGCTGCACACCGGGGATCTTGCCGCCATGCGGCCCGATGGCTGTTTGCGCATCACCGGCCGCGCGAAAGACATGATTATCCGCGGCGGAGAAAACGTTTACCCGCGCGAGGTAGAAGAATTCCTGTACACGCATCCCAAAATCGCGGAGATTCAGGTGGTGGGCCTGCCGGACGCGAAACTCGGGGAGACGGTGTGCGCGTGGATTCGCCTGAAAGCGGATGAGGCGGCCACAGAGGACGAAATCCGCGAGTTCTGCCGCGGAAAGATCGCCTATTTCAAAGTTCCGCAGCACATCCGCTTCGTGGCCTCGTTTCCCACCACGGTGACCGGCAAGGTGCAGAAATACAAAATTCGCGAGTTCGAGATTCGCGAGCGCGGCCTGGGGCAGGCCGCCCGGGTGGAAACGGCGTAGCCTTTGTGGCGGGGCCATGCCGCACTCTGCGAGTTTCGATTGACACGCGCCTGCACGGGCTTACGATAGACAGGCAGTATGGCCGCATCTGCGCAGCACACTGCCGAACCGGAACGGCTCTACCGCATAGGCGACGTCAGCCGTCTGACCGATACGAAACCCTTCGTCCTGCGCTTCTGGGAAACGGAGTTCCCGATGCTCCAGCCGGTGAAAACCCCCAAGGGGCACCGGCTCTACAGGCAGGAAGACATTGACCTGATCCTGGCCATCAAACGCCTGCTCTACAGCGAGGGTTTCACCATACCCGGCGCGCGGCGGCACCTGGCGGAGCAACTTGCGGCCGGATGCGCCCTGCCTCAACTTGCAGGGGCGGATGAGCGAAGCGCCTCCGCCCCGCGTGCCGCACGCGCCAGCGTGGACTCCGTGGGGCAGCCGCCGCTATTCCCCTCCGCGCCGCACAACGAAACGCCCGGCGAACCCGCTCCTTCCGCAGCCCTCGCGGCGACCCGGGATGCCGCTTCCCTCCCGGCACGTCAAGCGGAGACTCTTCGCGCCGTGCGCGAGGAACTGCGCGCAATCTTGACCCTGCTTGGAGGCGGGTGATACTCTGGTTTTTAACGTCGGGACGTAGCGCAGCCTGGTAGCGCGCACGCTTGGGGTGCGTGAGGTCGCTGGTTCAAATCCAGTCGTCCCGACCATTTTTTCTTTGGTCTGCTTGTCGTACGTGAAGCGAAAAGAGACATGGTTAGCGTTCGCTGCCAGCCTAGTTGCGCTGAGCGCGGTTGGCTGTGCGCTTCTTTTATATCGACACCAGAGTCCAGCCTGCAAACAGCGCGGTGCTGCGCTTGCCGCGAGAATCCAGAAACTCTCGGAGGACGCGCGGGACACACTCAAGATCGGGGTGAAGAAAGACGTGGTCGTCCGTTTTTTCGCCGAGAATGGGATCCCATTGACGTTCGCTCGGGGTGAGGCCACGGGGACAATCTCCGTCACTGGCTGCGCACCTTCTGGTTGTGGAACGGATGACGCGATCTTAGGTCTGCGAGTTAAGGTTGATAAGGAGGGGTCCGTCGTCTCCGAACCAGTTGTCGGAGGGATTTATACGAACTGCTTATAGGATTCCCTAGGGCCGCTCACGAAAGCCTGACTCGGATGTGCAAGTGCTGCGACCTGTCCTACAGGAAGCCCGTCTCATGCCAACGATTCTATTGACCAACGATGATGGCATCAGCGCCCCCGGGCTGCGGGCGCTGGTGGCGGCGCTCGAAGGCCTGGGAGACGTATACGTGGCCGCGCCGGACCGGGAGCGCAGCGCCGCGGCGCAGTCCATCACACTGCTGGACCCGGTCTTCTAC
>DATIYQ010000033.1:0-11386 GCA_035517515.1 Binatia bacterium
CGCGGCGTGTAGATCTCCGTATGCAGCCGGACCCCGTCACGCATCGGAATCATTTCGTCGCGTTTCTCGTAACTCCAGCCGAAGGGAGACGCGGAGCCGGCCGGCAACGTAGAAAGCAGGGCACAGAAGAGGACCGCCGGCACGGCGATACCAGGCCGAAACGTGTGCCGGGCGGCCATCAGCGCGCCGCGGATTTCTGCAGGCGCTTCAGCAGCTGGATCTGCCCGGCATGGTAAATGTCATGAAAAGCGGCGCCGAGAATGGAGTCGAACGCCGACCACTTCGATCCGGTCACCGGCCGGTTCAGGCTCATGCGCGGAACTTCTTCGACGGCTGCGCACAGCGCGCGATGCGTCGCTTCGAGCAGGGCCACGGCCTGCTTCCATTCCTTTTCCGGCGCCGCTTTGGGTGAAGCAAACCAGTTGCTGCCCTTCAAGGGAAAATTCCCTCGCCGGCCTCCCATCAGCCGGTTCCGCACCGCGAATTTCCAGTAGGCGGCGTGCAGCGTCTCTTCCCAGATATTGTGGCGGCCGGGCGCGGGCCGCCATAGAGCCATCCGAGGAGTCAACCCGCGCAGACTCCCGCGCAGATTCGTGCCGTGCCAGGTGCGGCGGCGATAGGCCTGTTCCAGGGCCTCCCGCAGCAGGCGGATGGCCGCGGTGGATTTCTGATTGCGCCGGGGGGGCATAGTTCCTCCTGGCCGGGAATTTTCCCGGCAAGGGCGAGCAGGAATGATAGCAGGCGCGCGCAATTTCCGGAGACCGTGTGTCCATTCTTTGGCTATACTCATGCGCCTGGCGCGAGGATGCCGTTCGCGCTCGCGCGTCGCTGGCCGCACTTAGGCATGGCATGCCGTACTTCTGCACACGCAGGCCACTGCGAGATGGGTGGTCTGCCGGGAGAATTTCATGGACTCCGCGACACTTGGAAATCGTTTGACCTCCCTGCTGGGGCTGCAAAGCCGGCCCGTGGCGGTGGCTTTTTCGGATCTCCCCCCCGCGGGTTTGCAGCGCATTGACGCGCCCGCGGTCTCCGGTTGCACTTACTGGAAGCTGGCGGCGGATGGACGCGCTTTTTATACCGAAGCGGAAGACCATTTCGGCTGCCCGGTGGGCGCGCACACGCACCATGTTTCGCTGACGGCGGAAAAGCAGCAGGAGCTCAACGCCATGGTGGGAACCATGGTGCAGCTCGAATACATCCGCATCGAGGAAATCCCGCAGATCCCGCAGCGCCGCGCGCCCCTGCGTATCGCCTCTTACGCGCCGCTGGATGCCGCGACCTTTCCTCCGCAAGCGGTGCTGGTGCGCGGCAAGCCGCGGGCCATCATGCTGCTGGCTGAAGCGGCCGCAGCCGCTGGCGCGCCGGTGCACGGCGGGGTCATGGGCCGGCCGACCTGCGCCTTCATTCCGGTGACCACGGACCATGGCCGCGCCGCCGCCAGCGCCGGATGCATCGGCAACCGCGTGTACACCGGTCTCGGCGATGACGAAATGTATTTCTCGATCCCCGGCGAGCAGCTCGGGGAAGTGGTTGAGAAACTGGATACCATCGTTCGCGCGAACCGGGAGCTGGAGACGTTTCACCGCAATCGCCAGACCAAGGCCTGACGCGCGGCCGCGGGTGACGCGCCCGGAGATCCTGGCAATGGGAGGTGGGCATGCTTCATCGGCGTGAACTGCTGGGGCTGATGGGAGCGGCCGCGGCCTGGCCCGCGGCCACCTGGGCGGATCGCCCTTCACCGAAGGCGCGTGCAGAGGCACCCGCCGCGGGCGCGGCCCCCGCCGGCCTGATCGAACAGTTCCTGTGTGCACCGCCGCCCGCGCTTCCCGCCGATGCCCTCTTTGCGCGCGACCCGGAAGCCTATTGGGCCCAATGGCGCAAGCAGTGGGTGTTCCCGCCCGGTTTTCTCTATCTGAACAACGGCACCGTGGGCTCTTCACCGCTTCCGGTTCTCCGCGCGTATATCGAGAGCATCCTGCAGGAAGAGCAGTTGCAAAGCCCTGACCCGGAGCTGTATCCGCTGTGGGGCTACGGCAATTGGGAGAACTACCGCGGGCCCGTGGCCAAGTTCATCGGCGCAAACCTGGACGAGATCGCCCTGGTGCGTAACGCCACCGAGGGTTTGAACTATGTGGCCAATGGCCTGGACCTGCGGCCTGGCGACGAAGTGATCTACACCGACGAGGAGCACGGCAGCGGGAAGAGTCCCTGGCTGCTGAAGCAGAAACGCTACGGCGTGGTGGTGCGCGAAGTGAACCTGCCGAAGCCGCCGGCGGCGAAACAACAGATCCTGGACCTCTTCGAGGCCGCGCGGACCCCGCGCACCCGCGTAGTCATGGCCAGCCACATCACCACCATGACCGGGTGCGTTCTTCCCGTGAAAGAAATTTGTGCCTGGGCGCGCCAGAATTACCTGCTGTCGTTCATTGACGGAGCGCACGTGATCGGGCAGTTCCCCATCAACGTGCACGAGATCGGTTGCGATTTCTACATCACCACGCCGCACAAATGGCTGCTTTCCCCCAAAGGCATCGGCGTGCTGTACATTCGCGAAGGCGCCAGCGATCAGCTCTGGAACACCATTGCCACCGGCGGATGGGATGACTACAAGAGCCACGCCGCCCGGCTGATGCAGTTTGGCTCAACCAGCGTGTGCATTCTCGCCGGACTCATGGCGGCCATCGAACTGTGGGGAACCATCGGCCCGGAGCGCATCGAACGCCGCATCCGCGAGCTCCACGCCTATGCCAAGAAACGCATGGGGGCGCTGCCCGGAGCAGTGGTCCAATCCGCGCCAGGAGAGGAGTTCACCGCCGGCATTCTGGCCGTGGATTTCCCGGGTTTTGACCGCATGAAATTCGAACAATGGGCGAACAAAGAGCACCAGATCCGCACCCGGGGGACTTCCCCCTCGCGCTTCCGCATCTCCACGCACATCTATCACAACCGAGCGGACCTGGACCGCTTCGTGGACCTGCTCGCGGAGTACCGCAGGAAAATGAGCGCGTAAGAAAAGAACGGTCAGGGCTTTATTCCCTGGGTAATTCCGGCCAGGCGCGCCGTTTCGCGGATTCCCTCCGCAACGCTGGTTCGCGGACGCCAGCCCAGCAGCCGGGTCAGGCGGGAGGTATCCGCCGCTCCACGGGGCAAATCATCCGGGCGCGCCGGCAGTGCTCCAAACTCGAGCTGTTCCGGGCGCAGGCCCAGTTCGCGTGCCGCCGTTTGCGCAAATTCGCGAACCGTGCTGAGCTGGCCCGTGGCCAGATGAATCACCGGCGGAGCCGCGGACTGGCATGCGCCCAGCCGCAGCAGTCCCTGGGCAACTTCTCCCACATACGTGAAGTCGTGAAACTCTTCCCCTCGGGTGAGCTTCAACCGCTCACCGCTGCCCGCCACCGCCAGCAGCGAAGCCAGCAGGCGTCCGGGCGGTTCGCCGGGGCCATACACGGAAAACAGCCGGGCGGTCGTCGCTCGTCCCGTAAGGAGCGGGCTGCTTTGGATAGCCCGCGAAACTGCCCAGGTTCCCGCGAGCATCGAGAGTCCGTACACTCCGGCGGGATGGGCCGGCGATTCCTCCCGCACCACGCCTTGTAACGCGCCATACTCCGCGGCGCAGCCCGTGCGCACCAGGCGCATCCCGGGCCACTGGGGCGCCTCCTTTCCCGCGCAGGCTTCGGCAATCTCCGAAGCAAGATGGTGATTCATCCGCTCAGCCACCACAGGATCGGGTTCGGTGGCGGAAGGCCCCGATCCCGCCAGGTGGAACGTAATGTGCGGCTTTACGGAGCCAAACACCCGGGCAAATGCCCCTGGCAGGCTCAGGTCCGCGGTGATCCGGTGAATGTTGGTCGCCGCCGCGGCAGTCTCCGCGCGGGACACCACCCAGAGTTCCGCTGATCCTCCGGCGAACAGCCCCGCCAGCGCGCGGCCAATGAAGCTGGAAGCGCCCGTGAGGAGCACACGGCGCCCGGCATAGGCCTCGAGAACGGAGCCGGGGACGCTCATCCTGGAGAGCATAGTCGGAACTTCGCGTGAGCGACAGTCCGCCCGGCGGAGCGATGCACAACCGGCTAACGTGGCTCGGCGGCCTACCCTGGATGAGCGTGGGGATCTTCTTCCCTTCTCTCGACGCTCCGCGCGAGGAGCGCAACCAGGCCGGAAAGGAGCCCGCCGGAGTAAATTACGGTCTGCCACACAAGGCCCACGGCCACGGCTAGCGCAGCGGGGGCGCCGAAAGGCAGCAGCAGGCCGGCCAGCGCGGCCTCGCGGACCCCCAGGCCGCCTTGCGAAAGCGGGAGCAGCGCCGCCAGTTTTGCCAGCGGCCACGCCAGGAACCAGACACTCAGGCCTAGATGCAGACCGCAGGAGTTCGCAAGCACTGCGGTGAGTGTGGCAAATGTGCCCTGGACCAGAATGCCTCCGAGCAGCGAGAGCAACATCACATGAGGCCGCGCGCGCAATGCTCGCGCCGCCTCGCGCAGGCGCACCAGCCTGCGGCGCATGCGGAAGGAGAAACGCGCGGCGGGCAGCAGCGCCACCGCCACTGCGCTGCCGGCCACCAGAGCCGCGCCCGCGGAGGCCAGAAGCAAGAACACGCGCAGACTGCGCGCGTCGAGGTGACCCGGCAGCAACACCGCCCCGGCCGCGGAGGTGAGCGCGAGGGCCAGGACGTCCATCACGCGGTCCATCAGGCTGCCCAGCAGGAAGCCGGCACGATGCCGCGCCACGCGCAGCCCCACGCCCGCACGCACCACGTCGCCACCAACGATGGAGGGCAGAAAGAGCGTGCCAAATAACCCTCCGAAGTAACATTGCGCGGCCTGCGCGCGGCTCAAACCGGCGCCGGCCAGGTTTACCATCATGCGGTATTTCATCGTCCCCAGGCAGTGCGCGGCCAGGTAGGCGAAGACCACGGCGAGCCACAATCGCAAGGGAACGCCGCGCATGGCGCTCCACACCCGCTCGCGCGGCAGCAGAGCCAGCAGGCACCCGAGGATTCCCAGCCCGGCCAGCAGCCGGAGCACGGCCGCAGGAGATCGCCAGCCGGGAGCTGCGCTTGCGCCGCTCATTTCCTTTTTTGCAGGGCCTGCGCGCGAACAGGCCCCGGCGGCCGGTTGGAGGAACCTGCAGAAGCTGCCCGCAGAAAAAACGCGAAAGGTTTGCGCGAGCTCACTTTCCGTAAATCTCGTTCATGCGGCGGGCGAGCGCCAGGTCGTTCTGGGTCACTCCGCCGGCGTCGTGGGTCATCAGCTCCACGCGCACGCGGTTCCAGACATTGGACCAATCCGGATGATGGTTCATGGCTTCCGCGGCCAGCGCGCAACTGGACATGAAGCCCCAGGCGGCGACGAAATCCTTGAAGGTGAATTCACGGTGCAATTTTCCGGCCTGGTAGCTCCAGCCGGGCAGCGCGGCGAGCGCGGCGGAAATCTCCGCATCGGCAAGTTTCTGGCGGCTCATGGAAGCTCCTTCGCCCCGGGGGCATCCGCGCCGCGCGTGCACGTTTAGGGGGGATGGCGCGGCGCCATACGGTACGCGACGAGTATCCTGTTTCACGCCGGGCGCGGCAAGCGCCTTCCCACACTGCGGGAGCGCAAAGTGGTTGAAGCGGCGGGGCCTATCCGCTATCTTAGGTGGCTCATTTGCTCATTGCAGCCTGCCTGATGGCAGGCAGTCCGCGGAGGAAAGAATGGCCAAGCGGAAAATCCGTGTAGTCCAGTATGGCGTGGGGCCCATCGGCGCCTCCGTCGTACGGCTGATGCGGACCAGGAACGCGCTGGAACTAGCCGGCGCGATTGACAAAGACCCGGCGAAGATTGGCAAGGATTTAGGACATGTGGTGGGTGCGGAGGACGCGCCTTGGGGCATCACCGTTTCCGGCGAGGCCGGCGAGGTGTTGAACCAGGGCGTGGACCTGGTGATGCACTGCACCTCGTCCTATCTGAAGGAAGTGGCCGGGCAGCTCTTCGAATGCATCCAGGCGGGCTGCTGCGTGGTGTCCACCTGCGAAGAGCTGGCCTATCCCTTCCGCAAGTATCCGGAGATCAGCGCCAAGCTGGATGCGGAAGCGAAGGAATGGGGCGTGGCCGTGGTGGGCACCGGGGTCAACCCCGGCTTCATCATGGATAAGCTGGTGCTGACGGTGGCCGCCGCCTCCCAGCAGGTGGATTCCGCGCGCGTGGTGCGCGTGGTGGATGCCGCCAAGCGCCGTCTGCCCCTGCAGAAGAAAATCGGCGCGGGCACCAGCCCGGATGAATTCCGCGACCAGGTGGCCGCGGGAGTGATCCGCCACCACGGCCTTCCGGAATCGGTGGCCATGGTGGCGGATGGGCTGGGCTTCGAGCTGGACGACATCATCGAGAAAATCGAGCCGGTGATCGCGGATAGCCGCCTTACCACGGACTACCTGACCGTGGAAGCGGGGCAAGTGGCCGGAGTGGCCCAAGTGGCGCGGGGAATTGAGGACGGCCAGGACAAAATCTACATGGAATTGAGAATCGCCGTGGGTGCGGGCCCCTCCTACGACAGCATCGAGCTGAACGGAGTGCCCAGCCTTTCCCTCACCCTGCCGGGTGGAATGCACGGCGATCTCTCCACCGCGGCGATCGCCGTCAACGCCATCCCCGTTCTGCTGGAAGCCAATGCAGGCCTGCGCACCTCACGCGACCTGCCCATGTGCTATTTCCCGCCCGCGGCCCTGCCGTGAGCCCCGAACACGCGGCCACTCTTTTGCACCCTGCCGCTTGCCCAAATCATTCCGGGTAGCCACGGGCAGTGATTTTCTGACCGTGGGACTGTGGGATCTGAGCGCGGCAAGAGAGCCGCTTCATTCGCGTCAGGCCCCTCGGACACCAGTGGTCCACAGAATCTCGAATGCCTTCTCCAGGCTCTCAAAGTCCCTGTCCCCCGTGGCGAGTGCCGCTCTCCTCTGCCGAGCCAAGGAGGCGGCAAAGGAATCAGCGTAAGGAAGCTTGTAGCTCGCTCGAATCTCTGCCGCTAGTCTCGTACTGTCCATGTCAGCGTTGATAATCTCGATCGGAAGTTGGGCGATCTCAGCCGATGTTCGCCTTGCGGCATCCTGGCCATGCGCCCGCCAAACCGCGTAGTAAACCTCTCCCCAATTGACGACGCTCATGAACAGCTCTCGCTTTCCTTCCATCGCCAAGTTGATGATCTCTTCGACTTTCACGGCGCCAGGCTGCCCCTCGAAGAATGCCATGAGAGCGCTGGCATCCATGACAATGCTCTTCACAGCTCGCGCTCCCGCCGCCGCTCCGCCAGCAGGATTTCGAGCGCCGAGCCCCTTCCCTTCAACGAGCCGCGCAGCGAGCGTACGAACTCAGGAGTCAGCGGTTGGAGTACGAGCCTGCCGCCCTCCTCGACGAAAGCGACCTGCGTCCCTTTGCGGATGCTGTGTTTGCGGCGGAGTTTCGAGGGGATGACCAGTTGCCCCTTGGACGTCACCGTGGCGATTTCAGCCTTCATCGCTTGCTCCCGGGCAGGATACCCTTACGAAAGTATCCCATTCTGATGAAAGTAAGTCAATATTCAAACGACTTACCTGATCGCTGCGCGAGGAGCAGGGCCCGCTCGAAAACCAGACTTATCTCTCCCAGAAGCGGGCCACGGCGGCGTAGTCCAGGTCTTCTTTCGCCGCGCCGAGCACGTAGTTATAGACCTCGCGGGCCGCGGCCGCGGCCGGCAGGGCCACTCCCGTTTGATTGCCCAGCTCCAGCGCGAGACTCATGTCCTTGTGCATCAGCCGCAGCGGGAAACTCGGCGCGTATTTTTTTTCGAGGATCACCGGCGCCTTCACATCCAGCACCGGAGCCCGGGCCATGCTGGATTGCATCACCTCCACCAGTTTTTGGCCGGCGATTCCCGAGCCGGCCACCAGCGCCAGCGCCTCTGAAAGCGCCTGGACCTGGAGCGCCAGAATCAGGTTCATCGCCAGTTTTACCGTTTGCCCTGCCCCGTTCTCACCCAGATGGAAGAAACGCTTGCCCATGGCTTCAAACACCGGGCGGGCACGCTCCAGCGTCTCGCTCTTGCCGCCGATCATGAACACCAGCTCGCCCTTTTCCGCGCCCCAGGTGCCGCCGGTGACTGGAGCGTCGAGAAATTCGATGCCTCGGGCGGAGCAGTCTGCGGCCACGCGGCGGGCCAGCGCGGGAGAAACCGTGCTGGAGTCGATCAGCAGGCTGCCGCGGGCCATGCTGCCCAGGGCCCCCTCGGCCCCCAACAGTACCGATTCAAGCGCCGGCGGATCGCTGACAATGGTGATCACTACGTCGGACCGCGCGGCAACTTCCTTTGGGGCGGAGGCCACCGCGGCGCCGGCGGCCACGAGCGGCTCCGTGCGCGCCCGGGTGCGGTTCCAAACCGTGAGCGGGAAACCGGCTTTCAATAAATTCAGTCCCATCGGGCGGCCCATCAGGCCCAGTCCGATGAATCCAACGCGAGCGGCCATGGCAGTCTCCTCGTAGCGGGCGCAGGGGGACACTATAACCGCTGTGGCGGAGTAGAAAAAAGAAAAGAAGAAATGTGCGCCGGGCGGCGTGGAAGCACGCAGAACACAGTACCGCGGGAAGCAAGACGGAAGAAAGACCCGGTCAGCGAGGTCAGGTCTGCTCGGCGGGCTTGCGGAATCCCATCACCCGGACGTCCGTGGCGGCATCCGGAGAGAGCGGCAAATCGGGGTCATATTCCTTGGAAGGGGCAGGAGCGCTCGCGCTTTCCTCCAGGCGGAGAACGCAACTGTACGGGATCTCCCAGCGAAAGGTCTGCACGCGGCCCCGCAGGACGTAGTGCTCCTCCAGGAATATGGAGCGACCGGAATCGGCCACAAGTCGCGCCGTGGCCGGCAGGGTAATTTCGCCCGCGCGGTAATGAACCAGGACGCGCTTGCCCATCAAGCTGGCATAGCGGGCCATACACGCGCAGTTTGAACGGGAGGACCGAGTTCTTCAATAGTACTTTGGGTTTGGTACGACCGCTCCCACCCTGTACTCCCTCAACGGTTTGGGAGGCGATCCAGCCTCACGAAGCTATTCCGATGGGTGGCGAGACCCCTCCCGGCACTTAAGCGTCGCGCCAGGCGGGTTTCCGGCCCCTTTAGTGGTGCCCGCTTCCGTGGGTAGATGGGCCTGCCAAAGCGGCCGGGGCAGGCGCCGGCATCACCCGCAAGTCCGCGGTGGCCATCGTGGCCAAGGCAGAAACGCAGCCATAGCCGAGCAGTCCGAACAGCGCCGGGGCGGCCCAGCCCAGCATGGAATCCGCAGGCCCGCTCAAGCGCACAGCCAGATAGCCGGCCGCGATGCCCAGGGCGGAAGCCACCACGCGGCTGGACACTTGCACCTGCAAGTGCTGCCCACATCCCGCGCACACGAAATCGTCGGTGTGCGCGGCCACCTCGCTCATCGGCGCCGTGGTCAAACATGCCGGACATTTGCGGATGGCCATCTCTCTCTGCTCCCCCGAAATCTCTCCCGCAGGCGGGCCGTCTTTTCCGCCTCCGGGCATCGAGGCGCACGACGATACCGCAGCGGCATGCGAATGCCAAGCTGCCAGGCTCCAACACTTGAAATCCCCTGGCAGAGAGTCCCGCGAGCCGGAATTTTTCACATCCCAGGTGCCGGTTCTATCCCGCGCAGTCCGAAGCCAGCCGTCCTGCCTGATTCTGGAAGCGCCGGCGCTACGCTGGCCGCTCCACGCTAAAAGGGCGCGCCTCTGCGAAAGAACTCCCGCGGCGTCGTGAGAAAGTCCCGGTTAGCTCTTCAGATAAGCCACCGCATAGAGGCGGGGTTTCGAGTCCGCGCGGCTCTCGATTCGTACCACGCGGGCGGGGATGAACACATTGGCGGCTCCGGCGGTGAAGGGAGCGGCCACCTCGATGATCGACCCGGGGTAATAGATGTTGGCGGTACGGAAGCTCAGCCCCCCGCGCGAAATGTCTTCCACCGTGACCTTCTCTTCCGTACCGAAACCTGGTTGGAAGACGCACGCTGTGGTCTTCATTCGCACCCGCGGGTGTTTGCGATGGTTTGCGCTTTTCGATGCGCCGTTCTTCGGCTTCTCCGTCGCAGCCGCCCGCGGCTCGCGCACCGCCTCGCGGTCCGCGGCAAATTCATGCGCGGCCAGGTGCCAAATGGTGGGTTCGGCGCAACGATCGCACGCGCGCGTAATTTTCCTCTGGGATTCAAACACCTCGGATTCCAGCTTGTCCAGATACACCAGTTCGCGCTGGCTGCACGCGTTGCACTCCAGCAGCACGCGGAACACCGCCTTCTCCGCCTCCGAAAGCGGAGGAAAATTGATATTCCAGAGATTCATCTCGGAATTAAGCAGGGTCAGGCCGTAGACGCTGCCTTCCTGGCGTCCCCCCATGGGCCCAATCACTTGCGCGGTCGCCTCCTTGCCGTTGCCCAGGTTGCGGATGGTCACTTGCTGGAGTGGCGCCAGGCGGCTCCGCAGCACCACCGCCGCTCCATGGCGGCTGAGCAGGTGCGTATGCGTGCTCTCAAAAAAATCCTGGCCGGTAATCTCGGTGCCGAACACCTCCACCGGCATGGAGATCGAGATGCGGTCGCTGCGCCGCGTCTGTTCAATCTTCTGATCGATGCTCACTCGCTCGCTCACTTTCCAAGTCTACAGGCCCGCGCGCCACACGCCGGGCGATAAACTCCACTCCGCCCGCAGGATGGGCCAGTGCCGAAGCCCGGGCAATGGAACCGCAGTACTGGAACCTTGTCTCTCTGTGGCACTGCTTCGAAATGGCACACGGTCAGATCACCCGGGCCACCGCCGGGATGCGCCGCAGCGCCGCCGCCGCCCCCCAGGAAATTGCCACCGCGCCCAGCGTGACCACCACTCCCTTGACCAGCCCGGAGAGCGCAGCGCCCAGCAACGCGTACTGCAGCCAACTGACGCACGGGTAATGCAGGATGTAGATCCCGTAAGCGTTGTCACGCAGGCTGTCTGCGATCGCCGAGCCGGAGTTCACGAAGCGCACAAACAACGCGCAGAAGGCCAGGGACGAGGCCGCGCAGGAGAGAGCAAACGTGATGCCGCCCAGCGTGGTCCACATCCCCAGTGAGGATTTGGCGGAAATGGACGCCAGGAACACGCCGGAGGCAGCGACGAACGCCAGAAACGCGGCCACCATCCACAAGAGCCATCTGCGCGCAAGCATCCCCCCGGAGGAGAGCAGGCCGCGTTGCAGTCCCCACGCCCCCACCGCAATCCCCGCCAGGTAGTACACAAAATAATGCAACAGCCGCCCGGTCTGAAACGCGAAAGGCCCCACCGTGGTCCAGCGGAAAGGATCGAAGATCAGGACGAGCGGGAGATAGGCGGCGGCGGAGGCGCCCGCGAGCAGCCAGTA
>DATIYQ010000034.1:0-5854 GCA_035517515.1 Binatia bacterium
TTGTATTACACAGCGGTCCAGGCCACCGGAGAGGCGCTGGTGTGCGTGCCGCTGCGGCAGTATGCCTTTGATCTGCAGGGCATCGCCCGGGCGGTCGATGCGCGCACCAAGCTGGTCTATCTGGCGAATCCGAATAATCCCACCGGAACCATGTTTACCGCGGACGAGTTCGACGCGTTTCTCGAGCGCGTGCCGGAGTCGGCCGTGGTGGTGCTGGACGAAGCGTACTTTGAATACGCGGACCGTCCGGGCTATTCCCGTTCGCTCCAGCGGGTGCGCGAGGGGCGCAACCTGCTGGTGCTGCGGACCTTTTCCAAAATCTACGGCCTCGCCGGCCTGCGCGTGGGCTATGCCGCGGGTCCGGTGGGGCTGCTCGCCCAGATGCACAAAGTGCGGCAGCCGTTCAATGTGTCGGGAGTCTCCCAGGCGGCCGCGCTGGCCGCGCTGGAGGACGCCGAGCACGTCCGGCGGTCGCTGGAAAACAATCGCCGCGGCCTGGCGCAAATCCAGGCCGGGCTCGCGGCACAGGGCGTGGAGTTTGTTCCCTCAGTCGCCAATTTCGTTTTCGCCCGCCTGGGCCCGGAAACCAACCGGATTGCGGAGGAACTGCTACGCGCGGGGGTGATTGTGCGGCCCATGGCATGGATGGGATTTCCAGAGGCCATCCGCGTCAGCGTGGGAACCCCGGAAGAAAACGAAAAGTTCCTCTCCGCGCTGGCGGAGTGCCGCGCGGCCCCCGTTCGCCCGCCCGCCGGCCGCTAGGTGCCGCACGCGCGGATCTCCAGGGCGGAGGTGCCTCGCCTGCTCGGGACAAATGGGCCGTGCCGGATACACGTCGAGCGACACAAAACCCCGGCCCGCTTCTTGAGCGGGCCGGGCCGCGTCTTCTCGTGGAAATCCCCCTCGTGGTCTACTTGAGGGTCTTTACGAAATCGGCGATCGCCTTGGCCTGGGCCTCATTCACTCCCGCCACCGGCTTGTTATGAGGGGCCTTGGACGTCGACTCGCCCTTCATAATGTGCTCGGTGATTTCGGCGGCGGACTTGGTGGTGCCCTTCAGCGCCGGCGCCTTCATCGCGGGTTTGCCCTCGCCGTTTGCGCCATGGCACATCGCGCACTTTGCTTTATACAGTGCCGCTCCGTCTTCCGCGCCCCGCGACACACCGGGCATCAGCAGCAGTCCCCCGGCGGTAAGCACCATCCCGATCATCCATCTCGTTTTCACGTGTCTCCTCCTTCCAACCCTCACATCGGTTGCGCATTATATTCCAACCTTTGAGCTTTCTGTCCAGCAAATCATTCCCGCATGCGGGGCCCAGTGGTGTGAGATTCCCGTGTTGTGGGCATTTGGTGACGGCGCTCACACCAGCACGTGATGGCGGGCACAGATTCCATCGCAAATCCGATGTATCCGCTGGATACCGTGTGTTCCTGTGGGCATGCCTGAGCGGCAGGCCGGCGCGGCTGCGGTCCACTGCGGCTACCCGCCGGCGGATCGAGGCTGCAAGGAGTCGAAGGGACGCTGATGCCCCCTGCAGACCTTTCCTCCCACCTGGAGCAGCTCTCGGCGCGCCTGGAGGAGTTGGAGCGCCGGGTCTCCTCGCTCGAGCATTCCCGGCCGGCGCCCGCGCCAGAGTGGGAATCACCAGCGTCTTCGGCGATCCTCCATCCTCGCCTGACCGAAGCCGCAGCCGCCCGGCCGCAGGCCAGCGGATTTTCCATTGCCGGCCAGGCGGTGCTGGGAATTGCCGGCGCTTTTCTCCTCCGCACCATCGCGGATGCCGGTTTCCTTCCCTCGCGGGTGGTTGTGGCCATCTCCATCCTTTACGCCTGCGCCTGGCTGGCGCGGGCCGCGCGGATGGGGAAAGCCGCGCGCCTCGCCAACCACGTGTATTCCCTCACCGCGGCGGTCATCCTCTCCTCGATGTTGTGGGAAGTCACCACGCGCTTCCGGATGCTGGAGCCCGCAGTGGTGGCCGCGGTGCTGGCCGCATTTGCGCTGCTGGCGTTGGTCCTGGCCTGGCGCTCGGATGTTGCTGCCGTCCTCTGGGTGGGAATGCTCACCGGAATCCTGACCGGGCTGGTGCTGATGTCTGCCACGCGCGTGCTGCTGCCGTTCGTGTGGGCCACCGTGGCCATTGCGGTGTGCAGCGAGATTGCCGCCGGCCGCGGCCGTTGGCGGGGAGTGCGTCCCGTAGGAGCGGTGGCCGCAGACGTGGCCGCGCTCATCCTGCTCGTCATTCTGGGCAACGCCGCGGAAATTCCCTCGGAATACCAGCCCGTCCCGGCTGCGTCGCTGGTTGCGGTTGTGGCCGCCATGTTCGTGATCTATGCCGTCACTCCGGCCATCCGCGCGCGCCTGTCCCCCCCCAGAATGCCCACTCTGGTCGCCCTGCAATTTGCCGTGGTCACCTTCCTGGCGGGCTGGGGAATTCTGCGCATTACCGCCGGCGCCGGCCAGGGCGCGCTGGGCGCCTGCTGCCTGATTTGCGGATTGGCATGTTACCTCGCCGCGTTTACGCCATTCTCCGGACATACCCTGCGCCCGAACTTTAATTTTTTCGCGGGATGGGCGGTGGCCTTCGTGCTGCTGGGAAGTTTTCTGGCGATTTCCAATCCGCTGCGGGCGGTTGCGCTCGACCTGGCGGCATTGGCCGCCACCGCGCTTGGCGTGCGCATGCGCAGTTCGGCGCTCGCCTGGCACGGCGCGCTCTATCTGGGCGGCGCGTCCTGGGCCTCGGGATTGCTTGGCTACGGCGGCGGCGCTCTGGCCGGTGCGTTTTCGGGTGCTCCCACCGCGCAGACCTTGGCCTGTGCTTCAGCCTGCCTGCTGTGCGCGCTGATGGCCCTTCGCTTTCCGGGGGATTCTGGGGCGGTGAGGGTCCTTCGCATGCTGCCGGTGATTTTCGCAATCTATGCGGCCATGGCGTTTGCCGTGGCTCTGCTCGCGGGAATCGTCACAAAAGCGCAGCCTTCGCTTCCGCTGCTGGCGGTGATCAGGACTGCGGTGACCTGCGCCGCCGCGCTCTTGCTGGCTTCGGCAGGCGCCAAATTCCTCCGCCGCGAGCTGGCCTGGCTGGCCTACGCCGCCATCGCCTTGGGCAGCCTGAAGCTGCTTGTGGAAGACCTGCGGGTGGGAACCAGCCGGACGCTCGCGGCATCGCTGGTCATTTACGGCGGCGTGTTGATTTTGATGCCGCGGCTGGTCCGCGCCGGGCGCAGGCAGGAATAGGACGCCAGAACCCAGCGCGGCGGCGGCCGCAGGGGATCGTGCCGGGGTTTGTTCTGCGCGGGGTTCGTGGGAGAATAATGCGCGTACTTCTGAGAGTGAGATGAGAGCCGGCGCGCACGCTGCGAAATCCCAGGACCCGATCCAGCAGCTTCTTACCAAGAGCCGCACCATCGCGGTGGTGGGGCTATCCTCCAAACGCAAGCGGGCCAGCTACGGCGTGGCGCAGTATCTGCAGTCCGCGGGCTATCGCATTATTCCGGTCAATCCCAACGAACAGGAAGTGCTGGGCGAAAAGGCGGTCGCGCGGCTGGAAGACATCCAGGTGCCAGTGGATATCGTGGAGGTCTTCCGCAAACCGGAGCACGTGCCGGATGTGGTGGAGTCGGCCATTCGCATCGGCGCCAAAGCGGTATGGATGCAGGAGGGTGTGGTCCACGACGCGGCGGCGGAACGGGCCCGCCAAGCCGGGTTGTTTGTGATGATGGATTCCTGCCTGCTGAAGGAGCATGCCCGCCGCTTTCGCACGCCGCGCTGAGTGCTGGCAGCCACCCCGTGGCGTGATCACGCGCCGCGCCTTTACTTTCCAATACCCCTCTAACTCTGTCGACTTCTAATTCCTTTGCGCCCCCGACTCCGCATGTCATCCCGAATCCCCGCGAACCTTGCGGGGTCAGGGACCTGCTTTCTCTTTTGATTCCCCCAGGTCCACAGGAACTCAACAAATCCACCCCGCTCATAATGTCTGGCGGAAGGGTGGGGCTTTAACCCCGCCGCCGGACCCGGCTGGGAAATTGGCGCTTTAGCCCCTGAAGCCATTTCGTTCAATGTTCGGTGCTCACCGCCGTCCTTCGAGTCAAAAGTTCAATTCCATCTCCTGTTCAGCCCGGCGTTCTTCCCTCACTCACCGCGTCCCTTCCACGCTCGCCAGGGGGTAGACCGTTAGGATGTGTTTTCCAGGTTCCAGCACGCCCAGCCGCTGCCCATCCGGGGAAATGGCAAATCCAAAAACGGCCAGCCCGTGGAATACATCCTGCTCAGCGCCGTCGGCCAGGCGAATCCACTCGAGCGCTCCGCTTTTTCGGGCAGGTGCTGCCTTCAGCAGGATGCGGCGCTCGTCCGGTGACCAGAGGTATTCACCCATCAGAAGCTTCAGCCGGCGCGGATCTTGCGCGCTGGCCAGGTTGCGCAATTCAAACTGTTCCGGATCGCGGAAAAGGGCCACCTGCTTTCCCGAAGGGGAGAGGCTCAGTCCGCCCGCATATCCTTCGAGGCTGGTGAGACTGCGGATGTGCTGCGCTGCAAGCTCCAGCAGCACCAGTTGGAGTTTTCCGCCGGATGCCGCCGGGGCCTGGACGGCCACCGCTTGATCCTTTCCCTCCTGCCAGGCCACGGCAAGAAACCGCGCTTCCGTAAAAAGGTGTTTGACCGTCCCCTCCACCGGCCGCACAGAGTTCACGGTGAATTGACGGGGGTTGTCCTTATCTTCCGTCAGATAGAGCAGCGTAGCTCCATCGGCCAGCCAGTGGGGATTCACCCCCTGCGGAATCATGCTGCCCAGCCCGGGAATGATGATCTCCCGCCCCTCTGCATCAAACAGCAGGGTCATCGGCATGGTCCTGGCTTTCGCGCGGCTGTCTGGCACGGCGGTGGTGAAAACTTCTGCCGCCAGCTTCGTGCCATCCGGGGACCAGCGGATGGCATGCACCACGTAGCTGAAGATTTCGCCCGGAGGAAACAGGCGCTGCCCGTTCAGGATACGGCGCTCTTTTTTCCCCGGCTCGTGCAGCCAGAAGTCGTCCCGTTGCAGATCGAACTGCCGGTCGCCAAACACGTGGCGCACGGAATAGGTCAGGCGCCCTCCGGGGCCAAACGCGAGGGCGGTGCAGTCGTCGTTTACCGTGAGCGTGGGAGCAGGTTCCTGCTCGGAGGCGCGCGCCGCCGGAGACATCGCGGCCCCCAGGGCCGCGCACAGAACGAGCAAGGTGAAAAGAGCTGGCATCAGGCGGGCGCGGCATGCCGCCGGGCGGACGCTCATTTTTGCGGCTTCGCTTTCAGCCGGGCAATCTCTTCCATGCGCTGGCGCAGGCGCGCCTCCAGGCCCTGATCGGTGGGCTGGTAGTAGCGGCGCCCGCGGAGCGAATCGGGAAGGCACTCCATGTCCGTAACTTTGTCCTCGTAGTCGTGCGCGTACTGGTAGCCGCGGCCGTAACCCTCCTTCTTCATCAGCCGGGTGACCGCGTTGCGCAGTTGCAGCGGCACAGGTTCGGTGCGGGTTTCCTCCAGGTCGCGCGACACTGCGCCGTAGGCGGTGTACAGGGCATTCGATTTGGGCGCCAGCGCCAGGTACACGGCGGCTTGGGCCAGTGCCAGATAGCCTTCGGGAATTCCCAGAAAGTCAAAGGCGTGCATCGCATCCAGGGTCACGCGCAGCGCCTGCGGGTCCGCCAGCCCCACGTCTTCACTGGCCATGCGCACCATGCGCCGCGCAAGATACAGCGGGTCTTCCCCGGATTCGAGCATGCGCGCCAGCCAATAGAGCGAAGCGTCCGCGTCGGAGTTGCGCACGGATTTGTGCAGCGCGGAGATGAGGTTGTAGTGCTCTTCGCCGGCCTTGTCGTAGAG
>DATIYQ010000035.1:0-6872 GCA_035517515.1 Binatia bacterium
GTCTTCTTTCTTCCGACTTCCGACTTCTGACTTTTGTCTTCTTTCGTCCGACTTCTGACTTCTGACTTCCGAGGACGACTTCCCAGGAGGCTTATGTTCAAAGGATTCCAGAAACCCAAGAGATTGGTTGCCAATACCGAGAATCTCACCGAGCGGTATGGCAGTTTCACGGCCCAGCCTTTCCAGCGCGGATTCGGCACCACCATCGGCAACAGCCTCCGCCGCGTGCTGCTGAGTTCGATTGAAGGCGCGGCCATCACCGCCGTCCGCATCGACGGCGTCGAGCACGAATTCAGCCCCATCCCGGGCGTGGTCGAGGACGCCACCGACATCATCCTCAACCTCAAGCAGATCCCCTTCAAGATCATGGGCGAGGGCATTAAGACCGTCCGCCTCACCGTGGACGCTCCCGGCGATGTCCGCTCCGGCCAGATCGAGTGCGACGCCGACGTCGAGGTCCTCGACCGCGACCTGCATGTCGCCACCGTCAGCGAGGGCGGACGACTCGCCATCGAAATGCGGCTCAAGAGCGGCCGCGGATACGTCAGCGCCGACAAGAACTTCGATGAAGACCTGGCCCTTGGCTACATCCCCATAGACTCGGTCCATTCTCCCGTGCGCAAGGTCAACTTCACCGTCGAAGCCGCGCGCCTCGGCCAGATGACCGATTACGACAAACTCACCCTCGAAGTCTGGACCAACGGCGCCGTTTCCCCGCAGGACGCTATCGGCTACGCGGCCAAGCTGCTCAAAGATCACATGACCATCTTCATCAACTTCGAAGAGCAGCCCGAACTGCCCGAGGAAGCCGGAGAATCCTATGCGGATTCGCGTCTCGAGCATCTGGACCGCTCCGTCGAGGAACTGGAGCTTTCCGTGCGCTCCTACAATTGCCTGAAGAACGCGAATATCCAGACCATTCGCGAGCTGGTGATGAAGACCGAAAACGAAATGCTCAAGACCAAGAATTTCGGCCGGAAATCACTGAACGAGATCAAGGAAATCCTGACGCGCATGGGCCTGAGCCTGGGAATGAAGTTTGACGAGCACGGCCGCATCATCTGGCCGCCGCCGCCCAGCCAAACGGCCCCCGCGCCGGAGGAAACCGCCACCCTGTAACGCCGGGTGTGCCGGCCGGAGCTGTCGAATCGCTTCGGCGTGGTGTTGCCGGGGCGCTGCCTGTCAGAGCTCCTGGCGCAGGAAGGGCTGTGCCCCTCGCTGGCTGCGGGGTTTACCCGGCGGCCAGCGACATTTGCAGGTTACAGAGTTCTCGGAGACAGCATGCGACATCGGATGGCAGGATCCAAACTCGGACGCAATCCCGCGCACCGGCGGGCCACGCTGCGGAATCTGGTGACCAACGTCATCCAGCACGAGAGCATTCACACCACCGTGGCCCGGGCGCGCGCCGCCCGGCCGCTGGTGGAGCACATGATCACGCTGGGCAAGCGCGATACGCTGCATGCGCGCCGCCAGGCGGCCTCGTTTCTGATGACCCCGGACGCCACCAAGAAACTCTTTGCGGATATCGCCCCGCGGTTTGCCGGCCGCAACGGCGGCTACACGCGCATGTTGCGCGCCGGCTGGCGCATCTCCGATGGCGCGCAACTGGCCATCCTGGAGCTTGTCGGCTTCAAGCTGAAAAAGAAAGAGCCAAAAAAGAAGGAAAAGGCAGCCGCCGAAGAGCCCAAGGCGGAGGAAGCGAAAACCGCGGAAGTGAAAGCATAACCGCTCGCTCGATTTCTCTCCGCATCCTACGCGGTCACTCCTGCCGGGCGCGGCTTTGCCGTGCCCCTATTGTTTTTCAGGCCAGGGATGTCCGATCCAGCCTTCGTAGATCTTCTTTTGCAGCTCGGTGGGATTCTCCACGGTCCGGATGCGAAACTCCGGGTAGGGATTGGGAATGAGCTTCACCGCGAACTCGCGCAGTTCGTTTCCCCGCAGCACGGTGATGCGCGCCACGTCTCCGGGTTTCAGCCCGGTAATCGCCGCGGCCAGAGCTTCATCGGTGGTGGCCGCGGCGCCATTGACGGCGATGGGCTGGTCGCCGCGGTCGATTCCCGCCTGCTCTGCGGGACTGCCCGGAATCACGTTTTCGAGATAGAGACGGCCGTCGTCCCCGTGTGTGGTGGAGATTCCCGCCCACCCGGTTTCCGTCTGCGGCTCACGCACCACGCGCAGCCCGGCGTACGCGAAGTATTGCTCGTAGGGCAGGGGTTCCTTGCCGCTGATGTAACGGCGGAAGAACTCGCTCAGGTCCTGGCCGGCAACCTCCGCGGCGGCGCGCACCGCATCCGCGGGATCGAACCCGGCTTTGGGCAGCGCGTAGCGTGAGTAGAGCAGCCTCATCCAATCGTCCAGCGATTTGCGGTTCCCGGTGGCATTGCGGATGGCGAAATCCAGAAAATGGCCCACCACCTGCCCGCCGTCATAGTAGGAATAGTTCGTGTTGAGCAGGTTGATGCTGAATCGCTGCCGTCCGGTCTCGCGGTTGCGGAACCAGGTGTCCCAACTGGTGTCTTCAATGCTGCGCTCCGCGCGCCCCGGCTCCGCTTCAAATTCGGTGAACAGCGTGGCCATCTCCTGAAGGTACGCCTCCGGGCTCACAATCCCCGCGCGCACCAGCGAGAGGTCGCCAAAATAGCTGGTCAAGCCTTCGCTGATCCACAGAGACGGGGTGTAGACCTCGCGGGAGTAATCAAAGGGCCCCAGCGGACGCGGCCGCAACCGTTTCACGTTCCAGGCATGATAGAACTCGTGGGCGATGACGAAGAGTTTGCGGTCGTAGGCGGTGCGGCCCGGGCCACGGGGCGCCCGGTCGTCCCAGTCCGTGCTGAAGTTGATTTGCGTGGAGTTGAGGTGCTCCAGCCCGCCTCCGGATTCCGGCCAGACGTGCATCAGGAACCAGTATTCCCGGAAGGGCGCGGCCTGCGCGGTGCTGCCCGCCACGGGAGCCATCATCGTCACCAGGTTTTCCACGATCTTCTGCGTGTCCTTTGCCGCCTGCGAATAGTCCTTCTTCCCCTTCACGTCGTGAACCACGAAATGGTAGTTGGTTCCCGCAAAGGAAAACTCCTTCTCCGTCCAATCGGAGAGTTCGATGGGGGAATCCGCGAACCAGTCGTAGTCCGCGGCCGCGAAGCGGTTCTCTCCCGCGCGGTCCAGGCCGGTAGCCGCGTGCCATCCGGCGGCGCCGGGGGGCAGGGTGATGGCCAGCCGCACCGGCCGCTCCTTTCCGCCCACCAGATACATCCACACCGCGGGCCCGCCCAGAAAGGCGTGATGCTGGTTGTACTGCGCCCAGTTGTTGGACATGGTGTTGGCGTAGAGCCGGTAATGCACACGCACGGCGGAAGCTCCGGCCAGCTCGATGCGCCAGGTCTGCTTGTCGATTTTCCGCCAGGCCAGCGCCCGCCCCTGTGAGGTTTGGGCCTCAAAATTCTGCACGTTGCGCGCGTAATCGCTGATGGTGTAAGCGCCCGGGGCCCAGTCCGGCATGGCGAATTCCACGGCCGCACCGGAAAGCGCGCCGGCCCGGATGGTGATCTCCAGCATGTGGGTGTTGGGAGCCGCGAAGCCCAGTTCATAGTCCACGGGTTCGAGCGCGGCCCGCGTGGCGGCGGGAATCCCCAGCGCCGCCAGAAGAAGAATGAGCACCAGCCATTTGCGATGCATGTGAAAACCTCGCCAGAAATGTTGAAGCGCAGGAAAGCCTACACGACGCGGTGGGCGGAGTCCATCAGGAGAGTTGTGCGGCGCGCGCCGGCGCTTCGCGCCAGCGGATGAGCACGGCGTAGCAGAATTGCGCCAGCAACGCTCCGGAAATGTCGATGAGGACATCGCGCATCGATGCGCCGCGGGAGGGGACAAACGCCTGGTGCAGTTCGTCCAGCGCCGCCCAGGCCGCCGCGATGGCCACGGCCGTCGCCGCCCAGGCGAGGTGCCATCCGCGGCGTCCTCTGCGGATGCCGCGAGCCAGGAACAAACTCAGCAGAAAAAACTCGCCCACGTGCGCTGCCTTGCGGATGTAGTGATGCCAATGCGCCAATTTTGCCGCCGCCAGCTTCGGAAACATCCAGTGCAGCAGCGGCAGAATGATCCGCGAGGTGTGCTCCGCGGAGAGAACGTCTGTGGAGAAAGAGGCGATGAGGGCCGCCCAGACAATCGCCGGCCACCACCAACGCAACCAGCTCGCATTTCCCAGGGCGGTCACTCGAGGCTGTAGTTCGGCGCTTCCTTGGTGATGATCACGTCGTGCACGTGGCTCTCGCGGAGCCCGGCGCTGGTGATGCGCACAAATCGCGCGCGCTCATGCAGATCCTTGATGGTGCCCACGCCGCAGTAGCCCATGCCGCTGCGCAGGCCGCCCACCAGTTGCTCCACCAGCGCGGAAAGCGGGCCCTTATAGGGCACGCGCCCTTCGACTCCCTCCGGCACGGATTTTCCGCGGTCCGCCTCTTCCTGCGCGTAACGGTCCGCGGAGCCTGCCTCCATGGCGCCCAGCGAGCCCATTCCCCGGTAGGTCTTGAAGGTGCGGCCCTGATACAGAATGGTCTCGCCCGGAGCTTCTTCGGTGCCGGCAAACAGGCTGCCCACCATCACGCAGGAGGCGCCCGCGGCGATGGCCTTGGTGATGTCTCCGGAAAACTTGATGCCGCCATCCGCGATCACCGGAACGCCGGTTCCCTTCGCGGCCCGGGAGGCTTCGAGAATCGCCGTA
Organism: Binatia bacterium; assembly: GCA_035517515.1. Lineage (GTDB taxonomy): Bacteria > Acidobacteriota > Terriglobia > Acidiferrales > UBA7541 > JOPF136. The sequence goes on from DATIYQ010000035.1 coordinate 4,721, forward strand.
ATCTGCGGCATGCCCGCGCCGGTCACCACGCGCGTGGTGCAGATCGAGCCGGGACCGATGCCCACCTTCAGTCCGTCGATGCCCAGCGAAATCAGGTCGCGCGCCCCTTCGTAAGTTCCCACGTTTCCGGCCAGCAGGGGCATTTCCGGCAGGCGCTTTTTCACCGCGCGAATTGCGTCCATCACGCGCAACGAGTGGCCGTGCGCGGTGTCGATGGTCAGCACATCGGCTTTCATGCGCGCCAGCTCCACGGCGCGCTCCAGAAAGTCTCCGGTGGCGCCAATGGCCCCGCCGATGCGCAGCCGGCCGTGGTCATCTTTGGACGCGTTGGGGTACTGCTGCTTCTTCTGGATGTCCTTGACGGTGATCAGGCCCTTCAGGTTGAACTCATTGTCCACCACCAGCAGCTTTTCGATGCGGTGTTCCTGCAGGGTATGTTCGGCCTCATCCAGCGTGGTGCCCACGGGAACGGTCACCAGGTCGGCGCCGGTCATCACCTTGCTCACCGGCTGGTCCAGGTTCTGCTCGAAGCGCAGGTCGCGATTGGTCAGGATGCCCACCAGGCGCGTCCCGCGCGTCACCGGCAGGCCGGAGATCCGGTACTTGCGCATGATGTCCAGCGCCTCGCGGATGGTGATCTCCGGGCGAATGGTCACCGGGTCCACGATCATGCCGCTCTCCGAACGCTTCACGCGGTCCACTTCCTCGCGTTGCCGCTCGATGGGCATGTTGCGGTGGATGAATCCCAGGCCGCCCTGCCGCGCCAGCGCGATGCCCAGGCGCGACTCCGTAACCGTGTCCATGGCCGCGGAGCAAATCGGGATGTTGACGGAAATCTGCCGGGCCAGGCATGTGCGCGTGTCCACCTGCGTGGGCATCACCGCGGACTGGCCGGGTACCAGCAGCACGTCGTCAAAGGTGAGGGCTTCCAGGATGGGTGCGTCCATCATCGTTTGTATTCCCCGCGTTTATATTTCCCGCGACAAAGATCGCCTAAAAACGCAACGGCCCAGCGGGGTGCGCTGGGCACGAGTACGACGGGCATTTCGTTCGATTGGTGTCACAGTGAAACTCCAATTCTAGGCGCAGGCGCGGGAAGCGTCAAGGCGGCTCGGAGCTTTGCAGGCTGGGGCCGGAACCCTCGCAATTTGTGCCCGTGGTACACTGCAAAACAGAGCGGGGAATTCATGGACATGAACGAGAAGCGGCAGGATGAGCGCGCACGCCTGCTGAGCGAATACGAGGAATGCCGGCGCAAAGTGGCTTCCACCGAGGCGGAATTGAAGCGCATCGGCGCGGCGTTTGTCGAGCTGGGCAACCAGCTCCAGGCGGCGCCCAGCACCCTTCCTGCGCAGCGGCTGATCGTGGAAAAAGACCTGGCGGTGCTCTGGCTGATTCTGCCGGAATACATTGAAGCCCTTCGAAACCGCGAAGCCACCCGCGCGGCTTTGGACCAGCTCAAGTAAAATGAGTCTGTGATTCCGTTTGAACCTCATCCGCGGCTCAAAAATCCGCACCTGATGACATTTGCCGGGCGCTACTGGCCGCGCAGCCTGGAGCGGCTGCCCTCGCCCGTGCCGCGCTATTTTGAGGTCGAGCCGGGAATCCGCCTGCTCGCTCATTGCCACTGGCAGCCCCAGGCCGTGGCCAAGCCCGCGATGGTCATCGTGCACGGACTGGAAGGCTCCAGCGATTCGCGCTATGTGTTGGGCACCGCGGAGAAAGCCTGGGTGGCTGGGTTCCACGTAGTGCGCATGAACCAGCGCAATTGCGGCGGGACGGAAGCGCTCGCCCCCACCCTCTACAACTCCGGGCTTTCGGGCGATTACCGCGCCGTGGTGCGCGAACTGGCGGAACGTGATGGTCTGCGCGAGATTTTCCTGGCCGGCTTCTCCATGGGCGGAAACCTGGTGCTGAAAGCGGCCGGAGAATTCGGCCGCGACGCGGCCACGCCCGTGGCGTTTGCCGGCGTCGCCGCCGTCTGCCCGGCGCTGGACCTGGCGGCTTGCGCAGACGCCATCCACGAGCCACGTAACGCATTCTATGAGCGGTATTTCGTGCGCAACTTGATCCGGCGGTACCGCCGGAAAGTAAAATTATTTCCGCAGCATTTCGCGCTGGACGGCGTGGGAGAGGTGCGTTCGATCCGCGA
>DATIYQ010000036.1:0-7006 GCA_035517515.1 Binatia bacterium
GGGTCGAAGGCCCGCGGCCAGCGGCGCCTGCGTGGCCGCTCCCCGTCCGCGGGCGATCTTCTTCAGAGAATCGGAGAGTAGACGATGGAATTGGGGCGCGTGCCGGCCGGGAACGGGGAACCGGCAATCTCGGCGAGGGATCCGGAGGGCACGCTGAACGAGAACGCGGAGATGGTGCCGGCGATGCTGTTCGCGACATACACATGGCCGGAGTTGCTTACGATCACGTCGGCGGCACCCTGCCCCGCGGGGAAGGGGGACCCGGGTACAGAGTTGAGCGAGCCGTTTGCGGCGATGGCGAACCCGCTCACCGTCCCATCCATCTGATTGGCTACATACAGGAACAGGCCGAAGGGATCGGCGGCCAGGCCGCCGGGCGACTTTCCCGTGGCGAAAGGAGATCCCGGCACCGCAGCCAGCGCGCCGGAGAGCGGTTCAATCGAGAATCCGGCGACGGAGCCGGCCGCCGGCACGGAGACATAGACGAATTTGTTCTGCACCAGGGTGATCGGTCCCGCCGGCCCCACGCCCGCCGGAAGCAGGAAGGGCGAGGCGGGCACGCCGGTTTGCACTCCGGTGTTGGCGTCCACCATCACCGCGGTAATCGCGCCAGGCACCGCCGAAAAATCGCTGATGTACACAAACCGAAATCCCAGCGAGGTGACCGCGGAGGCGAAGGGCAGGGTGGACTGCGGAATGCCGGGCACAGGATTCAGCACGGTCAGGCTGCCATCCCCCGCGATGGCCAGGACGGCGAGGCCGGTGCCCGCGGAGCCGGGCATGTACAGATTCTTGCCGTCGCTCGAGGCGCGAGCCTGTCCGTCGAAACCGGTGTAGGGAGAGCCGGGAACGGGGGTAAGAATCGTTCCATTTGCCGCGAAGCCCAGGATTGCACCTTGGGTCGCATCAACCGCGTAAACGAAATTCCCTCCAAACGGTGCCACCACGCCCGCCACCGGGTTGGCGGTGGTGACCGAGCCTTGCGCCGTGAGCACGCCGGTGCCCGGTGCAATGCTGAAATGGAGGATTTGATTCGACGCGGTTACGTAAAGGGAGCCGGAGGCCACGCACAGCGTGCCGCCCGGACAGCAGTTGGCACCGCCGGCGGCGTTGCAGGCAATCTGCTGGAGAGACGTGGTGCAGCCCGCAACGGTGGCCAGGGCCGCAGCCAGCACAACGAGGATGATACGAGAACTTCCCGAGGGCCGGGTGAATTCCATGCGCCCCCCTGTTGACTCGAATTCTATCTGAATACAGCGGAAAGGGAAGAGCAAGGCATCTGCCTGCCCGGTGCGCGGACCCTCAAGCGCGAAACAGGACGTCTTCGCGCCGGAACATGCGCACGGCGGCGAAGAGCGCGATCGCGGCATAGACGCAGGAGGAGGCGAAAATGGTGAGGATGAAATTCCAGTGGTAGGTACCGGTGAACACCTCTTTGCTCACCAGGCTGGTGGAGAGGATGGGCACCATGGCCAGGCGGGCGTTCAATTCCACGCCGGGGATGAGCGAGGCCACCGCCGGCACGATCACCACAATCATCAGCGGGGAGATGTAGCTCTGCGCTTCCTTGTAGCTCTTGGCGAAGAGCGCGATGGCCAGTAGCGCGGCGCTGAACAGCACGGCCACGGGCAGAATCAGGAAAAGCACGGTCAACAGGTCCGCGGCGCGGATGCTCACATGGAGTTGCGCCGCCGGGGAAGCCTTGGCCAGTTGCTCGGCAAAAATCCGCGCCGCCATGCGCGAGGAAAACCACATGGAGACGACCGCGAGGACCGCGGTGGCCAGCGACGCGGTGAGCACCAGCAGGAATTTTCCCAGCACCAGATGGGTGCGCTCGACGCGGCTGGTGAGGATGGTTTCCATGGTGCCGCGCTCTTTTTCTCCCGCGGTCAGGTCTATGGCCGGATACATGGCGCCGGTCAGACAGAGCAGAATAACCAGATACGGGAGCATGGCGCCGGCGGCCGCCCCGCTGACTTTTTCTTCCGGGGCCACGTTTTGCCTGGAGACCTCGAACGGCCGGAGCAGGCTCATGGAAATGTTGCGCTCGGCCAGGCGTTTTTCCACGGTGCGCTGGCGCAGGTCCTGGAAATACGCCTGGAGCTTGCCGCCGGCAATTTCCGAGTTGATGTCCGTTTCGAAGACGTAGATCTCCACTTTGGCGGGCTCGCCGCGGTCGAGCAGGGCGTCGAAATCGCGGGGAATGCGCACCGCGGCGCGAATCTGTTTGTTGGTGATTTCGCGGGCGTAGTCTTCTGCGGGAGGCACAACGCGCAGGGCGGGCAATTTGGCGAGCGCGAGCCGGGTGCGCGGGGAATCCTCTCCCCCCAGCATCATCACCGGAGGCACGTCCTTCTCCGCCTTCTTCAGCATGGAGGTGACCAGACCGCCGAGGCCGATGGTCATCGCCGGAATCAGCAGGATGGGCACCACGATGGTGGAGATCAAGGTGCGCCGGTCGCGCAGGGAGTCGGTGAGCTCCTTGCGATAGACGATGCCGATGTTGCGCAGGCTCATGCCGCGCGCTCCTCGGCTTCGCCCACGATGCGCACGAAAATGTCTTCCAGGTCGCGCAGTCCGGCGCGCGCGCGCAGCTCCTCGAGCGTGCCCTCGGCCAGCAGGCGGCCGGAATGGATGATGCCGATGCGGTCGCAGAGCTTCTCCACTTCGCTCATCACGTGGGTGGAGAAAATCACCGTCTTGCCGCGCTCGCGGCATTCGCGGATGAAGGAGACGATGGCGCGCGCGGCCATCACGTCCAGGCCGATGGTGGGCTCGTCGAAAATCATCACCTGGGGATCGTGGATGAGCACGCGGGCGATGGAGGTCTTCTGCTTCATGCCGGTGGAGAGCTTTTCGCAGCGGCGGTCGCGGAATTCATTCATCTCCAGGCGGGCGAAGAGCGCCTCGAGCCGGCGGTGCAGCTCCTCTTCCTCCAGGCCGTGCAGCCGTCCGAAGTATTCCACGAATTCGCGCGCGGTCAGGCGGCCGTAGAGCGCGGTGGCGGTGGAAAGAAAGCCCAGGTTGGCGCGGGCCAGCTCCGGCTGGGTGGAGATGTCGAATCCAGCGACGCTGGCCGAACCGCTGGTGGGCGAGAGCAGCGTGGCCAGCATGCGCAGGGTGGTGGTCTTGCCGGCGCCGTTGGCTCCGAGCAGGCCGTAGACGCGTCCCGGTTCGCAGCGGAAGCTGACGCCGTCCACGGCGCGGACCGCGCCGCGTTTCTTGTCCTGGAAAACCTTGGTCAGGCCGCGGGCCTCGATCATGCGCGCTCCTGCCCTACCTTACGCAGAGGCGCGAGCAGAAGTATCAGGGACAAATTCAGCCCTTGTGGCAATTGGGGCACTGCTTGGCGTCGTAGCGGTCCGGGGTGACCGTGAACATGCCGTTGCACTGGATGCACACCCGGTGGATGAGCTTGGGAGGCTTCCCGCCGGCCGGCGTTTCCACTTTATGCGTTTCGCTCACGTCCCGATTGTAACCGATTCGCTCCTCCCCGGTCCGGAATTCTGCGCTCCGCGCGGTTCCGGGCAGGGAAGCGGCGCGCCCCCGCCTGGCCTTGGACCTCCGTCCCGGCTTCCGCCCCCTCCCCGCCTGGCTTTAGACTACCCTTGGTTCGCTTGACTTCCTCTGGACCACGCACCCACCGCCCCGTCCGTCATCCCGAATCCCCGCGCTGTTTGCGCGGTGAGGGATCTGCTTTTTCCTCTTCAACGGGGCCATCCCCTTGGATGTGAACTGAGCCGCTTCCACCCTGGCTTCCACCTCCCCGCCCCTTCCCGCCGGCCCCCCCTCTCCTTGCCAACTTAGGAGAAACGATTTCCGCCTCCTAAGCGTCTTAGGAGTCAGGATGGGCGACCAGGCGCAGCTTCTTCCCGGCACTCTCGACCTGCTGATTCTCAAAGCGGTCTCGCTGGGGGCCCTGCACGGCTACGGCGTCCTGCTGCGCATCGAGCAGATCTCCCGCGGGGCGCTGCGCATTGAGCAGGGCGCGCTCTATCCCGCGCTCTACCGCCTGGTGCGCCAGGGACGGCTCAAAGCCCGCTGGGGCACGTCCGACAACAACCGGCGCGCCAAGTTTTATGAGCTGACCTCCGCCGGAAAAAAGATGCTGCGGCAGGAGACGGATGACTGGGGGCGGCTGGCCGCGGCCATCGCCTCCGCGCTTCGCGCGCAGCCGGAGGAATCATGAGCCTGCTGAGTTCACTCCGCAACTGGGCCCGCGGCGTCTTTCACCGCTCTGCGCTGGATTCTGAAATGGAAGAGGAGCTGCGCGGCCACCTGGAACGCCGCGCGGACGACCTGGAGCGCTCCGGCCTGCCCCGCGCGGAGGCGGAGCGGCGCGCCCGCGTCGAATTCGGCGCCTACCAGGCGCACCTCGAGGAATCACGCGCGGTGCTGGGCGCCGGCTGGCTGGACTCCGTCTTCCAGGATCTGCGCCTGAGCGTGCGCCGCCTGCGCAAAAATCCCGGCTTCACCCTGGCGGTGCTGCTGATTCTGGCCCTGGGCATCGGCGCGAATACCGCCATCTTCACGCTCACCTACGCCGTCCTGCTGAAAAGCCTTCCCGTGCCCAACCCGCAGGAGTTGGTGCGCTACACCTTCCGCTCCGGCGACATGGACCTCAGCCTTTCCGGCCCGCTCTACGACGCGCTGCGCAAGCACGAAACCGCCTGCCGCGACGTGCTGGCGTGGAGCGGCGAGGATTTTTCCATGGAAGCAAACGGCGAGGCGCGCAAAGTCCAGGGCGCACTCATTTCCGGCAATGGATTTCGCGTGCTCCAGTTGCAGCCTGCTCTGGGCCGCACGTTTACCGAAGCCGATGACGTATCCGCCGGAGGGCCGCAAGGCTACCAGGCGCTCCTGGGCTTCGCGTACTGGAAAGAGCACTACGGCGCGCGACCGGAGGTGCTGGGCCGGCCGCTGCGCGTCAACGGAACCAGCGTGACCATCATCGGCGTGCTGCCCGCCGGCTTCGATGGTTTGGTCAGCGGCCAGCACGCGGACCTGGTCCTTCCGCTGGCCTTCGAGGAAATTCTGCACGGGCACAAGTCCATGCGGCTGGCCGCGGGCTCCTTCTGGCTCACTTTGATTGGGCGGCTGAACCCGGGTGCATCCCTGCGCGGCGCCGCCGCCAACCTGGCCGCCACGGAAAAGCAGGTGCGGGCGGAAGCGGATCCACAGCACATCTATCTCGACAGGTTCTTCAGCGCCTATCGCCTGTCCGTGGAGAGCGGGCGCTCCGGCCGCTCGTACTTCAAAGTGCTGTACAGCCGCCCGCTGCTTGCGCTGGAAGTTCTGGTGACCCTGCTGTTGTTGCTGTGCTGCGCGAACACCGGACTGCTGGTGCTGGCGGGGGTCAGCGCACGCGCGCGCGAGTTTGCAGTCCGCCGCGCCCTCGGCGCCCCGGCCGGCAGGATTCTCCGCCAGGTGCTCAGCGAAATCGGGCTGCTGGCGGTGTTCGGACTGGCCGGCGCGCTGGCCCTCGGGTGGGCCGGAGCGCACCTGCTTTCCGCAATGCTCGCGGGCTTTGGGGAGCCGCCGCCGGTGGACGCACGCCCGGGCCCCTGGGTGTTTACCTTTACCGCCGCGCTCACGCTGGTTTCCTTTCTGGCGGCGGGACTTTGGCCCGCCATCCGCGCGGCGCGCATCGCTCCACTTTCCGGAATCAAAGAGGGCGGAAACTTCAGGCCGCCAACAGGCACCGGCCGGTGGATCATCCCCGCGCAGGTGGCCGTCAGCGTCCTGCTGCTGGCCGCGGCGGCGCTGATGGGCCGCTCGCTGCTGCGCCTGCTGCTGGAGGATTCCGGCTTCCGCGCCGGCCACGCCGTGCTGGCCGCAGTGGAGTTGCCCAACGCATCTTCCTCCGCCTCTCCGCCGGTTCTCTACGCGCAGCAGATGGTGGAAGAGCTGGAGCATACGCCCGGCATCAATTCCGCGGCGGCCATGTCCCTGCTCCCCATCAGCCCCTCGTTCAGCGCCGGCCATTACTATTCCGTGGGACGCGACGGCGCCGTGCACAGCGATTCCACCACCTGGCCGGAAACCATCACCCCCGGATATTTTTCCGCCATGGGCACACGCATCCTGGAAGGGCGTGCGTTCGTGGCCGCCGATCTGGCCTCCGAACAGGTGTGCGTGCTCAGCGCTTCCGCCGCGCGCTACTACTTCCCGGCAGAAGACGCGGTGGGGCGCTATCTCTATTCCGGTGGCGCAAACTCGGAGGAAGACGGAAAAACCAAGCCCAGCCCGGAAAATACGTTTCGCGTGATTGGGATCGCCGAGGACGCCCGGTTCCGGTCTCTGCGCGAGCCGGCCCCGCGCATGCTCTACATCCTCGAACGGGATAATCAATTCAGCGGGTATTTCACTTTGGTGGCGCGCGGCCCGAATGTGGCCGCGACTTCCGCGGCCCTGCGCGACGTGCTGCGGCGCAGGCTGCCCGGCACGCCGCTGCCGCCCATCTTTACCTTCGACCAATTGGTCGCCAGGAATCTGGTGCGCGAGCGCATGCTCACCGCGCTGGCTGGCTGCTTTGCCGGCATCGCCCTGCTCCTGACGGCCATGGGGCTTTATGGACTGCTGGCCCGCAACGTGGTGCTGCGGACGCGTGAGATTGGCCTGCGCCGCGCCCTGGGCGCCGGCCCGCGGGATTCGGTCGGTCTGGTCATCAGCCAGGCGCTCCGCCTGGTAGTTGCCGGAATCCTGGCCGGGTTGTGCATCGCGCTGGTCACGGGGCGGCTGATTGCCGCGTTCCTTTACCAGGTGAGCCCCACCGATCCCTGGACTCTGCTCGCGGTGGCTGTGGTCCTGCTTCTCGTGGCGCTGGCCGCCAGTTCGATTCCCGCCTGGCGCGCCGTGCGCGTGGATCCCATGCATGCGCTGCGCTACGAGTAGCCTGCGCCCGGCGGCTGCGCCCGCGCCGTTACGGCGCTTCCGGCCGCGTGGCCTTTTCGAGCAGAAAGATGAATGACCGGTACGGTTTGCCCGTAGCGCGCGTCATGCCGAT
>DATIYQ010000037.1:0-5275 GCA_035517515.1 Binatia bacterium
AGGTCGCAGGAGGTGGCCTTCTGCTTGATGGTGGCGATGCGCCGCCCCGGGCGGTCCGGATCCTCCTGCACCACTTCGAAGGGATGCAGGTTGATGTTGCCGTAGGGGCAATTGCGGGCGCACAGGCCGCAGCCGATGCACCAATCCTCGATGATGACTTCGAGCGAATTCCGCCGGCGGATGGAGCCCACCGGGCAGCCCACCATGCACAGCGGGTCCTTGCACTGCCGGCAGGAGGTGGCCACCAGGTAGCGGTCGAAGCGCAATCCTTCGCGCACCAGGCGGGTGACCCCATCGTGCGCATCGGCGCAGGCGCGGACGCAGGCGTCGCAGCGCGTGCAGCGCTCCAGGTCCAGCAGCAGCAGGCTCTGCGCTTCCATCAACCCCTGGGAGAGGAAGGAATCGAGCGAGACCGTGCCCAGCGCGGCCATGCGCTCCTCGTTCTGGCGGGTGCGCTCGGCCGCCAGGGCCTCCAGGCCGCGGCGCACTCCGGAGAACTGCTCGACCATGGCCTGGAAATCTTCCGCGGAGATTTTTACCAGTTCCACGTGGTCCAGCGCGGTGCAGGTGGCGGTGCGCGCCCCCGCGCCGAGCAGGCCGATCTCACCGAAGGAATCTCCCCTGGAGAGGTAGGCGATCACCATCTCCCCGCCGGGATATTTCTCGGTGACTTTCACAAACCCGATGCGCACCAGGTAGAAGCTGTCCGCCGGATCCCCCTGCTTGCAGATCACCTGCCCGGGGGAGAGGCGGATCAGCTTGACGTTTTCCATCAGGCGCTCGATGAACTGCGGAGAAAGCTCCGCGAACATCGGCACGCCGCGCAGGTGCGTTTCCAGTGCGCGGCGCTTGTAATCCTTGCCCAGCCGCGCGCGGAAGGATTTGTTCTTCAGCAGGATGTCCAGCACGTTGCGCAGCATTTCGTACATGGTGCAATCGGTGAGCGCGCGCACCGTGGCCGAACGCGGATAGAAACTCATGCAGGTCATTTCGCCGAAGAGGTCGCCGGGACCCAGCTCCGCCACCGGGTTGCCGTAGGCCAGGTCCACCGAAGCGTCAATGGGGATGTAGGTCTGCGTGGCCTCTTCTTCGCGCTTGTCGGATTCGCGCCCGATCAGGCTGCTGGTCAGCCGGCTCAGGAAGCCCCGCGCGCCCCCGTGGGTCTTCACGTGGGCCATGGGCGTGGCAATGGAGACGCTGGCCTTGCCGTCTGCGATGTAAAACGCGGTGGACCCGAACTCGCCCTCGCGGCAGATGACCTCTCCTGCCTTGAAGTTGCGTCTCACCACCGAGCCCTTGTTCAACTGCAGGAAGGTGCCGGAGACGCCCTTGAACACCGGCAATTCCAGCAGGTCCTCGGGATCCGGCAGCACCGCGCCGGCCGGCACCGGCAGTTCCGTGCCCGCCACGCGTTTGTTGGTCAGCGCCCCGGTGGGGCAGCTCACCATGCACTCCCCGCAGGAGACGCAGGAGGATTCTCCCATCGGCGAGTTCAAATCGAAGGCCACGCCCGCGCCCCCGCCCTTGCCCATGCGGCCCAGCACCAGGTTCTGGCGGATTTCATTGCAGCCGCGGATGCAGCGGTCGCACAGGATGCAGGCTTCGTGGTCCACGGCGATGGCGATGGAAGAGTCGTCTTTCGGCCGGGTGAAAAACCGTTTGGGATAGCGGATCTCGGTGATTCCGGCGACGCGCGCGTGCGCTTCCAGCTCGCAATCTCCGGACTGCCGCTGCCGGGCGCACGGCGCGGGGTGATCGGACATGAGGATTTCCAGCAGCGTGCGGCGCGCGGCCAGCACCTTTTCGCTGTTGGTCACCACGTTCATGCCGTTTTCCACCTGGCGAACGCAGGAGGCGGTGAGCACGCGGCCCCCGGCCTCCACCACGCACAGGCGGCAGACCCCCACAGGCGTCTCGTTCTGCTGGTGGCACAGGGTGGGAATGGGAATGCCGGAAAGGCGCGCGGCGTCGAAGATGGTGGCCGAACCGGGAACCGTCACCTTTTTCCCGTCGATGGTCAACTGCACCATCGGGCCGACGAATGTGCCGAACATCGTGCTCATGGATTCATCCCCGCCCGCAGAGCCGCGGCACGCTTGGCGGGCGCGTGCGCCGCATGGCAGATCCCGGAGGGACATTGCCCGCGCAACGCGTGCGCCTCCACTTCTTCCGGCCAGTATTTCATCACCGAGCCGATGGGCGCGGGAACGATCTGCCCCAGCCCGCAGATGGAAGCCAGGCCCATGGCGTGGGAGAGCTCCTCCACCATGGCGCGATCCGCCGCGTATTCGCGCTCGGAAAGCCCGCCCTGCGTCCAGCGCTGCAACAGCGCCACCATCTTTTGCGAGCCCACACGGCACGGCACGCACTTGCCGCAGGACTCGTTGCGGAAGAAGGTGACCGCGTTCAGGGCCATGTCCAGCATGCAGGTATCTTCGTCGCAGATCACCATGGCGCCGGAGCCGAGCATCGAACCGGCCTGCGCCAGGGTCTTGAAATCCAGGCGGATGTCCGCCATCGAGCCCGGCAGGTAGCCGGAGGAGGGGCCCGACGGCGCGAACCCTTTCATCTTCTTGCCCTGGCGGATGCCGCCGGCCAGCTTGAAAATCACTTCCGAAGCCGGGGTGCCCATGGGGATTTCATACACGCCGGGCTTCACCACGTGCCCGCTGATGCCCACGAATTTCAGCCCGCTGGTCCCGGCGAGTCCCGCGGACTTGAACCACTCCACGCCGCGCACCAGGATTTGCGGCACGTTGGCGAACGTCTCCACATTGTTGACCACCGTGGGCTTCTGCCACAACCCGGCTTGCCCCGGGAAGGGAGGCTTGTTGCGCGGCTCGGCGCGATGTCCCTCGATGGCTTCGATCAGCGCGCTTTCTTCTCCGCAAATGTAGCCGCCGGGGCTGACGAAGACTTCCAGATCGTAATCAATATCGCTGCCCAGGATGCCTTTGCCCAGCAGGCCCTGCTCGTAGCAGCGCTCCACCTCGTGCTGCATGATGTGTTCCTGGTGCTCGTACTCGTGGCGGATGTAGAAGATGCCCTTCTTGGCCCCGGTGCAGATGCCGGCGATGATCATGCCCTCGGCCACCAGGTGCGGCAGGTGGGTGATGATGAAGCGGTCCTTGATAGTGCCGGGCTCGCTTTCGTCCGCGTTGCAAACGATGTATTTCTCCGGCTCCGCCATCTTGCGCACCAGCGACCACTTCATCTCCGTGGAAAACCCCGCGCCGCCCATGCCGCGCAGGTCCGCGGCCTTCAGCGAGGCCAGCACGCCGTCCACGTCTTTGGACTGGCAGAGCCAGCGCAGCGCGCCGTATTTCTTGTCCGCGGGATAGGGATCGGATTTACAGGTGACGTGGGAGTGGGCGATTTCCGGCTCCACCAGCGGCTCGCCCAGCAGCGCGCGGGTGATCAGCACGTCCACAAATCCTTCGTTCACCACCGGAAAGATTTTGTCGTTCAGCGCGATGGCCGGGGCCTGATCGCAGCGCCCCAGGCAGGATACTTCGCGCACGGTGATGTCCGAGGGCGGCATGCCGGCGTAGCGCCGCTCCAGCGAGGCGCGCAGATTGCACGCCCCGTTCAAATTGCAGGACATGTCCATGCACACGCGCACGTCCGCCTTCGGCGGCGGCGTCAATCGGAAGAGTTGGTAAAAGCTGGCGGCGCTGTGGATTTGATACAGCGGCATCCCGGTGCGCTGCGAGAGCGCTTGAATTTCTTCCGCGGGAAGCCAGCCGTGCTGCTGCTGAATGGCTCGCAGATCGTCCCAGATCACTTTGGCACTCTCGGGCCCGGAGGGCTTCCCGGGTGGCCACCGCCGTGCCTTCCCCATTTCCGTTCCGGCGGCTTGGCTGTGCGAGGATAGTAGCGATTCACCTGCCCGATGTCTAGAGCCTCTCGCAAAGAGTTTCTGGCCACGGTCCGGCGGCGCGGCCGGGGCCGGCCGCCCCGGCCCGGCTTCCGGGCGCCGCCGGGACGGGTATCCCGGCCTTCCCAGGGGGCATGCCTTCCGCGAACTTTCCCCCTTTCCACCATTGACACCCGCGCGGGCCACAGGGTATAAGCACTGCCACGTAATGCTGCCCGGTGGTCGAGCCCGTGGGAAAGAGCCGGACGGCCAAATCTCAGGGAGCAGAACTAAACGCGTGCGCCCACTGCGTCCTGCAACCATCGCTGCAATCCTATTGTTAGCCCCGGCGTCTTTTTTCACCTCCGGAGCCGCTGAGCCACAAGCCAAGCCTTCGGCCACCGATGTCGGCCAGTATTCCGGCCCCGGGTCGTGCAGCGCCACCAGTTGCCACGGCGCCATCCGCCCGAAGGCGGATAGCCGCATCCTGCAAACCGAATACAGCACCTGGGTGGTGAAGGATAAGCACAGCCGCGCCTATCAGGCCCTGACCGGCATGGTCGGCGAGCGCATGGGCCGCCTGCTGAAGCTTTCCACCAAATCCTCGGAAGCGCCGAAGTGCCTGGTATGCCATTCGCTCTCCGCGCCCGCCGATAAGCGCGCCCACACTTTTGATTTGAACGAAGGCGTCTCCTGCGAAAACTGCCACGGCCCAGCGGGGGGCTGGCTGGGCGGCCACACCACGCGCGATTGGACCCACGAGAAATCCGTGAGCCTGGGCATGATTGACCTGCGCGACCTGAAACATCGCACGGACAAATGCCTCACCTGCCACCTGGGCACCCCCGATCAGTTCGTGGACCACGAGATGATCGCCGCCGGGCATCCGGACTTGTACTTCGAGCTGGACTCGTTCCAGGCGGCCATGCCGCTGCACTGGAAGGTGCCGCTCGAATCCGCTGCCGGCAAGCCCGTTCAAGACGCTGCCTGGCTGGGCATGCGCCAGTGGGGCACGGGTCAGGCCGAGCAGTTGAAGGACGCGCTGGAACGCGTTTCCTGGCGCGCCAAGGGAAAGGTCTGGCCGGAATACTCCGAGCTGGATTGCTTCGCCTGCCATCACGCCCTGGGCCCGGCCGCGAAGAGCTGGCGGCAGGAGCACGGCTATCCGGACCGGCGCGCGGGCGACCCGGCATGGCAGCCCTCGCGCTACATCGTTTTCCTGCACCTGGCCAACACCGTGGATGCGGCCGCGGGACAGGACCTGGCGGCCAAGGTGGGCAAAGTCCAGACGGAAATGAACAAGTTGAATCCGAATCCGGATACGGTGGTTGCCGCCGCGGCCGCGGCCATGCCCGTGGCCCAGAAATTTGCGGACAAGCTGGACAGCATGTCCTACGACGCGGCCCTGGCCAAGCGGGT
>DATIYQ010000038.1:0-22668 GCA_035517515.1 Binatia bacterium
CTCCCCCATTCTGCTCGAGCCGACGTCCACCTCGACTTCCACGAGGTTGGCCTCGATGCCGTACACCGCGGCACTCAGGGTTTTATAGAGCATGGCCGGATCGGGGCGTAAGGACCCCGCGCGCAGGGTAAACGAAAATACCAATCTACGCCAGAGGTACTGCCGTAAAACCAACTGTGGCAGGGTTGGAGGGCGGGGAGCCTGAAGAAGCGAACGCGCCCCCGCCGGGTCAGCCCTGCTGGACGCCTCAGTGCGATTTCCAACGGGGGATCAGCGCGGGAACGTGCTGCCGGTAGGCCTCAAAATCCTCGCCAAAGGCGCCGGCCAGCAATCGCTCCTCAGAACGCACGCGGATCACCGTGCCCGCCACATACAACACAACTGCGGCCGCCAAAGCAAACCAGACACTGAACACCAGCCCGGTCGCCACCAGCAGCCCCAGCATTCCCGCATAAATCGGATTGCGAACGTGGCTGTATGGACCGGCCACTACCAGGCGGTGGCCTTCAATCAGCCGTGCCTGAACGCTCCATTGTTTCCCCAGCACTCGCACGGCTTCCACCACGAACCAGACGGAGCTGACCGCCAGCACCAGCGCAAAACCATCGGCCGCCACCTGGCCCCAGCCGGCCAGTGCGAACCCTGGGTAACGATCTCTGCTGGCGGTCCAGGCGATAAAGAACGCGAGAGCCTGGAGCGCCAGGCCCCATCGTGCCGCCGGGGCTCGGCGGGCCGTGGCCGGGCTCGGCCCGCGTGGGCGGATGAAAAATGCAAGAGCCATCCCGCACCAGCATGCCGCCAGGGCCACGCGCGCGGCCCCATGAAGCGTCTCCCAGCCAATCATCGTTGCTTCCTGGCGGCTCCCCGCTTTCGGCCGGCGCGGAGCCGCCGCGCCACCGCCGCGCCTCGCAGTTCGCGCAGCGCATCCGCGGCGATCCAGCGCGCCGAGCGCGACCCCTGGCGCCGGATACGATTGCCCGCGGCAATCGCGCTGCGATTCAACCGCAGATTTCGTTTTCCGATCTGCCGCAGCGCCCAGTTCACCGCTTTACGCACGTAGTTGCGCTCATCCCACGCTTCGCGCTCAAGGATCGGCAAAAGCCTCAGAAACTCCCCATTCGGCGCGGCTTTGTCGTGAATCGCCAGGTACGCCATCAGGGAGAACGCCGCTCTCTTCACGAACTCCTCTCGCCGGCGGCTCCATTCCACCGCCTTCTTCCATCCGTATCGAGTGTGGATGAACAAGTAGCAGCAACAGGTATCCACTACGTCCCAGGAGGAGAAATCCCGCGCCCAACGTTCCATGAGCGCTTCGGTGACGCGGGCTGGGTCCGCCACCAGCGCCGCGACATGCCGGGCATCGTGCACCCCGCTGCCCCACAGCTCCAGCGCAAGGGCATGGTCGCGGCCGGCCTCCCGCGCCAGCGCGTGCATTTGCGGCGCGGAAAGCCCGTAGGCGCTCGCCGCGCGAATGCCAAAATACGCCAGGCGCTCCACTCCCCGTGGCGAGCCAATCTGTTTCATGCGTTCCAGCAGGAAGCGGCAACGGGCTCTCGCGCTGGCTCGGTCCTGCGCTGGGGGAGCTCCACGCTTTCGTCCACCGGCTGGGCCCGGCATGCGTTTTCCTTTCACACCGGCAGAATGGCCCGGCCCAGATCGGACCGGATCACAATTTCTTGCGGTAATGCTTCTGTGTCTTCGTGCATTCGAATCCCAGCCCTTCGTAGAAAGCATGCGCCGCAGTTCGCACCACATTGCAGCGCACGGTCAGGGCGCGATGTCCCTTGGACTGTGCCCAGCGTTCTGCTTCCGCCACCAAAGACCGGCCGATGCCCTGCCCCCGCGCCCCTGCATCCACTACCAGCCCCAGGACTTCCGCGCGCCGGCCGGTTTCCAGCGCGATGCCGCAGAAGCCATGTAGGAATCCCGCTACGCGCCCGGCATCCGGTTCCGCCACAAGCACTACGTGGTCGGGATCTCCGAAAATCTGCTCCAGGCGTTCGGCCAGCTCCGCGGGGCTCGAGGGGTATCCGAGTTGCGTGCACAGGCCGGCAAGCTCCGCTGCATCTCCCGCGCGCGCCACGCGCACGCGGATTTTCCCTTCGCTTGTTGCCGCGCTCATTGCGCCCCCTGTGCTTCCTAAAATTGCTTCGCGGAATCGAGCAGGATGGTCACCGGTCCGTCGTTCACCAGTTCCACCTGCATGTTCGCCCGAAACACTCCCGTCTCCGTGGGCACACCCAGGGCGCGCAGCCGGGAGGCGAACTCCAGGTAAAGCTCGTTAGCCAGATCGGGAGCTGCAGCATCGATAAACGAAGGCCTCCGCTGGCCGCGCGCATCCCCATACAGGGTAAATTGGCTCACCACCAGGGCCGCGCCTTTCGTCTCCAGAAGCGAACGGTTCATCTTGCCCTGCTCGTCTTCGAAAATCCGCAGGTGCGCGGCCTTCTCCGCCAGGTAGGCCGCCTCCGCGGCGGTGTCGGACTTGCCGACGCCCAGCAGCACCAGCATCCCGCCGGCAATCGCTGCGGCTTCGCGCCCCGCCACCACCACTCGGGCGCGGCTCACCCGTTGAATGACCGCGCGCACTCGTATCTCCTCGTTCGATTCGCGGCGCCGGCGGAGCTACCTTTGCCTCGCGCGACGCGGTGTTCGCGGCGCGCGCTGGCAGCGCGGGCAGAAATAGCTGCTGCGCCCGGCAACGATGCTGCGCCGGATTTTCTCCCCGCAGCGGCGGCACCCCCGGCCTTCGCGCCCGTACGCATTGTGACGCAATTGGAAGAACCCCGGGTTCCCTTCACTATCCACGTAATCAGAAACGGAGCTGCCGCCCATCTGAATCGCCAGCGCCAGGATCTTCCGCATGGCGCGATACAACTCCGCACGCTCCCGGCCGGTCAGCCGCGCGGCATTGCGCCGGGGATGGATGCGCGCACGCCACAGGCTCTCGTCCGTATAGATATTCCCCAGGCCGCGAAAAACGCTCTGATTCAGCAGCAGCGCCTTGATCATCGCGCGGCGGTTGAGCGAAGCGCAGAATGTGTCAAAGGTCACTTCCAGCGGCTCGCCGCCCAGACGCGACAAAAACGCCGGCAATCCCCCCTCGTCCACCAGGCGCATTTGCCCGAAGCGCCGCGGATCGGCGTAGCGCAATTCAAGGGTGTCATCCAATGAAAGCCACACGTGGGTGTGCGGCCAGGCCGGCGCGTCCGGGCGGTTGACGGTCAGGCGCCCGGTCATCCCCAGATGCACAAACAGCCACTGCGGGCGCCGCCCCGCGGCCGGGTCTCCGTTGCGCGCTGCCAGGTGCAGCCCGATGAATTTGCCGAAGCGGTGCACCGCCTCGATCCGCGCCCCGGGCAAGGCTGCCTCCAGCGCGGCCGGGTCCTCGATGAAATCCGTCTTGCCCAGGCGCAGGCCCGAGATTGTTCTTCCGGGCAGCGCCGCGCGCAGCCCGCGCACCACTGTCTCGACTTCAGGAAGTTCCGGCATGGCCGTATCCGCACCACACTATCACAACCGTCCAGATCGCCCGGCGATGGCCCCCTGGAGGAATAGTCAACGTGGACCGGACTCGGTCGGGTACCCCGCATCCCGATGGCCACGGGATTTCCTTCTTCTGCGGCGATGCACAGAGCACTCGAGTCAGCCCCTGGCCCGGTTCGCGCCCGCAGGATGCGTATGCTATTCTGCCCCTCGGCACAGGGAATTTCATCGCCAGTCCGGAACTCCCCTTCCAAGGAGATCCCGATGATTCAGAAAGCCACTCCGCTCCTGCGCGTGGAGCGTGTTGAGCCTTCGCTTGCCTTCTGGGTAGACCGCCTGGGGTTCCAAAAGGTCATGGAAGTGATGGAAGGGGATTCCCTCGGGTTCGTGATTCTCTCCAAGGGCCACGTGGAAATCATGCTCCAGAGCCGCGCCAGTCTGGCCAAGGACCTGCCCATGCTGAGTGTCGGCGCCATGACCCCTGCGGTTATCTATATGGGAGTGACCAACCTGGCGGAAATCGCCTCCAAACTCAGCGCCGCGGAAATTATCGTGCCCCGGCGCACCACTTACTACGGCATGGAAGAAATCTGGGTGCGCGAGCCGGGGGGCCACGTGATTGGATTTGCCGCCCCCGGTGGCGAGCCGGGAGCCTGAACCCCGGTGCTGCCGTTCCCTCGCCGCTTTGCGCTCTCGGCCCTCTTGTGGGCGGCCAATCTAGATGAGTCTAGAGTTGTCTTGCACAAGGCAGAACCCGGCCTTACACTCTGATTGCGAGGTGCTCTATGGCCGCCAAACGCACAGTCAAGATCGGTCCGGCGATCGATGCCAAGCTTTACAAGGAATTCGTCTCCGTCGCCAAACAAAACGGACAATCCCAGCGCTTTCTGCTCGAAAAGGCCATCGAGCATTACATCCACAACGTCGTTCCCTCCCAGCAACTGGTCCGGCCCGAGGTCATGGAAGCCTACCGCCGCTCCAATGAAAAGTTCCGGGACCTCTATCGTAAGCTGGCCAAGTAAGTGCCGGAGCGTGTCTACCTGACCGTTGCTGAAGTTCTCGCCATCCATCAACGGCAAATCAGCGAGTATGGCGGCACGCATGGATTTCGCGACCGCGGCCTGCTGGAATCTGCCGTCTTCCGCCCTCAGTGCGGCTATTACGCGGGCCTTGCAGAGGAGGCCGCAGCGCTTATGGAATCTCTCGCCGGGAACCAACCCTTCCTCGACAGCAACAATCGCGTTGCCTTTGCCGCGCGCACACCTTTCTCCTGGTGAACGGATTCGACCTGGCAGTCAGTCCTGCCGAGGCCTATGAGTTCATCCTCCGTGCGATCAGCACAGGGGAATTCCGGTTTACGCGAATCCTCGAATGCATCCACGCGCATCTCTTCGAGGGATAAGCGGCCCTCGCGCAACGCGTTTTATGGTTGGAGCAGCGCGAAGACGCGCGCCGGGCCGCCGGAGCCGCCTTCCAGATTGATCGGTGCCACCACTACCTGCGCCCCCGCTTCCGGTACGGCGGAAAGGTCCCCCAGATTTTCCACGTGGAAAAGGCCGGCCGCGTGCGACAGGTGGTGCACGGGAAAATCCTTCGAGGCCCCGTAATCCACGCTCAGCGTATCGATGCACAGGCCGAAAACGCCGCGGTCCAGCAGCAGTTTCACCGCTTCCACCGAATACCCCGGAAAGTGCATGGTGCCCGCCACGTCCATATTTCTGTAGCGGGTCACGTCCGGCCAGCGCTCCACCCAACCGGTGCGCATGAGCACGATCGCGCCCCGGGGAATGCGTCCATGCCGCGACTCCCATTGCCCCACTTTATCCACGGCCAGCCGGTAATCCGCATCGCGCGCGGATTCCTCCCGCGCATCCAGCACCACCGCCGGACCATACAGCCGTTCCGCGGGAATCTGATCCACCGTCCATCCACCCTTCACAAAATGCGCTGGGGCGTCCAGGTGGGTCCCAAAATGTTCGAGCGAAGAGAATTTCCGGGTGAAGTAGCCGTCTTTTTCGATGCTGGCGTTGGGCCGGGCTTCAAACGGCTCGGCATCTCCCGGCCAGGGCGGATTGTCGGGACCGAGCGGGTGGCCCAGGTCCACGATGCGCCGGGCCGGTGGCGTGGCCGCAGCCGTTTGTTTCGCGACGCCCGGTCCCATCATCTGGCCGCGCACTCCAAAGGCCACCACTCCGGAGAGGGCAACAAGCACCAGGGTACGAATCGCTCTGCGGTCCATTCTCGCCTCAATTCGCCCCGCTCCAGCCAGGCCCGCGGATCGGCCGCCCGGGGCGAGCGGCGGTCATGGTGCCGTCGTCCAGCACCAATTCTCCGTTGACCACCACGTAACGGATGCCTTCGGAATACTGATTGGGATTTTCATAGCTCGCCACGTCGTGCAGCTTCGCGTAGTCAAAAACGGTCACGTCCGCCCACATCCCTGGGCGCAGCACTCCGCGGTCTTCGATGCGCATGATTTGCGCGGCCAGCGAGGTCATCTTCCGGATGGTCTGCTCCAGAGGCAGCAGATGCTGGTCCCGCGTATAGCGGCCCAGCAGCCGTGGATAATTTCCGTAGGCGCGCGGGTGGGCGCGCTCCTGCCCCAGCACCCCGTCCGGCCGCACCGCGCCGTAATCGCAGCCGAACGCCAGCCACGGCTGCACGAAGGCCTTCTCGATATCCGGCTCCTGCATCATGAAGGTGATCTGCCCGGTCTGCAGGCGGTCTTCGATCAGGATGTCGAACATCACGTCCACCGGGTCTTTTCCGCGCTCGCGGGCGATTTCGTCCAGCCGCTTGCCTTGCAGGCCGCGCAGCTTCTCATTCGCCACGGCGTTGATCAGAATGTCGCGCGCCATGTACTCGCGAAATCGCCCCGCCATCGCCGCTTTGATCTTCGCGCGCGTGGCGGGGTCGCGGAGCCGCGCCAGAGTTTTCTCGGTTCCGCCTTCCAGCGCCCACGACGGCAGGTTGGCGCTCAGGCCGTTGGCTCCCGCGCGATACCCGTAGAGATTCGCGGTCACTTCCAGCCCGCCGGCGCGCGCCTGATCGATGCGCGCCACCACCTCGCCCATCTTTCCCCACACCGCGGAGCCCGCCGCCTTCAGGTGATAGATGTGCACCGGCAACCCGGCCTCGCGGCCGATGCGGAAGGCTTCATCGAGCGCGGTAAAAATGCCCGCACCCTCGCTGCGCATATGCGTCGAGTAGATTCCGCCGTAGCGCGCCGCCACCTTGGAAAGCTCAACCAGTTCCTCCGTCTTCGCGTACGTTCCGGGGGAGTAGATGAGCGCGGTAGAAATCCCCAGCGCGCCCTGCTGCATGGCCTGTTCCACCAGCGCGCGCATCTGGTCCAGTTCCGCGGGCGAGGGTGCGCGATTCTCGCTGCCCAGCACCGCCTTGCGCACTTGCGCCGCGCCTACGTTCGTCCCCAGATTGATGGCGCTGCCCTGCCGCTCGAACCGCGCAAAATACTCCGTCAGTGTCCTCCAGTCCGGCTGAATGCCGTAAGGCTTGAGGTCCTCCTGAAGTTCAGGCAGCGTCTTCTCATTCTGCGGAGCCACCGATCCGCCTTCGCCGGTCACTTCCGAGGTGATGCCCTGGCGGATTTTGCTCTCCGCGCGCCCGTCCACCAGCACGGTAATCTCAGACTGGCCCAGCAGGTCAATGAATCCCGGAGTCACATACAACCCTGCGGCGTCAATGGTGCGCTTCGCAGGACACATTCTGCGCGCCGGGCCACATAGCGCGCCAATGGCGGCAATGCGTCCGCCGCGGATTCCCACGTCCGCCAGAAACCACGGATTGCCCGTGCCGTCCACCACCCGCCCACCGCTGATCACGATGTCGTACTGCTCCGCGGCGGGCCCCGCGGCGGTGCGATCCCTCGCGGTCAGTCCCCCGCGCGCCTGCAGCACGTTGGCAAGCACAACGGCTCCAACCAGACCCGGCAGCACGGCCGCAATCAAAAGTAAGCTTTTCTGCCTGCTCATTCAGCCCCCCACTTCACAGCGTGCTCCCCTCAAGAATGTCTGAAGCCCAAGGCTCTGCCGGGAGCGCAAAGCGGCGCCGTCACCCGATCTCCCCGATCACTGCGTGTAGATTGTAGAATTGTGATTCCCGATTTTCGAATTTCGCTTTTCGGATCTCGCTCTTCCAATTCAGGGCAGTGGGATACCCGGCTGGGCGACCAGGCCGGCCATGCGCAGCATTTCCGTGTATTCCTGTTCGGTAATCGAGGAAATCGCCAGGCGCACGTTTTTCAGGAATTTCACCCGGCGCAGGGCGCGGTTGGCGCGCAACTCCTCGAGGCGGACCGCGCGGGGCAGCCGTTCGACCGCGCGAAGATCAATCACCACCTTGCGGTTTTCTGCGTCGTGCGGGTCGGGATACGGATCGCGGGAAACCTCTCCGATGGCGTAGAGCGAGCGCTCCGGGGCGGAGTGATAGCAGAGCACGCGGTCGCCGCGCTTGGTTTGTTTCAGCACCCGCAGCGTCTCCGGGCGCGCGCGCGGCGTGCGGTACATTTCCTTTCCCTTCACGAACAGGGTATCCCAGTGGTAGTGATGCGGGTCCGCAGAAAAGAACCAGTAATGGCGATGGGTGGGCGGCGTGGTGGTCTTCAAGCGCTGGGCGCTCCGGCGCAAATATACACGGAGCCTGTCCCCTGGAAGCAAGGATTTTGAGGGAAAATTGGCAACAATTGCGCGGGCCGGCCCCTCCAGGGAAGACACTCACGGGCCGAGAGGCCCCAGGCCGAAAACCTGGGCGAGAGAACTCAGAACTCCACGAACAGGTCGTCGCCGCGGACTTCCACCCGGTAACAGGCCACGCCCACGGCGGGGTTCAGCACGGCCTTGCCGGTGGGCACGTCGAACTGCCAGCCATGCCAGGGACAGGTGACCTTCTGCCCATCGAGTACCCCCTGCCCAAGCGGGCCCCCGCGGTGAAGACACGTATTATCAATAGCATAGAAGGAGCCGCCCAGGTTAGCGATGGCCACCGTATGCCCGTCAAGCTGGAATTCCTGGATCTGTCCTGGAGCGATTTCGCTGGTCTTCGCAGCACGAAAAAGAGGCATCCGGCTGTTTCTCCCCTGTGGCACGGGCTTTCCGCCTGTGCCCCACTCAAAGCCTTGCAGGCGGCTAACCCACCCAGGAACGCCCGCAAGCCAGCCCCGCGCGGCTTAGCGCGGCTGGGGCGTTTGGGCCACCATCACGCCCTTCTTGAAGCTGTCCACCATCTCCTCCTTTAGCCGCACTTCGGTGGGTTTCTTGGCCAGGGTCATCTGGTCAATCTTGTCCTGGAGCTTTAGCAGGCCGTAGAAGAGCGCCTCCGGCCGCGGCGGGCAGCCGATGATGTAAACGTCCACCGGAACAATTTTGTCCACGCCCTGGAGCACGGAATAAGCGTTAAAAGGCCCGCCCACGCCGGAGCACGCGCCCATCGAAATGCACCATTTCGGATCCGGCATCTGCGACCAGATTCGCTGGATTACCGGAGACATTTTGAGCGTCACCGTGCCGGCCACGATCATCAGGTCCGCCTGTCGCGGCGAGGGGCGGAAAACCTCCGCGCCGAAGCGCGCGATATCGAAGCGCGAGGTGGTGGAGGCGATCATCTCGATGGCGCAACAGGCCAGGCCGAAGGTGAGCGGCCAGATGGCGCTACGGCGCGCCCAGTTGAATACGTAATCCACCGAGGAAATGAGGAAGTTCTTCTCGAAGCGGTCTTCGATGATTCCCATAGACTCTTATTCTACCCCGGAAAAACGCCGAGTATAGTCAGTGGTCTCCGGCGAGTCAAACGGGAAAGAAGAGAGACACCGCAGCGAATGGAGAGAGCCCCTCTGGCGCGGAAAGGACGGATCAGACCAGACTCCTCCGAGCGCTTCCCGCGCGGCCGGTCCAGGTTTTCACTGGCTCAGAAGGCCCAGTAAGGCCCCATGGTCCCCGATGCGGTTTTTCCGTTGATGGCCGTGAATACCGGGCGGCCATAGAAGAATGGCAGTCCGAGATCGAATGCTCCCGCAAACGGCCCGCCGATGTTGATAAACGCCGAAAACGTGGGATTCGCGTTGAGCAGGGTTTGCGCATTGTCGATGGAAAAAGTGACCATAGAAGAAGAGGTGCCCGCCGAGGCGGTGACCGTAAACATCGAGGCCGCGGCTGGGCAATAAAACGCAGCGTTTATGGCGCAGGTGGGCAGCCCGGAGCCCGGGGTGTCCAGAAAAAAGAACGCGTTCGAACCAGAGTCGATGAAACTCTGCGTGTACGCGGTGCTCTGGTAAGTCACGGTGAAATCGCCCCCCGGCGTGGTCGGATACACCTTCGCCGTGCCCAGGGCGTTGTTGGATTGGGTCCCGATCCCGAAGATCAGGGAGCCGGATAACGTTGCCGCGCCGGAGCTCGGAACGGTGGGGAGTTTGATCAGTACCCCGTTGTTATCCTGGGGAAACAGCGCGACCGGGTTCTGCACCTGGCTGGTGAGTGCCACCGTCGCCGGGTTGCAGATTTGCGCGATGCAGGTGAAGTAGCCATTCGTTGGCGGCGGAGCGGTGGCGCAAGCATTGCCACAGTCCTGAACGAGCAGGCCGACGCCGAGTATGCCGTTCGCTCCGAGCAACGCCTGGGTATTGCGCTCCGTGCCGCCTGTATTGCAGCCGCTGGCGCTCGAAGAGAGGGGAAACCCGGACGGGCTGATGATCTGAATGGGTACGCTCGATGCAACCTCGCCCGCCAGGGTAATGTCGGCCGTATTCACCGACCCCCAAACGAAGGAGGTGTCCGCAAATTGCTGGCATTCTCCCAGTGGATTCCCTGAATCATCGGTCGAAACCGGCAAACTCAACGTAACCTGCGAACCGATCAGGCGCAGGCCGTTTGACCCGGTGTCCACCAGCACATTGGGAATTGTCTGGCAACTCGAGGTGCCGGGAACGCAGACCACCACGCTGGCGAACAGAATATTGATGTCGTTGCCGTTGGGGCCCAGATTCACCGCCACCGCCAATGTGTTGTTCACCGAGCCGCCCCCGCCACCGCTGCCGCTGATCGGCGAACCGCCCCCGGGGATGCCGCTGCATGCCGCCAGAGTCACCAGGCCTGCCACCGAGAGCGTCAGGAGTGCGAAGACTCCGTAACCGCGCGTCCACCCCTTGCGCAAGTTCATCGCAGCACCGCCTCAGTAAGACCTGTGGGAATCAGGTTGATCAGGTAAGCCCGGCCGTGGAAGGATCCGAGGTGGCCGCCGGAGGAAACCACCAGGGCTCCCGTTTGCACGTAGAGTGGCCCGCGGCGGCGCGGGCCCGAAGTCGGTATGGCCTTCTGAAGCTGGTCGAAGTACGGACCAAGTAATTGGGACAGGTTGGGCATGGTGGGACCGTCCCACACAACTCCGAACACCACCCCTGCGGGCGAGACGTATTCCCGCACCAGGTGTCCGTCCGGCTGGCTGATCTCGTGTACGGTATAGTTGGAAAACTGCTGGCTGCGCAGCTCCCCAGCCATTCGTTGCTGGTCCGCCTTAACGGAATCGTACTTCTGCCCCAGGGTGGCCCAGGCGGATGTGGCAAATAACGCCACCCCCAAGGCAACTTCCAACACTCTTCTCATAGCACCTCGCAGTTGCAGCAGCGGTGGGAGGCGCTGCACGAATCGCGGATAGTATCTCGCCAGGCTTCCCGGATTATACGCTCAACTCGTTGGGGGTGTTGCCAATGCGATAGGGGGGCTGACAGCCCTGTCTCTGGGTCCAGCCACAGGGAGGGCCGCGGAGGACCGCAAGCCTGCCGCGGGCGGGGAACTACTCCGTGCGCACGCCATGCACCAGCAGGGCCCCTTCCGCCCTGAATGCGGCCAACTGTGCCGCATCGCGGAACCATCGGCCGGAGTATTCCGCGGGCGTGGGCGTCGGGTCCGGGATGCGCCGGTGTTCCACCTGCCCGAAACCCGCCTCCAGAAAGAGTGCCGCCCATTCTTCTCCAGACAGCAATTGGGTGGGGATGGGCAGCAGCTTGCCCCATTGATGGCAGTGGGGATTGTCGCGGTAATAGTTGATCAGAATCCAGGCGCTGCCGCCGGGCCGGAGCACGCGAAAAATCTCCCGCAGTCCCGCCGCCGGCGATGGCCAGTAATAGGCCGACTCCACGGAAATCACCCGGGTGAAGAAAGCGTCCTCCCAGGGAATCTCGTCCACCGACCCGGGAACCGCCATCACCTGCGGCAACCCGGCGCAGTTGCGCCGCGCGTGGCGCACCATCTCGTCGGAGACGTCCAGCCCGACCACGCGCCCCTCCGTTACCCGCTCGGCCAGCAGCCGCAGCAGCCAGCCCGCGCCGCAGCCCAGGTCCAGCACACTCTCGCCCGCGCTCAAATTCATCTGGTCGAGAACCGGCAGGGTGATGGGCAGGTGGTCCTCTTCCATCCCCTCGCCGCGGCCGGCCTCGGCCCAACGGTTGAACTCCTCGCGCAGATTCTGGTTTTCCGCTGTTTGTGCCATGGGCAGGGGGTGCGATGTCGCGCCCCAGCGCTGTTTTACTTCGATACTTGCCGGGGCGCCAATCGGCCCCGGGCGCGAATCTCGCCGCTAGAATTTATTTTCATCCGCAGAAGGGCCATAGGTGGACGGGACCGGCACATCGTTCAGGCGCAGGTACACGCCCAGCTGTGCCCGGTGATGAATGCTGTGATTCAGCACAAACGTGCGCACCACGGCTACGCGCGGCAGGCTGAACATCGTCTGTCCATTCGATTGCAGCGCCCAGGGCTTCATCCAGTGCGCGTCGTCGGTGGCGCCGGCCAGCGCCGCCCGTCCCGCGGCTACGTTCTTGTCAAACAGCGCCAGCAGTTCCTGGCGATTGCGCGCCTTGGGCATCTCCATCGGCTTGCCACCGGGCGCCACGTCCAAGGCCTCCCGTTCCATCGTTTCCTTGACCCATCCCGGCATGTGCGCCAGATGCGCGGCCAGGTCTCCCATCTTCATGGACTTGGGATGCGGGGCCCAGCCAAACTTATCCTCAGGGACCCGCTCCAGGGCTTTGCGGGTGGTGGCCATTTCATGGTCAAACTCGCCGAGAAATGCTTGATTGATGGGCATCTGGATTCTCCTTAGGGGATTGGCTTGCCGCAGACGATATTCGCTTTTTGTTCGCTATTTGTCAACCGCCTTGTTCCCCGTTGGTTGGATGCGGGGAAGACGCCTCGGTTCGTCGCTCTTAGAGCGCCATCCGGCCCTACAGAGCGAGCAGGTTGCACGGGATCAATTTCTTTTCTACCGGGTCCACGATCATTCCCAGTGTCTCCAGTGCAGTCGCGCCCAGCAGCGCACTCTCCCCCGATTCTCCGATGGCTACGGGCACGAGTGCCTGGCGTCCGTCAATATTCAATAACACCCCGCCGATGTCTCGTTGCAGGTCTCTGCCGTCCGCCGGCGAAAACGGCAGCCGCGAGAGAGGTTCAATCCCCAAGCCTTCTAAGATCTGGCGGGGGATCCAAGAGAGCGTAGCGCCTGTATCGACCACGAGAGAGAGTTCGGCCGGAAGCTCCGGCTTTTCGAGATTGGCTATCCGAATCTGTACCTCGAACATCCCCACAGTCGAAAACCTCTATTTCTCGACCTTCGCCAGCAGCTCCACGAACTTCTGTTCTCGCTGCGCCTGGGAAAGCCCGTCGTTGGCCTCCGCCACCTGGGTGAGATTCATCGAACAGAATTTGGGGCCGCACATCGAGCAAAACTTCGCTTCCTTGTAGAAGTCGTCGGGCAGCGTCTCGTCGTGCATGGCCCGCGCTGTTTCCGGATCGAGCGAGAGGGCAAACTGCTTTTCCCAATCGAAGAGGAACCGCGCATAACTGAGCGCATCGTCGCGGTCCCGGGCCCCGCTGCGGTGCCGCGCCACGTCTGCGGCATGGGCGGCGATCTTGTAGGCGATCACCCCTTGCTTCACATCCTCCGCGTTGGGAAGGCCCAGGTGCTCTTTGGGAGTCACATAGCACAGCATTGAAGCGCCGTACCACCCGATCATGGCCGCGCCAATGGCGCTGGTGATGTGGTCGTAGCCTGGAGCGATATCCGTCACCAACGGACCCAGCGTATAAAAAGGCGCCTCGTGGCAGAGTTCCTGCTCTTTCTTCACCTGCAATTCAATCTGGTCCATGGGAATGTGGCCCGGACCTTCGATCATCACCTGCACGTCGTATTCCCACGCCTTCTTGGTCAGC
Source organism: Binatia bacterium (assembly GCA_035517515.1). Taxonomy (GTDB): domain Bacteria; phylum Acidobacteriota; class Terriglobia; order Acidiferrales; family UBA7541; genus JOPF136. The sequence continues at coordinate 13,704 of DATIYQ010000038.1, forward strand.
TCGCCCAGCACCTTGAGCTCGGCGAACTGGGCTTCATCGCTGGCGTCGGCAATCGAGCCGGGGCGCAAGCCGTCGCCCAGCGAGAAGCTGACGTCGTGCTTGCGGAAAATCTTGCAAATCTCTTCGAAATGCTCATAGAGAAAATTCTGCTTTTGATGGTGGCTCATCCACACCGCCAGCAAAGACCCGCCGCGACTCACGATCCCGGTGATGCGGTTTCGCACCAGGGGCAGGAATTCGCGCAGCACCCCGGCGTGGATGGTCATGTAGTCCACGCCCTGCTCCGCTTGTTCTTCAATCACCTCCAGCATCAGCCCGATCGAAAGATCTTCCGTGCGCCGCACACGGGCCAGGGCCTCGTAGATCGGCACCGTACCCACCGGCACCGGCGAAGCCTCGATGATCGCCCGGCGGATGTGCGGGATATCGCCCCCGGTGGATAGGTCCATCACCGTATCGCTGCCCAGGCGCACGGCGTTGGCCAGCTTTTTCAGCTCCTCGTCCACGTTGGAGCTGACCGCGGAGTTGCCGATATTCGCGTTGATCTTGCACTTGAAAGCCACCCCGATCCCCATGGGTTCCAGGTTCGGGTGATGGATATTGGCGGGGATGATCGCGCGCCCCCGCGCCACCTCGCTGCGCACCAGTTCCGGCGAAAGCCGCTCGCGGCGCGCCACATAATCCATCTCCTGAGTGATCATGCCCCGCCGGGCGTAGTGCATTTGGGTGACGTTGCGTCCGCCATTGGCCCCGGCGGCTTCCGCCAGTCGTGTTCCAATCCAGCTGTCACGAAGTGCCATACCTTCCCCCAATCGGGCGAGTATCCCTTGAAGAAGACCGCATTATGGCACCGCGGCTGGGCAGATGCCAATGCCGTCGGGGCCGGAAATGCCGGAGCGTGCGGCCACACTCTGCGGCACGGCATTCCCCGCAAAGAGAAAGGGCGGGGGCCAACCCCCGCCCTTCGCTCCGTTCCAATTCAGGCCTTCCGTTCGGTTGTCTGCTCCGCCGGCGCTAGTGCTTGTGCGCGAAGGCATTCACAAACTTGAGCCCGTTCGGTGTTCCCACGCCGGTCACATTGTCCCACCCAAAGTCGGTGGAGAGCGAAGAGTCTGTGCCAAACGTGAGCACGTACCACCGGGTGCTCGTGCCGTTGTACAACGCGCTGAAGTAGGGCGAACGCGTTCCCAGCGGTGCGGCCAGTTGATTCGGGCTCTCGAAAGAAGTTCCGCTGGACGTGGTGATAAATCCGAATACGTTGAAGGGCGAGAAGAACGGCGGAATGACGTCGGTCACCGCCCCGAACGGCAGGTTGTAGACGGACGCGGCCGCAAGGCCCAGCGGGTGTCCGGCCCTCTCGTTGGCGATGGCCCACATCCCGGAAAACATCGGGCACGCCAGGCTGGTGCCGCCCACGCTGGAGAAATAGATGCTCGGGTCTGGAATGCCGAAACAACTGCTGCCGGCGCAGAAGAATTCCACGCCCGTGTAGGGGTCGGCCAGGTACGAAATATCCGGGACCATGCGGAATTTGCCGCGCAGTCCGCCCTGCTTCTGGTAGCGCGGCATCGGATAGACTGCACTGGTGCCCCCGCCCGCTCCGAAAATGAATCCCAACTCAAGCGGAGGAATGACCGGAGTATTGTAGCCGCTGGCATCCGTGGCATTGCCGATGCGGCTGTAATTGTTCCCCCAGCCGGTCTGGAACGCCATGGACCCGTTCTTGTTCAGCGCCAGGCTGGTTCCACCCACCCCCGTGGCATAGGGCGAACTCGCCGGGTACGACACGTCGGTGGCCCCCTCGACCACGAAGAAGTCTCCGTCGTCGCCGGAGGAGTAGTTCACCGAGATGCCCTGCGAAGCGGCGGTCAGAAGCAGGTCGTCCACGGGGGTATAAGGCACGCCCCCAAGTTCGGCCTCCGGAGCGCCATAGCTGTTGGAGATGACATTGCCCAGTTCGTTGTCCACGGCAAAAAGGATCGCCGCATCCAGATCGTCGAAGCTGTTGGTGGGAGCTTCCACCAGCGCAATCGCCGCCCCCGGGGCCACCGAATGCGCCCACTCAACGTCGAGCGAGGTCTCCGTAGCCCAACCCGAGTTGGAAACTGGCGGTCCGCCCGGCTGGTACACCGTCAGATTCGGCGCCGGCAGTCCGTAGTAGATCGAAAAGACAAAAGCATCGCTGGCGATGGTGGGCGACCCAAATGCGTCCACGATCACCACGGTTTGCCCGGTCCCGGTGAATCCCGCTTTGTACACGTCATCCAGGTTGTAAGCGGCCTGAACCTCGCTGGGCTGATATCCGCACGGCGGCAGCGTGCCCGCGGCCGTATTGGTGATATCGGAGCCATAACGATTCCCGAAGTATGTGGCCTTCGGCACGCTGCCATCCGTGCTGAAGTTCACCGTCTGCGGCGGCCGGAAGCAGTTGGCGGAGAAGAAGGCTCCATCCGGAACCGCCGAGAGCGGCGTGGGTTCATTCGGCTCTCCCGTGGTTAGATTCACCGGTCGCAGTGAGTGCGGCTTGAACCCCAGGTCGTTCAGACCTCCCAGCCGTGAAACCAGCGCCCCGGCCGGCCCTTCCATGGAAGGATCCGTAGTGTTGGAGCGGTGCATTTCACCGCGCACGTTGTAGCGGTGGATTTGAACATTGAAAGCGCGTTGCACATCGGCGATGCTCCCCTGCGCCTTCACGTATAGGTTGCGCTCGCCCACGCTCATCACACTCAAGTTGTGTGACGTCAGGAAGTTCCGCACCGTGGCCACTTCCTTCGCCGTCGGCGCAAACTGCGCGTTGAACTCGTCGCGCGTCAGCCAGACGTGGTACCTTCCCGAGCTCTCCTCATATTGCTGCTGGACGAGCTCCCGTAGTCCTTCCTGGTTGTGCAATTTGAGCCAGACGTGCACGGTAATCTGCATGGAAGGAAGTTCAGGTCCCATGTCTCTGGCCGTGGAAACAAATGCCGGGGTGTGATGAGCAAGGGTCCATTTTTCATTTTCCCCGGCGGAAACCGGGCCGGTCGCAACCAGCGCCACAAACGAAACTGCCAGGCAGATGGCAAGTGCTCGTGCTTTCATCGAATTCCACCTCCACTTTCGGACGGGATGAGGGTCTGCAGCGGAACCAGGATGGCAACCAAACCTTCCACAGCGCCCTCCAGTGGGCGGTACCCTACACCGAATCACGCGAGGGTGCAACAGCCTCCCGCACCGGTAGTGGAAGCGGGTGGATTGTAGTGCCAGCGGCCTCACCGCGGGCTCCAGGGCCACGCGGCACTCCAAGCCTCCGCCTCGCGCCCGCGGCGCGGGAGCCGCCGGAGAGGCCGCGCTTTATGCCCTGGCCTCGGCTATTCCGTTTTGCTCTCTGCCGCGGACGGCAGGAGGATATTTGGAATGCTCTTTTCGCGCAGCAGGGCATTGAACGCGGCCAGGTCCGTGGCCACGGCCTGCTGCAAGTCCTGCTTCACTTTGGCGCCCTGTTGTTTCAGCAGTTCCGCCACCGCCGCTTGCTGCGTGGTGGGAGGAAAATCCGCTGTGCTGTCCACCTGTGCGAACAGGTACCCAACCTTCTGAAGCAGCATGGGCGCCCAGCGGCAATCATCCTGGCCGCGGCCGGTGAGCTTCAATTGCAGCAGGGTGCTCTCCAAGGCCGCGAGTTTTTGATCGAGGTCCTCTGCCGCCTTGTGCACCGGCTTCCTGGACTCATCCTTGCCCAGTTCCTTCTGGAACGCGCCGATCTGCGCGCGCAGCGATTCGATCTGATTGGTGGCCGCGGCCAGCGAATTCATTTCTTCCCAGAGCGACCGCTGGAATTGAATTTGTGTCTCGATGTCGCTCGCCGTTCCGCTGGAATGCGGATCCTTGATCACGTTGACTTTCTCGGTCATCTGCTGGCCGGCGGCCGACAGCGTCACTGTGTAGGCTCCCGGCGGCACGAGCACGGCCAGCCGGCCCACGGCCGGGGGTTTGCGCCAGCCCTCCGGGCCCAAAGGAACATCCGGAGCATAGAGCGGAGCCGTGCGCAGCCGGACTTGCGTGGTGCGGTCCGTGCGCAGGTCCCACCAGATGCGGTTGATCCCCGCCTTGACTTCGCAGGGGGGAACATCCGGATCGGGATCCTCGGTAAATTCCTCCTCAGCCTTTTTCTTTTCACCCTCCCCTTTGGGGCCATGGCACTCCATTTCGTGAACCGTTTTGCCGGCGGCGTCCTTGAAGGTCAGCTTCACCAAATCCTTCTCTCCGGGCTTGTCCTTCAGATAGAAGTTGATGTCCGCTCCGTACGGGGGATTTTTGCCGGCGGTGGGGTCGTAATCGGGGGCCGCGGGCAGAGAAATGTCCCGGAAACGATAGGCATCGCGCGGGGGAAACAGGTGCGCGGGAGACTTCAGCAGCTCCGGCGTCATTCCTTCCAGGGGAGTGATGTCGTCCAAAATCCAGAATCCCCGCCCATAGGTAGCGATCACCAGGTCGTGGAACCGCTCCTGCACCGTCAGCCAATACACCGGCGCGTGCGGCAAGCCGGATTGGAGCGCCTGCCAGTTTTTCCCGTCGTCGAATGAGACGTAGAGTCCGCCCTCGGTGCCCAGGTACAGCAGGCCCTTCCGGACGGGATCTTCGCGCACACAATGCGCGTAGCTGAGCATATTGTGCGGAATTCCATTGGTAATTAGCGTCCAGGTTTTCCCGTAATCCGTGGTCTTGTAAACCCAGGGATCGCGGTTGTTGATCTGGTGGCCGTCCATGGTCAGGTAGGCGGTGCCGGCGTCGTACCGCGAGGCTTCGATGTTGTCGATCGTTCCCCACTCCGGCAGGTTGGGAAGATTCTGGGTCACGTTTGTCCAGTTCTTTCCCCCGTCGCGGCTCACCTGCACCTGCCCGTCGTTGGTTCCTGCCCAGAGCAGTCCCTGTTCCTTCGGGGATTCGGTGAGCGCAAAAACCACGCCCGCGTACTCCACCCCGATGTTGTCCGGGGTGAGACCTCCGGAAATCTGCTGGCGGCTTTTGTCGTTGCGCGTCAAATCCGGACTGATCACCTGCCAGCTATTCCCGCCATCCGTGGTCACGTGCACAAACTGGCTGCCGACGTACACCTTGTTGTGGTCAAACGGAGAAATCGCGATCGGAAACTCCCAGTTGAAGCGGTATTTCACCTCCGACGCAGGCGCCCCAGCCACGTAATCCGGCCAGACCTCCACCTCGCGGTCCTGCCGGGTCCGCTCGTCAAAACGCGTAACCGTGCCGCCAATGCTTCCGGAGCCTGTGCCGGTAGACCAGATGATGTTGTTGTCCACAGGATCGGGCACGGCAAAGCCGCTCTCTCCTCCGGCCACCGGGTGCCACTCCCCGCGCGGGATGCTGTTGCCGAACCATCCTCCGAACTGCCGGTTGTTGCTGGGCCCGCGGAACGACGGCCCGTCCTGCCGGTTGCCGTAAACGAAGTAGGGAATCTGGTCGTCCACAGTCACGTGATACATCTGCGCGATGGGCAATTGCACCCGGTGCCAGCTTTTCCCCCGGTTCACCGAAATGCTGACCCCGCCGTCCCACACCACGGCCATGCGGTCGCCGTTGGTCGGATCGATCCACATTTCGTGGTGATCCCCGCCGGGCGGCTGCGCCAGCGGAGTCAGCGTCTTTCCGCCGTCCAGCGTGCGCGAAAAAGACGCGGTGAAGAAATACACCTCGTTTTCATTGTCCGGGGAAATTTCTTCCCGGGTGTAATAGTGGGTCCGCCCGCGAATCTGCCGGTCGGAATTCACCATCTGCCAGCTGTCCCCGCCGTCATCCGACCGCCAAAGCTGTCCAATCTGGCCCTCCACGGCCGGAGAGCCGGGATTGGCGCTTTGCGGCACGCCGTCTCCGGTCTCAATCTCCGCGTACACGCGGTTCGAGTCCTTCTGCGCCACCCGCACGGCGATACGCCCGATTGGCGGATGCGGCAGCCCATGGCCTTCCAGCCGCTTCCAGGTCACTCCGCCGTCCGTGGATTTGAACAGCCCGCTGCCCGGACCGCCGCTGAAGCGGCCCCAGGTGTGGATGACGATCTGCCACATTCCGGCGAACAGAATCCGCGGGTTATTCGGGTCCATCGCCATGTCGGAGCAGCCCGTGTTTTCGTCTACGAACAGGACTTTGGTCCACGTTTTCCCGCCGTCCGTGGTGCGAAACACGCCGCGCTCCGACTGCGGTCCGTAGGCATGTCCCAGCGCGCAGGCCAGCACCACGTCTGGATTGTGCGGGTCGAGGATGACGTTTCCGATCCGCCCGGTCTTTTCCAGGCCCATCAGGGTCCAGGTTTTCCCTGCATCCACCGATTTATAGATACCCTGCCCCACCGAGATGTGGCTCCGAATATATGGCTCTCCCGTGCCGGCCCAGACGATATTGGGATCTGTCGCGGCAATCGCCAGCGAACCGATGGACGCTACCGGCTGGCCGTCAAACACCGGGTCCCAGTGGATGCCCGCGTCTGTGGATTTGAAGATCCCGCCCGAGGCCGCGCCCACGTAATAGATGTTCGGGTTTCCGGGGATTCCCACCACCGCGTCCGCGCGGTTCCCTTCCGGCCCGATGTACCGGTATTTCATCTGGCTGTAAACCTCCGGATCAATCGGCGGCTTCGGCTCCTGGGCGGATAGGGGTACCGCAGACAACGCAAACAGCATCAGCGAACTCAGCGCGACTCGTTTGGACATGGTGGCCCTCTGTGAACGGCGGATTATGCAGCCCGCGGATGATATCGGCGCACGGTCGCCACGTCAACGGTTGCGACGCTCTGAAAACTGGATGTCTTCGGGGGCCTCGGGGAGGGTGCGGGCAAATCGCAGGGTGCTGCTGAGCGAAACCGCGGAGAACGTTCCCAGCTAGCCGCCGATCAGAGTAAGGGTTTTGCGCGAATTTCCGCCAATTCCTCATGCGAGACCGCACCTTTGTGCTGTGCACGCCGCTCCCGCCAATCCAGCGTTCTCACCTGGTCGGATAGAACAGCGCTCGGAATGGCGCCGGCAATCAACACCTCAAAGGGGTAGTTCTTCACCCGCGTGGTCATGGGACAGCAAATCATCAGACCCGTCTTTGCGTTGTGGGAGGCAGGGCTTAACACAACCGCGGGCCGGTGGCCGGCCTGTTCATGGCCTGCCTGCGGGGTGAAGCTGACCCAGACAATATGTCCTGCATCCGGGACATACCGTCGCGCCACTACCAGGCCTCCCGGCCAGCCGCACGGCCGAAATCAGTTTCCTTGTGGCGGTTCGCGCGCGTAATGCCCCTCAGCAGTTCCGCCAGCCGGTATTCCTGGTGCCGCGCGGGTTCGATCACGATGCAGCCGGAGTGCTCCCGCAAATCGACGGCCTGCTCCAACGTAAGGTTCGCGGCGCGCAACAGAGCAGCAGGAATGCGCACCGCCCCGCTATTGCCCCATTTTTTGACCACCGCTCTCATCCCCGGGCGGTCTCCTGTATCTACAATGTAGAGACAGTTTCTCACCATGGATTCGGTGCGTCGAGCAGGGGCGCCAGGCGATGCGCGGGAGCGCCCCGGGCAGCTCGGCGCAAGAGCGATCCATCTTCGCGCCGGGGCCCACCGGTTATTCCGCGGGTCCGGCCCCCCGGGACGGGATCAGACTCATTTGTTTTTCTTCCGCCCCTCTGCACCTGGCCACGACCAGGGTAATGTCGTCGTGTTGTTCGCGGGGGCTGAAGCGGCGCACCTCGTCCACAATGGCGCCAAGCAAGGCCTGCGAGGACGACCCCAGGTGGCGCCGCAGCGCTTCGACCAGCCGCTGCTCGCCGAACTCTTCTCCGCTCTGGTTGAACGATTCGGTGACCCCATCGGTGTAGAGCAGGAGCGTGTCTCCTGAAAAGAGCACAAGTTCCTCGGTTGTGCACTCCCAGTCCGCAAACAGTCCCAGCACCGTGCCGGTCGCGGCAAGGCGTTCCACGGCGCCGTCGCCGCGGAGGAGCAGGCCGGTGAGATGTCCGCAATTGGCGTAGCGCAAGCGGCGGGATTGATCGTCATACTCCGCAAAGAACAGAGTGGCGTAGGCGCTGTCCGTGGTGTTCTCGCAGAATAGCTGGTTCACGGAGCCCAGCAGGCGCTGCGGCTCGTCCGCAGCCATGGCGCACTGGCTGCGCAGATTGGCCTGCAGATTGGCCATCAACAGCGCCGCAGCGATCCCCTTGCCGGAAACGTCGCCGACGACCAGGCCAAGACGGTCCTGCCCCAAGCTGAGGAAATCGTAGTAGTCGCCCCCCACCTGGCGCGCGGGAATGCAAGCGCCGGCGTATTCGAGCGTGCGGAGTGCAGGCGCCGCTTGGGGGAAGAGCCGGGCCTGTACGTTTTTGGCGATTTCCAGCTCCTGGGCCACGCGGCGCTCGGATTCCAGCCGCTCCGCCAGTGCGCGGCGCCGGGCTTCCACTTCCCGCGTCACCTCGTCGAAACTCACCAGCGCAAAGGAATTGCGGTCGATATCCTCAAAGCGGGTGAACACTCCTCCCCACACGGGGGCGTGCGCTTCCAGGGGACTCGAAGCGGCAGGCGAGCCGGATGCCGAGGACTGGCGCTCATAGCTCACGCGGCGCAGCCGCGGGGTGTGACGAAACCGGACGCCGCGCTTCCGCCATTCGCTGTACTTAGCGGCAACATCTTCGGTGACAAACACCACCGGGGTCGGCTGCCCGATCAGCTTGTACTCCTCCGAGTCCGGTGGGGGCGCGATCAGCGTGAGCACCGCGCTGCCGTCCGGGGGCGAGACGGCCACCCAGCGTTCGCCGGATTGCAGACGGGCGTCGAAGGCCAGGTCGAATCCAAGCTGCTCCCGGTAGAACTGCAAACTGCGCTCCTGGTCGCGAACAAAAATGTTGACGGCAAGAACGCGCAGGTGCGGGCCCTTCTCATACCGAGCAGGCGCGGCAGAGATTTCGCCCGGTGGTGGAGGTGAGCCGTCCATACGCTGAATTATAGGAGC
>DATIYQ010000039.1:0-23847 GCA_035517515.1 Binatia bacterium
TCCATCGAAGGGGAGTTCGAGGTCTCCCCGCTGGGGCAACTCCGCCCGGAAGACCAGGTCTTCGTCATCGCCTTTGTGCGCCATCACGGGTCGCTCAAGAAGATGGAGAGTCTCTTCAACATCAGCTATCCGACGGTGAAGAACCGTTTGAATGCCATCGGGGCGGCCCTGGACAAGAACTTTGAGGCGCCCTCGCCGAACCTCTTTGTGCTCGAACAGTTGGAGCGCGGCGAGCTGACCGTAGCCGAAGCGCTCGAACGGCTCAGTTAAGAATCAACGAGAGGAGAAACCACCATGACTGTGGAACGAAGGAAGGTGCTGGAAATGCTCGCCGCAGGAAAAATCACTTCGGAAGAAGCGGAAAAGCTGATCGAAAAGTTGGACGGGAGCGCCGCGAACCGCACCGAGGCGCAGCCCGCCCAGAATGGCGAAGTTGCCGCCGGCGGCAAACAGCCGCGCTTCCTTCGTATCCTGGTGGAGAAGCCGGGCCACGAACAGGTCAACGTTCGCGTTCCGCTCTCGCTCTGTCGCACCGGAAAGCTCATGGCATTTCTGCCCTCCCGGGTGAGTGAGCGCCTGGCCGAGCGGGGCATTGATCTCTCCGGCTTCAACGACCTGAAGGGCGATGACCTGGAAGAAGCGTTGCGAACCATCAACATCGACGTTGAAAAGGGTGACGGGAAGAAGGTACGCGTCTTCTGCGAGTAGCCGCTCCAACACTTCCACTCCCGGGACAAAGCGGGGCCCCGCAGCCGGCGCCGCTCCCCGCTCCCTCGGAGTTATTTTCCTCCCCTCCCCGGCGTAATTGAGAAGTGGGGGGAATCGCCGAATCTACGGTATGATTTTGATGCGCACCCGGGAGTCCCATGCCTGCTGAGAAACAACTACTGGAAGAACTGCGCATCGAGCGCAGCGGACCGCCCTCCGGCCGCCGGGCATGGCGCATCGCTCTGTTTTTGGCCGCGCCGGCAATTCTGCTACTCGGGGCCGCCGGATTTTTCTGGCTCAAGGCGGCGCGCGCGCCCGTCGTGCAGGTCGCCCTCGTCCGCGAGGCCGGGGCCGGAGGCGCCGCCACCGTGCTCAACGCTTCGGGATACGTCACCCCGCGGTTGCGCGCCACCGTCTCCTCCAAAATTACCGGGAAAGTGGTTGAAGTCCTGATCGAGGAGGGCAAGACAGTCACCGAGGGCCAGATTGTGGGCCGCCTGGACGATTCCAACGCCCGCCGCGATCTGGACCTGGCTCAGGCGCAACTGGACTCCGCCAAGCGCGCCCTGGCCGAAACCGAGGCCCGGCTGAAGCTGACCCAGATTACCCTGGAGCGCACCAAAGCCCTGGTGGCCGGCGGGGTGCAGAGCCAGAGCACGCTGGATGCGGCCCAGGCGGATTTTGATGCGTTTACCGCGCACCTGCTGCAACAGCGGCAGGACGTTGAGGTGGCCCTGGAAAACGTGCGCGTCAAGCAGCAGAACCTGGAAGACACCATCATTCGCGCGCCCTTTTCCGGCGTGGTCACCACCAAAGACGCTCAGCCCGGCGAGATGATTTCCCCGGTCTCGGCCGGCGGCGGCTTTACGCGCACCGGCATCTGCACCGTGGTGGACATGAAATCGCAGGAGATTCAGGTGGACGTCAGCGAGTCTTACATCGCCCGCGTGCAGCCGGGCCAGCGGGTGGACGCCGTTCTGGACGCGTATCCGGACTGGCACATCCCGGCGCACGTGATTCTCGCCGTCCCCACCGCCGACCGCCAGAAGGCCACCGTGCAGGTGCGCATCGGCTTTGATCATCTGGACCCGCGCATTCTGCCGGACATGGGAGTGAAGGTCGCGTTTCTCGATACCCAGGGTCCGGCCCTTTCCGCCGGCGCGAAAGCGAAGCCGCGGTTGCTGGTGCCCAAGGCCGCAGTTCGCCATGAAGGCGAGACCGATTACGTGTTCGTGGTGCAGCAGGACCGGCTCGAGCGCCGCGCGGTCAAGGTGGCCGGCACGGAAGGCGAAGAACTGGAAGTGACCGGGGTGACCAGTGGGGAGCGCGTGGTCATCTCCGGTCCGCCCGCGCTGGCGGATGGCGCCCGCGTGACCGTTCCGTAGGACAGGCATTCTTGCCTGTCCCCGCGCAGCACGGCTGCTAAGGTCGTGAATCCCGGGAATTCGGGATCAAGCTGTGCCGCGCGGGAGCCGCGCCGGAGGTAACTTTTGACTCCGGGCGGCGTTCTAATCGATAGGGGGAAGCAGGATGACGCAAACAACCGCCTGGCCACACTCCGGGTCCACGCAGTTCTCCGGCACCGGGGAAACGCTGGTCCGCGTGCAGGATGCCCACAAGGTGTACACGCGCGGCAGCGAGCGCATTGATGTGCTCCAGGGCGTGAACCTGGACGTGCCCCGCGGCGACTTTCTGGCGCTCATGGGACCCTCCGGCTCCGGCAAGACCACGCTGCTGAATATCCTGGCCGGCCTGGACCGCCCCACGCAGGGGGCGGTGGATGTGGGTGGCGACCGCATCGACAGCATGAGCGAAGGCCAGTTGGCGCGCTGGCGCTCGCGCCACGTGGGCTTCGTCTTCCAGCTCTATAACCTGTTGCCCACGCTTACCGCGGAGCGCAATGTGGAATTGCCCCTGCTGCTCACTCCTCTTTCCTCCGGAGACCGCAAACGTCACGTGGCCACCGCGCTCGCCGTGGTGGGTCTGGCGGACCGCGGCAAGCACTACCCGCGGCAGCTCTCCGGCGGCCAGGAGCAGCGCGTGGCCATTGCCCGCGCCATTGTGGGTGACCCCACCCTGCTGCTGTGCGACGAGCCCACCGGGGACCTGGACCGCAAATCGGAAGAGGAAATCCTGGACCTGCTCCAGGCGCTGAACTCCGACCACGGCAAAACCATCATCATGGTCACCCACAACCCGCACGCCGCGGCCCGGGCGCGCCGCATCGTTTATCTGAACAAGGGCCTGTTGCAGCAGGAGCCCATCCAATGAAGTTTCTGCCGCTCATCTGGAGCAACCTGCGGCGCAAGCGCGTGCGCACCATCTTCACGCTGCTCTCCATCCTCGTCGCCTTCCTGCTCTTCGGCTACCTGGTGGCGGTGCGCAACGCCTTTGAGATCGGCGTGCAGATTGCCGGCGTGGACCGCCTGGTGACCACGGACAAAGTCTCGATTGTCGTGGCTCTGCCGCTCAGCTATACAGACCGCATCGCGCAGGTCCCCGGAGTTACCGACGTGGCGTATGCCACCTGGTTCGGCGGAATCTACCAGGATCCCAAGAACTTCTTCGCGCAGATGGCCGTGAATCCAGAGCGCTATCTCCGCCTCTACCCCGAGTTTCGGATTCCGGAGGACCAGAAGAAGGCCTGGTTCGCGGACCGCACCGGCGCCATCTGCGGCCGCTATCTGGCAAATCGCTTCCACTGGAAGATCGGCGATCGCATTCCCATTCAGGCCACGGTGTGGCCCAAGAAGGACGGCAGCTCATCGTGGGAATTCACGCTCGATGGAATCTACGACGGCGCCGAAAAGACCACCGACACCACCCAGTTCCTGTTCCACTGGAAATATCTCGACGAGAGCCGAAGCCGCAGGGCTGGCACCGTAAACTGGTACATCATCCGCATTGCGTCGCCCGCTGAGGCGCCCCAAGTCGCCGACCGGATTGATGCGGTGTTCGCGAACTCCGACAACGAGACAAAAACCTCCACGGAAAAGGCCTTCATGCAGGGCTTCGCGAAGCAGGTGGGAGACATCGGCGCCATCATCACCGCGATATTAGGCGTGGTGTTCTTCGTGATCCTGCTGGTGGCCGGCAACACCATGATGCAATCGGTGCGCGAGCGCATTACCGAGCTTGCCGTGCTTAAAACGCTGGGCTACCCGAATGGACTGATCCTTGCGCTGGTGCTGGCGGAATCGCTGGTCCTGGCCGCGCTGGGCGGTGCGCTGGGCCTGGGCCTGGCCTGGCTGCTCATCAGCCGCGGTGATCCTACCAACGGCATGCTGCCGATTTTCGTGATGCCCTGGTGGAGCGGGCCCACGGGTGCGCTGTTCATTGTGCTGCTGGGGTTGGCCACGGGAACTCTGCCCGCGCTCCAGGCCATGCGTTTGCGGGTGGTGCAGGCGCTGCGCCGCGGCTGACGCGAAGGGCAGGGGAGGAAGAACGGCGATGCAGAGGCTGATCAACTGGTTCACTCAGGTGTACGCGGTCGGCATACTCAATCTGCGCACCTTGCCGCAGCGCCTCGGCTCCTCCGCCGCCACCGTAGTGGGGGTTGCGGGCGTCGTGACCGTGTTCGTCGCCGTCCTCTCGATTCGCGAAGGCTTCCGCGCCACCCTGCAAGAGACCGGCTCCCCCTCCACGGCGATCGTGATGCGCGGCGGCAGCGATACAGAAATGATGAGTCTGGTATCGCTGGAGGATGCGCGCGTGATTCAAGACGCTCCCGCGATTGCCCACCAGGCGGGCGCTCCCATTGCCTCGCCCGAGATGCTGGTGCTCGTGGACGTGCCGAAGATCAGCACCGGCACAGATGCCAACGTCCCCCTGCGCGGGGTCACTCCCGTTGCTTTTGAGATCCGCACCCACCTGCACATCATTGCCGGGCGCAATTTCGTGCCCGGCCGCAATGAGATCATTGCCGGCGCCGGCGCGGCCCGGGAATTTGCCGGACTGCATGTGGGGGAGACCAAGCACTGGGGGAAAACGGCGTGGACGGTGGTGGGGATTTTTACCGACGGAGGCTCGGTTTCTGAATCCGAAATCTGGGCAGACCTGAATGTGCTCATGGGAGCCTATAACCGAGGCACGATCGTGTCCTCCGTGTACGCGCAATTAACTTCCCCGGGCCAGTTTGATGCCTTCAAGTCGGCGCTTACCTCCGACCCGCGGCTGAACGTAAAGGTCCAGCGCGAGACGGACTACTTCGCCGATCAGTCCATTGCAATCACTTCCCTGGTTACGACTCTGGGGTACCTCATCGCGGGCATGATGGGCGTGGGCGCCGTCTTTGGCGCCATCAATACCATGTACTCCGCGGTGGCCGCGCGTACCCGGGAGATTGCCACGCTGCGCGCCCTTGGATTCGGAGGCGGGCCGGTGGTGCTTTCGGTGATCGCGGAATCGATCCTGCTCGCACTGGCCGGCGGAATCATCGGCGGTTCGCTGGCGTATCTGTGTTTCAACAATTTTCACACCTCGACCATGAACTGGCAGAGCTTCAGCCAGGTGGCCTTCGCTTTTCGTGTCACTCCCCGCCTGCTGGCGCAGGGGTTCACTTACGCCGTGGTGATTGGACTGTTCGGAGGGCTTTTCCCCGCGGTTCGGGCCGCGCGCACTTCCGTGGCCGCCGCGCTGCGCGAACTCTAGCCTGCGCTTCGCGGTTTTCGTCGCGCCGGCCTCCCGCGCCCGACTTCTTGGAGTGTGAGCGGCAACCAACCCGGCGGCCGCTCGGCGCGAGCTCTGGGCTCGGTTTATCTCAACTGGAATTTTACCGTCACGATGGTGGTGCTGGCCGCGGGCTGCCCTCGCAGCAGCGCGGGCAGGAACTTGCACTCCCCAAGCGCCCTAATCGCCGCCTCGCGCAGCAACTGCGGGCCGGAAAGCGCTTTCGTTCCCGTGATCCTTCCGGAGGCATCCACCCACACTTCGATGCTCACATTTCCCTCGATGCGCGCCTGCCTTGCCAACGGAGGATAAACCGGCTGTACCGCGGTGAGCAGCCGGGCGGGGACCAGCGCATCCGCGGGTACCGCGGCGTTTTCCGTCGGTGCCGCCGGCTCCGGCGGTGGCAGGGGCTTCAGGCTGTATGCGGCCAGCCGGTCAATTCCTTCGTCCGCCGGCTTCCAGTTTGGCTGCCCTGCGGCGGCGGGGGTCGAACTGGCTGGCGCTTCCGGCAGGTCCGGCGCCTCGTGTTGCATCAGCACAATCGTCGGCGTTGGCAGATTCATCTTGCTCACCAGCACCTCGTGCCGGCGGGGGGCTTCCACAGGAACCACTTCGGGGGTTTCGGCACTCACGGTGGCTGCGTTCGCTGGCCCTGCTGTCGAGGACGTAGCGGAATGATCCGTCGCGGAAGCCTCTTCCCGGTTCTTCTGGTCACCGAGGGCAGGGAAGGACCCCGGCCGCCCGCTTTCCCCGGTCACGCCGGCAAGGCTCTGGATGGCCTTCGGCAGATCCGGCTCCCCGGGAGTGTACGTGCGGTACCCCACGGCCAGGGCACACAGTACGCCGGCGGCCGCCCAGGCCATGCGCATCCGGTTGCTTCGTGGTTCGGGGATGATCAGCGAATCGAGATTCAGATATTGGATCATCCGGGGCGCTGCATTTGAAGGTCGCGCAGAAGCCTCCATCCAGGGGATCGGGGCCGCCGGCGGCGCCGACATCACCGCCGCTCTCGTTCCCGTGTCGTCCCACTCCGCCAGCGGAGTGGGTGAGGCCGGTGCAAATGTTACCGCCACGGTCGGTGCGGCCGCGGAATTCTGCGCGCCAACCGCTGTCCCCGCGGCTCCCACGGCCGCGGCTCGGGCCTTCGCCGGCGCCTCCAGCTCCGCATCGGGCCACGAACCCGCCGGTGCCGGCGAGGCATTTTCGGGCTCAAACGGAGTCACCACTGGATTGGACGCCTCTCTGGGGAACGCGATGCCCCAGAAATCCGGAGCCGTGTGCGTGAACTCGATTTCCACGTAGCTCTTCACATCCGGACTTGCGCGGAAATTCTTGACCCGGCAGTGGACGAGCTTATTGGTGCGCTTGTTGATCAGCAGCAGATCCTGGCCGCGCGTCACCGGCTCGGCCAGGCGGGCCACGCCACCGCGGGCAAAGAGCAGCATGGTGCTGGTTTCTTCTTCAAAGGATTCCCCGCGCGAGTTTTCGCCCCCGGGACCCGCGGCCATGCGGAATCCGCGGACGCGAATGGGGATTTCCAGGCACAGCGCCTCCGTGCCGGCCCTGCCGATTTGCTGCTGGGCGGCTGGCGGCGCTGCGGGCGGCTTCGGGCTTCGGATAGGTACAACTGTCGCTTTCATACGCGCTCTCATTGTCTTCCTCAGCCCGCTCAATAAGTTGAAACGCTGCAGCCGGCTGGGAGACCGTGACCACAGACTGCTCCGTTCTTAAAGGGTTGTCGGGCCGAGGGCAAGAGTACGCGTGGGCCTGTCCGAAGGGTCGAACTCGATGCTGTCCTTCCCGGCGTGCAGCTTCCTGCGGCATCCGTGGGACAGGAATTCCTGCCTGTCTTCTGCCGCAATCGTTTTGAAGATTGGTGCGAGCAGCGCTTCAGTTCGGGGATTTAGGCACGACCCGCGGCTCGCGCTTGCCGCCCATCCAGCCGAAAATCTCCTTCGCCGCCCAGATGGGTCCCACCAGGAAATAGATTGGCCCCTGGAAAAACGCGGGATTGTTGCCCTCGATGCGGTGGCCCAGAAACAGCATCACCCAACCGCCGGCAAAGAACGCCAGGCCCCATCGCCAGTCGATGAAGAAGAGCACCAGGCCCGCGAAGATGCACGGGATTCCGATGGCATGAAGCATACGGTTCGCCAGGTTGTGGTGTTCGTGTTCGTACTTCTCCATGTACGGTTCGATGTTGGCCATGCCGCGCACCTCGTGCTTCTTCTTTTACGCCCGATACCTCTCACAATCAACTCCCCGCGCGGCGCGAGGCCGGGGTCCCTGCCGGGCCGGAGGCGTGCGCCATCCACCCCTGCGCCAGGGGTGGAAGCGGCGCCGGATGCTGGCGCAAAGAGTTTGCCGCAACCATTGCCCACCTCCGGCAATCAAACACTCTGCTGCATCATTGCCTCCCAACGGGAGCGGGTGTAATTTATCGGTCAGCCGGGAAGTCAGCGTGGATATTCCGGTGTCATCCATTGCCCCGGGCAAGTGCGCCGCCCAGGGCAATCCCCAGAATCCGGAGAGGCGGCAGAATTCAACAGGGTGGGAGAGACGGCGCCGGAGCCGCAATCGCCATCGGACGACAGGTCGCCAAATCGCCGCACCAGCGTGAGAACCCAGCCGAAGTTCTTGTGGCGCTTTCAAAGGCTGCGCGAACTTTCAGTGCGAGCGGCGGGCTGCGGAAGTATGCTGATTCCCTGCGCTCGGCCGGGTTGGGTTGCTCCGGCAGGGCAGGGGCTTCACTCCCGGCTCCGGGAATTGGACTCGGATGATGATTCAGAACCGCCACCTTTGTCGGCGCGACGCGGAGACACAGAGAGGGTGCGAATGAGATTGAAATACACGCGGATGTATTTCATTCCGTTGCTGCTGTGCCAGTTCGCCGCCAGCGCATGCAATCGCGCGGGCTCCCAGGCAGCGGGGCCGCAAATGCCGCCGCCTCCGCTGGTCACCGTCACCAAAGCCCGGGCGGAAGACGTGCCCGTTTACCTGGACGAAATCGGCAAAAGCTACGCGTTCGAGTCCGTCACCGTGACGCCGCAGGTCGCCGGCCGCATCGTCGAGCGGCACTTCCTGGATGGAGCGGACCTGGCCAAGGGACAGCTCCTCTTCGTCATCGACCCGCGTCCCTATCAAGCCCAGTTGGATTCGGCCAAGGCCGCCCTGGCACAGGCCAAAGCCGCGCTGGAGCTCGCCAAGATTCAGTTTTCGCGCTACGAAAAGTTGGAGGCCTGGCAGGTCGTCTCCAAGCAGGATTACGACACGGTCCGGAACACCCTGGAGGTGGATCAGGCCCAGGTGCAAGCTGCGGAAGCCAACCTCCAGACCGCCACTCTCAATCTCGAATACTGTTACATTCACTCCCCCATTGAAGGCCGCGCCGGCGCCCGGCTGGTGGACATCGGAAACGTCGTCCAGGCCAATGCCACCGCCTTGCTGCTCATCCAGCGCATGGATCCCATCTATGCGGACTTCACCATCACCGAACGCGACCTTCCGGAAGTCCAGAAGGAGATGTCCGGCAGCGGCGTGAGCGCCCTGGTGCGGCTGCCGGCGGACGCGGAAAGCCACGCGCAGAAGGGAAACGTCTCCTTCCTCGATAACACCGTGCAGAACGGAACGGGCACTGTATTCCTGCGCGCCACCATCGCCAATCCCAGCCATCACTTCTGGCCCGGCCAGTTCGTCAATGTGCGCGTGGTGCTGGCCACGAAGAAGGATGCCGTCCTGATTCCCAACCAGGCCACCCAAATCAGCCAGAAGGGGCCATTCGTTTACGTGGTCAAGCCCGACAGCACCGCGGACCTGCGGCCCGTCGTTCTCGGCCAGCGGCAAGGGGACGACGTGGTGGTCGCTCAGGGGGTGGCCGCCGGCGAGAGCGTGATTGTTACCGGACAGTTGACCGTGGCCCCGGGGGGAAAAGTTCGCATCGCTTCCGAAGCGGCGCCCGCTCCCGGCCAAACGCCGCCGCCTGCCGCCTCCGGTGCCGCGAAGCGATAAAAATGAGGAATCGTGAGTATCTCTGAGCCATTTATCCGGCGCCCGGTCATGACAGCTGTTCTGACCGTCTCCGTCATTTTGTTCGGCGTGCTCTCCTATCTGGGCCTTCCGGTCAACGACCTGCCTGCCGTGGACTACCCGGTGATTCAGGTGAGCGTCTCCTACCCCGGCGCCACGCCGGAGACCATGGCGAACAACGTGGCCACTCCCCTGGAACGCCAGTTCATGCAGATCCCGGGACTGGATCTCATCACCTCCAACAATGGCCAGGGGCACAGCAGTTTCGTTCTCCAGTTCGATCTCTCCAAAAGTGTGGACGCCGCGGCCACCGATGTGCAAGCGGCCATCTCCCGGGCCGCCGCGCAATTGCCCGTGGACCTGCCCAGTCCCCCCACCTTTACCAAGACCAATCCCAACGATCAGCCCATCATGTACGTGGGCTTGACCAGTGACAGCGCCACCCAGGGCCAGCTCTATGACTATGCCAACACTCAGGTCGGTGAGCGCATCAGCATTCTTCCCGGAGTGAGCCAGGTCGCCCTGTATGGCGCCCAGTCTGCTGTGCGCATCAAGGCGGACCCTTCGGCCATGGCCTCTCGCAACCTCACCCTGGACGACCTGGCCGCGGCCGTCAAGAACGGCACGAGCTACACCGGCGCGGGACAGTTTGACGGCGAACACCACACCTTCCTTCTCCAACCGGAAGGTCAACTCAGCGATGCCGGCCAGTACGACAACCTGATCGTCAGTCAGGGCAACGGCGCTCCCGTCTATTTGAAAGATGTCGCCACCGCCGAAAACGGCCTCCAGGACGAGCGCATTCGCATGCGCTTCTGGTTCCGTGGACACGAGGTGCCTTCCGCCACGGTGGTGGTCGCCGTATTTCGCCGCGCCGGATCCAACGCCGTCGAAGTTTCCAAATCCATCCGTGATTTGCTTCCCACCGTGCGCGCCCAGCTCCCCAGTTCGGTGAGCATCGTCCCCATCTACGACCGTTCCCAAACCATCGTGAACAGCGTGAAGGATGTTCAGGAAACGCTGTACATCGCGTTTGTGCTCGTGGTGCTGGTGATCTTTGCGTTTCTTGGCCGCGCCCGCGACACTTTGATTCCCGCCGTCGCCTTGCCGCTCTCCTTGCTGATGACCTTCATGGTCATGAACATCCTGGGCTACAGCCTGGACAATTTGTCCCTCATGGCCCTGGTGCTGGCCATCGGGTTTCTGGTGGACGACGCCATCGTCTTCCTGGAAAACACCGTCCGGCTCATGGAGCAGGGCCAGGGCGCGCTCGAGGCTTCCCTCACCTCGGCCGGCGAAATCAGCTTCACCATTCTCGCCATGACGATTTCCCTGGCCGCCGTCTTCCTGCCCTTGGTGTTCATGAGCGGCCTGGTGGGCCGCGTGTTCCGCGAATTTTCCATCACCATTATTGTGGCCATCTTTTCGAGCGGCATCGTTTCGCTTACCCTCACGCCACTGATGTGCTCCGGCCTGCTGGCGGAGCGCGGCGCGCACGCCAGGAAAACCTGGGTGGAGCGCGTCATCGGCGGGATCGAGAAAAGAGTCCTGGCGCAGTACGGACGTTCCCTGTGGTTCTTTCTCCGCCATCGCTGGATTTCACTGGCCACCTGGGTGTTCTGCCTGGCCGGCACCGCCTACCTCTTCGCCATCGTCCCCAAGTCCTTTCTCCCCGTGGGCGACAGCTCCTTTGTGCTGGGCGTCTTTGTCGCCCAGGAAGGTTCCTCGCCGGCCGTGATGCACCAGCACCAGGAAGAGGTCGAAAAGGTCCTGCACAATAATTCCGCCGTGGACGTCACCTTCACCATGAGCGGCAATAATTCCTTTTTCCCGTCCAATCAAGGCCTGGTGCTGGCCTTCTTGAAGGACCCGGACCAGCGCCCTCCGATTGACGCCGTTTCCGGCCAGTTGATGGGTCAGCTCAACTCCAGCGTTCCCGGGCTGCTCACTTTTCTGAAGCCGCAGCCGGTTCTTCAGATCAGCACCGGCGCGACCGCCAACTTGCAGGGACAGTTCGCCTACGCGATTTCCGGAATTGATCCCGGCGAAGTCTATGCCACGGCGGGCAGGCTGATGCAGAAGATGTACGAATTTCCGGGATTCCTGTTTGTGAACTCGGATCTCTTCAACCACACCCCGAACCTGCAGGTGAACATTTTGCGCGGCCAGGCCAGGCTCTACGGAGTTTCCGAAACCCGCATTCTGAACCTCCTGCACGAAGCCTATGCGCAGAACTATATCTACCTGATCAAAAAGCCTACCGACCAGTATCAGGTGATCCTGGAGGTCGCGGACGATCAGCGCGCCGAGCCCCAGGACCTTCATCTGCTGTACATCAAGAGCGACGACGGCTCGCGCCTGGTTCCGCTGAATGCGGTGGCCACCTGGAACACGCTTCTCGGGCCGCAGTCCGTGAACCACCTCAATCAGTTCACCAGCGTGACCCTGTTCTTCAATCTAAAGCCCGGCTACGCCATCGGCCAGGCCACGGAATTTGTGGAGAAGGCCGCCAGACAGATTCTCCCGCCGGGCATTCGCGGCGGGCTGCAGGGAGAGGCGCTCACCTTTCGCGACACCGTTTCCAGCCTCACCATCCTGATGTTCCTCGCCGTGTTCGTCATGTATGTGGTGCTGGCCATCCTTTACGAAAGCTATCTGCACCCCATCACCGTTCTTTCCTCCTTGCCCGTCGCCCTGGTCGGCGGGCTGCTCACCCTCTGGCTCTTTCATGCCGAAGCCTCCCTTTACGCATTCATTGGCATGTTCATGCTCATGGGCATCGTCAAAAAGAACGGAATCATGATCGTGGATTTCGCGCAGCAGCGTGTGGTCCACGGCATTCCCGATGATCAGGCCATTCACGACGCCAGCATCCAGCGCTTCCGCCCGATTATGATGACCACGCTCGCCGCGTTGATGGGCGCTCTGCCCATCGCCCTGGGCTTCGGCGCGGATGGCGCCTCGCGCCGCCCTCTGGGACTCGTCGTGGTGGGCGGACTGGTGATCTCCCAGTTCATCACCCTCTATATCACCCCGGCCATTTATCTCTACCTGGAGGAGTTTCAAGAGAAGGTGCTGGACCGCGTGTCCTTCTTCCGGGCGCGCCACTCCGGAGTGCAACTGCCGGAGATCCGCCTGCCCGAGAATCCTGCTTAGAAATTGGATGCCGCGGAGCGGTCCTCCTCCGCGGATTCGCTACAGGTCGCGCCGGCCTTCCATCGCCTTGGACATGGTGATTTCGTCCGCGTATTCCAGGTCGCTGCCCACCGGAATCCCCATCCCGATGCGCGACACGCGCACTCCCAGCGGTTTGATCAGCTTGGAAAGATAAACGGCGGTGGCTTCGCCTTCCGTCGTGGGGTTCGTGGCGATGATGATTTCCTCCACCGTCCCTTTTTTCAGCCGCTCCAGCAGGCTCTTGATGCGCAACTGGTCCGGGCCCACCCCGTTCAGCGGCGAGAGCGTGCCCCCCAGCACGTGGTACAGCCCGTTATAGGCGCGCGTCTTCTCCACCGGCACGATGTTGTGTGGCTCTTCCACCACGCAGATCATTTTTTGCGTGCGCGCGGGATTGCGGCAGTACAGGCAGGGATCCGTGTCCGTCACGTTGTTGCAGATCGAACATTCGCGCAGGTTGTGCTTCGCCGCGAGAATCGCCGCGGCCAGCGATTCCGATTCCTCGCGGTCCGCGCGCAACAAATGGAAGGCCAGCCGCTGCGCGGTCTTCTGCCCGATGCCCGGCAGGCGCTTCAATTGCTCAATCAGGTTGGCAATGGGCTCGGCAAAATCGGGCATCGCGCTTCCCGGCGTGCGTTTGGCGTAGCGGCGGCTCTGAACCCGGGGCCGCCCGTGGGCAGGAACTCAGAACAACCCCGGAATCTTCAGCCCGGGCAGATTCGGCATTCCGCTGACCAGGCCCTTCAACTGGTTTTGCAGCTCTTCATCCACGCGCCGGCTGGCATCGTTCACCGCGGCCAGGATCAACTCCCCCAGCATCTCCTGGTCCTTGCCGGCAAATACTTCCGGGTCGATGCGCACTTCGGTGACGCGCTTCTGCCCGTCCATCTTCACCGTGACCATGCCCGCGCCCGCGGTCGCTTCCACACGCAGGTCGCGGATCTCCCGCTCCAGGCGTTCCTGGATCTGCCCGAACTGCGAGAGCATCTGCTGCAGGGCCTTTACTTCCATCTCAGTCCTCGTCGCGGCGCCGCACGTCGCGTATTTCCCCGCCAAAGCGCTCCAGCATCGCGCGCACCACCGGATCGCGCTCGAACTTCGCGCGCAACTCCGAAGCCGCAGCGCGCCGCGCTGCCGGCGCGATGCCCGGGGCTGCTGCCGCATCGAGTTTAACACAGACGCGCAGCGGCTGGCCCAGCACTTGGCTGGCGATTGTGCGCAGCCGCTCCATGGCGTCGCGCGTGGTCTCCAGCATTTCCGCCAGCGCGCTCCGGTCCCGCGGAAAATAAACACGCATCTCGCTGCCTTCCAGCTCCCAGCGCGTCACTTGCTCCACCAGGCCCGCCAGCATTTTGGTTTGCCCGCGCACCGCGGAAAGAATCCCTTCCACCTGCATCGCTTCGATGCCTTGATAGCTTCCCGCGGCCCGCGCCACCGTGCCCAGATGCGTGGCCGGCACCGGTCCCGCCGGGGCCGCCACCGTGCCGGCCGGCAGCGCTGCGGGCGCGTCCAGGCGCGCCGCCGGTTCTTTCCTCGGCCCCGATGGCTTGGAAGCGCTGGGTGCGGAGCTCGCTGCCGCCGGCGTGCCCGCGGCGGGCGCGGCCGCGCCGGTGTGCGCGGCGCGTGGAGATTTTGTTCCCGCGCGTGGCTCGCCCCCGGCCGCGGCCAGCGCTTCTTCCAGCGGAGCCAGGCGCATCGCGTTCACCATGCGCAGCAGGCCCAATTCCAGGTGCAGCGCCGGGTCCGGTTTTTTGCGCAGGTCGTACTCCGTTTCCAGCAGGATGGCGAAAAACCGCGTCAGATCCTCTTCACTGAACTGCGCGGCCTGCCGGCCCAGCGCCGCCCGCTCGTCCCGCGGCGCGGCCACCAGTTCCGCGTCCTCCCCGGCTACCCGCGCGATCAGCAGGTTGCGCACGTGGCGCACCGCTTCGCGCACAAAATGCTGCAGGTGCTGCCCGCCGGCCACCAGCCGGTGCGCCAGCAGCAGCGCCCGTTCCGTGGATTGCGCGGCAATCGCCCCCATCATTTCTTCCAGCACTTCCTCGGGAACCACACCCAGCAACTCGCGCACTTGCGCCGAGCTGATTTGATTCCCGCAATACGCGATGGCCTGTTCGGTCAGCGACAGCGCGTCGCGCACGCTGCCCTCCGCGGCCCGGGCAATCACCGCCAGCGCTCCTTCTTCGATTTTCAGGTCTTCCTTCGCGGCCACCGCCTGGAGCGCCTCCACAATCTCCTGGAACGAGAGCGAGCGGAAATGGAAGTGTTGCGAGCGCGAACGGATGGTTTCCGGCAGGTCCTCCGGCTGGGTGGTGGCCAGAATGAACAGCACACGCTCGGGCGGTTCTTCCAGCGTCTTCAGCAGGGCGTTGGCCGCTTCGCCGGTCAGTTGGTGGGCTTCGTCCAGAATCACCACGCGGTAGCGCCCACCCGCCGATGCGTAGCGCACCATTTCCCGCAGCTCGCGGATCTGGTCGATTCCGCGGTTGCTGGCCGCGTCTATCTCAATCACATCCAGCGAATTCCCCGAGGTCACATCCAGGCAGAACCGGCACTCGTTGCACGGCTCCGCCGCCGGCCCCTTCTCGCAATTCAGCGCTTTGGCCAGGATCCGCGCCGTGGTGGTTTTTCCCACTCCGCGCTGCCCGGAAAAAATGTACGCCGGCGGAATCCGCCCGGCGCGGATGGCGTTGGCCAGCGTCCGTGTCACGTGCTCCTGCCCGGCCACTTCCTGGAAGCGCTGCGGCCGCCACTTTCGCGCAATCACCTGATAGCTCATTCCCTCCGCCCTGTCGCCCGGGTCTTCAGACCAGGGGCACGTTCCGCCGCCCGTTCCAAAGCACGTTCCGCCGCCCGCTCCTTCGATCTCCTTGGCTCTCCAGCCCCCGCCATCCCTCCGCCGGCTGCCGGGCGAGGAACTTCGGGATCTCTGCGGCACACGAAGCTTTCCCGCTACCGTTGCTCCCTTCCGGGCCTGGCGGGGTTTACGGGGGCTTGTTGCACAGAGCCCGAAGTTCCACGTTCGGGCTCGCCGTTCCCGCAGACTCCTGCTCCACTGCGGAAAGCGAGCATCGGCAGGAGAGAGTTTACCACGGGAGTTTCCTCCCGCCCGGCGCCATCCCGCGCGGGCCCGGCGGGCGCGGCGCGTTGAGGTGCCCAGTTGGAAACCGCGCAAGCATTTTTCACTCCCGCCGCGCGCGCCCTGCGGTTAGGCTGGTTCCCGGATTCCTCCCAACTTCTCCGCAGCGCCAGCGCACGCCCCGCGTCACGGGGCAGGAGGAACGCATGAAAGCACGTTTGTGCCTGGGCGCTGCTCTGGTTCTATTGCTCGCCACGGCCGCGCCCGTTTTTGCTCAGAATCACCAGGTCCTGCAGGGAACCCAGATTCATCTCACCCTGATGAATGGACTCTCCACCAACATCACCCGCGATGGCGATCCCTTCACCGCGGTGGTCTCAGAGCCCGTCCTGATGGGCAACCAGGTGGTGATCCCCGCCGGCGCCCGCGTCAACGGGGTGGTGGGAAACATCACCCACACCCGGCATTTCGGCCTGGTTCGCAGCCAGGCCTCCATGAACCTCACCTTCCAATCCATCGAGATTGACCGCCACGAATATCCCGTGCGCATGAGCCTGCTGGCCTTGTTGGACCCCTCCGCGCGCGGCAACGGCAACAACCGCAAAGACGTGAAGATTGAAGAAGGCATCCAGGTGCAGAAGCGCCGGGATGTGAAGGGCGCGGCCACCATCATGGCCCTGGGCATGGGCGGCGGTACCGTGGTGGGCGCGATCTTCAGCGACGTGCTGCGCGGCTTCTGGATCGGTACCGCCGGCAGCGCCGCCTACGTGATGATCCGCAAGGGCAAGGATGTGGAGTTGCCCGCGCAGACCGGAATGCTGGTGCGCACAGACAGTCCGGTGGAACTGCCCGCACTCGCCGCTGAGCTGACTGCTCCTCCCGCAACGGCGGGTTGGCAGCCATAATCGGCGTTTGAACGGCTCCTCCGCCGCGCGCCGCTGGAACTCGGGTCGGGTGTCGGCGCAGCATTCCTAGGTTGGCCAGCATTCAAGTGTGGAGAATCCCGCGTCGCCGGTCTTGCGCCGTTCGCCGGCAGGCTCGTCGGCGTTTTCCAGGGCTGCGTTATGTTCCGGCAACGGGGCCCGGCGCGCTCAGCCCCCACAGGTCGCAGGATTGCAGCTTCTTCGCCCCTACGTACCAATGCCGTCCGGAGCGTTGCACCCAGCAGATTTCAAACAGCACCGGCTTCTGACCCTCCAGTTGCGCGCCGTCGCGTCCCACGCGGCGAACGGCCAGTACCCCGTGAGTTTCTGGCTGCCGGCTCAACTCCAGCATGCAACCGCACGGACTCACGTTCAGCGTGGTCGTGCGCTCCATGAAGTATTGACCGTGGCCGTCGAAGCCGTACACCTGAACGGGGTAGGGCAGCGACAGCCGGGGCTCGCTGCGCCGGTCGCGCCGCGCCTGCGCGGAGATTTCCTCCCACGGCGTGGTGGGTACGGCATCGCTTCCGGGCGTCGGGCTCATTGTGGTTTCCCATCCGGAACGGCCATCCCGGGCCGCCCCCGTCGTTTCAGATAACGGTAAAGGCTGGTGCGCCCGATGCGCAGCATCTGCGCCGCGCGCAGCCGGTTCCCCTGGCACGCCTCCAGCACGCGTTCGATGTGCTCCCGGCGCACTTCCGCCAGCGGCAGCGGCTGCCACTCCCCGGCGCCTTCCCGCGCCGCCCGCGGTTGTCGCAGGCTCTCCGGTAAATCCTGCACGTCAATCCTTCCTGCCGCAGCGTTTAGGCAGGCGCTGGAAACCGCATTCTCGAGCTCGCGCACATTGCCCGGCCAGGGATAGCGCGCCATCGCCGCCAGGGCCCGCCGCGTGAACCCCTCCTGCGCGCGGCCATACGCCTGGTTGAATTTCCGCAGAAAGTGCTGCGCCAGCAGCGGAATGTCTCCGGAACGCTCCGCCAGCGAGGGCACCCGGATTTCCATCATGCTCAGGCGGTAATACAGGTCTTCGCGGAATCTTCCGGCACGCACTTCCGCGCGCAGATCGCGGTTGCTGGCCGCCACCAGCCGGATGTCCACCCGGTACACCTCCGGCGATCCCACCCTCTGGATCTCCCGGTTTTCAATCACCCGCAGAAGCTTGGCCTGCAGCGCCGGAGACATGTCTCCCACTTCGTCCAGAAACACCGTGCCGCCTTCCGCGTATTCAAACAGGCCTGCCCGCGTCTCTGTGGCCCCGGTAAACGCCCCGCGCACGTGGCCGAAGATCTGGCTTTCCAGCAGCGTTTCCACCAGCGCCGAAGAATTGCACACCGCGAAGCGGCCCTCCGCCGCCGGACTCATGTGGTGCAGCGCCAGCGACACCAGCTCTTTGCCGGACCCGGTGGGTCCGCTCACCAGCACGTTCCGGAAGTGCGGCGCCAGTTTTCGCATCCACTCGATCATCTCCAGCAGCGCCGGACTCTGGCCCACAATGCCATGCTGGCTCAAATCGCTCAGCAGGCTTTCTTCCAGGGATTCCAGCCGCTGCCGCCGCATGCGCGACTCCGCGATTTCATCCAGCGTGCTCCGCAGCCGCGCCGTGTCCACCGGTTTGGTCAGGTAGTCGCGCGCCCCGCGCCGCATGGCGTCGATGGCCGCGTCGATCGAGTAGTAGCCGGTCATCAGCACCACGTCCAGCCCGGGGTCCAGCTTCAGCGCCTGCCCCAGAAACTCCAGCCCGTCCGTTCCCGGCATGCGCACATCGCAGAGCACGGCTTGGCAGCGCCGCTGCCGGATGGCCGCCAGCGCCTCTCCAGGCTGCGTGCTTCCCTGCGCCGGAAATCCCAGGTGTTCCAGCCGCTCGACCAGGCTGGCCAGGAACCCAGCGTCGTCGTCCAGCACCCAGACGGACAGGAGCGCGCGCACCTCGCCGGCCGCGGACGCGCGCGACGCTCCGTCCGGCACACTCGAGGCCAGTTCGATTCCCGCCATTTCGGGGCTTCCCTCTCACCCTTTATCGGCAGGCGGTTCGTATCCCTTCAGTTTCCAGGCGGCAGCAGTGCTTGCGCGGGTTTGCGTGGCAGGACTACAAGGCGGGAGGAAAATCGGGTCCGCGGGAGGCGGTCACCGTCCCTCAATCTCCCCAACTTCGACAAATCGTGGCACAGGCATTCCTGCCCGTCTCCCCAAACGACAACTCCCCGTGAACCGTGGCCCGCCTGGCATCGCTTGCAGCGTGCTTACGCCGTGCCGCCTACTTCATTCCCAGCCACTCCGGCCGGCTCGCGTCTACATGCCGCGTGGCGCCCGGCACTGCCCCCTCCGGTTTCGGCCACATCTGCCGCAACGTCACTTCATAATCCTCCGGCGATTTCTCCGCCCGAATCTCGCGCACCCGGAAGGCGATGGGGAAGGACATAGAGGGCCTGGTACTGTTCATCAGGCGCAGAAATAGCAGGCCCCCGACCCGCACCTGGCGGTGAATTCTCACCTTTTGTTGCTCGGCATCCCCTTGCCGCAGCGTGCCGCGCTCCACAAAAAAGCGCTCGCTCAGATCCCACCCCGATATTTCCACGCGCATCTCGTCCGCTTGCTCGGTCATGGCCGTCTCCACCGTGTTTCCAGGCACGAGGCGTGCCGTTCCCCCGCCGGAGATGACCACTGATTGCACAAGGTTTACGCCACGGTTTGGGTGCGCCGCCCAGTTGAGACGTTGCAGAGCGATACACCGCGTCTCGTTCCGGCACTCAGCCCGGATCGCCCGCTTCCACCGTCCCCGCAATCCTGTGGGACAGGCATTCTTGCCTCTCTCCCGAGCAGTGGCACAGGCATTCCCGCGTGTCTCCCTGGCGGCCAAGTCCCCTTCAACCCCAGGGCAACACTCCAATGGGCCGGTTTCAAAGCCTTCTGTTAAACGTGCAGGAACAAGAGGTGCACAGCCACTGGAAACGCCAGGCGAAAGAGGTAGCCGTAGAGATACCAGGCCAGAAACAACCCCACCAGCGCCATCCCCGGGGAGCGGAAGAAATCCAGCAGGCGCATCGCCGCCCGCTCCGGCAGGAACAGGGCCACGCCGCTGGCACCGTCCAGCGGCGGCACGGGCAGAAGATTAAACGTGCCCAGAATCAGGTTCAGGATGAAGAAAATGCTCAGCAGCGTGGCGGCAAATCCCCAGCGCTGCGGGTCGGTGGCCTCGACCAGCGAGGTAAACCCGAAGGTTTCCGGCAGGCGGAAGATACCGGCCCACAAGCCCACGCGAATCGCGATCCCGGAAAGCACCAGCAGCGTGAAGTTGGCCGCGGGGCCCGCCAGCGCCATCCAGGCCCCGCGCCGCGGATGCTTCCGCTGCCAGCGCGGGTCGTAGGGCGCACTGGCCCAGCCCATCATCCATCCGTTCAGCGCAAAACTGATCAGTGGAATCAGCACCAGGCCAAAGGGTTCGCGGCGGATGTGCGGAACAGGATTGAGCGAAGCCTGGCCGGCTTCAAACGCCGTCGGGTCGCCGCCCGCTTTGCCCGCCAGCGCATGCGCGCCCTCGTGGCACACCGTGGAAAATAAGAACGCGAAGTACCACAGAAATCCCAGAGTAATGGTGTGCGGGGTCAGTTCCATGCGCGCGTTAGCGTAGAGCCTGCCGATGGGAAGCGCAAGCGGCGCCTGGAACGGTTGGGGCGACCCTGCCCCTCGGCCCGCGCCTCAGCGAGATGCCCGCGCCCCGGCCAGCACCGGCGACGGGAAGGCATATTGCGCTACTTTGTCGAGCGATTCGACGCCACGAACTTCGTTGTCGAAGAGCGGGATGATGGCCCGCACGTTGTCGAAATCGCGCCAGATTTCCTGCATGTAGGAATCCTGCATGGCCACTCGGTTCCTGATGAATTCCGGGGACGCGCTGTTCACCTGGTCCTTCTGAATCAGCATGTTCACCACCACGCCGCCCACCGGAATCCCGAAATCATGGAACCACTGGATGAAGCGCTTGATCACCGCGATGGGCAGCGCCTCCGGCAGGGTCACGAAGAAGAAAGCGGTCAGCGCCGGGTCGGTCAACAGTTCGCGCGCATGGAGGATGCGGTTCTGGAAGGTGAGCAGGTAGCTCATCAGCGGGTCCTCTTCCTTCTTTTTCGTGAAGGAGAGCAGTTCGCGCAGCGATTGCGCCTCTTTCCGCGACTCCACCATCTTGTTCACCCACAGCGAGTACACCTTGCTCATGCCCAGCAGCCGCCGCGCATTGGCCGTGGGCGCGGTGTCGAAGACGTACGAGTCGTACTCGTTCTTGAACATCAGGTCCACCATGTTTTCGAACATGGCGGACTCCTCGAACGCCGGATTCATCGTGGCGCTCTCTACAAACGAATCCGCCTGCGTGGAAATCTCCGCGAACTTCAGGAACCAGCGAATCTTCTCCCGGATGTCCTTCTTGGAGCGTTCGATGGTTTCCTTGGTGTCGATCTCGTAGGCCCACAGGTTTTCCGCGCCCTTTACCGCCGTCGGCTGGCCGTACACGTTCTGGTCCAGCAGGCTGCTCAGGCTGTGCACCGGGTTGGTGGAGGCCAGCAGGGTTCGCCGCCCCTCCCGCGCCAGGTGCAGCGCGGTCACTCCGGCCATCACCGTCTTGCCCACTCCGCCCTTGCCCCCGAAGAACAGGAACTTCAGCTTGGGGTGCGCGGCGGTGAAATCGGTCATGGATTCCTTGATGTCATTCATGGCGGTTCACGCTTTCCCGTTCCCGAACATGATGCCGGCCAGCTTTTCGATCATCGGCAGTCCGGTGACGTCCCGTTCGAGTTCCGGCACGCGCCCCACCACTTGCGCGCCGAAGGTCTTGTCGATCTCATCCAGATAGTGGTGCTGCATCTTCAGCCGGTTCTGCAGGTAGGGCGGGATGTTCTGGCTCTCCAACTCCTGCGGAAGCACCCGGTTCACCACGTAGCCCGCCAGCGGCACGTCGAACTTGGCGAAGAGCTGTGCCGCCTTGGCCGTGTCCAAAATGATCATTTCCTCCGGCACAACCACGAAGTAAAACGCCGTCTTCTGCCGGTCGGTCAAAATATTCGACGACTGATTGATCCGGCCCTTGATGTATTCCAGCTCCGTGAGGATATGGTCCTCCTCCGTGGATTTCTGGCGCTTGATGCGCGCCACCATCTCTTCGTGCTCCTTCATTTCCTGGCGCAGCTTGGTAATGCGGTTGATCCATTCGTCGTACACCTTGGCCATGGAAAGGTAATAGAGCGCGTGGCCCAGCGGCACCAGGTCGTAGATGTAAAAGTCGTAGTCCCCCCCCACCACGATGTCCACCACCGCATCGAAAATCGCCGATTCCTCCATGGCCGGCTCCGCCGAAGCCGCCTGGATGTAATGCTCGATCTCCTCCGGCACCTCGGGGATGCCGTACATGTCGCGGATTTTCTTGCGGATCTCATCCTGGTAGCGCCGGATATGCGTGTCCGCGTCAATTTCCTGGGCGTAGAGGTTTTCCATGATCTTCACCGCGCCCTTGCCGAAAATGTCCTGCTTGAAGATGTCGCTGAGCGACGCTTGCGGGTCCACGGAAAACAGCAGCACCTTGTGGCCCTGCTGGGCCAGCCAGAATGCCGTGGCCGCGGAGAAGGTGGTCTTTCCCAGCCCGCCCTTCCCGCCGAACATGATGTACTTCCTCTCGTTGTCTTTCTCGAAGGCCTCTCGCAGTGACATGACGTTTCCTTTCTCCGCTGATTTCCCCGGCCCGGTCCGCGCGGCTCCCGCCCTTAGAACATGGCGTCAGACACGTCCTTCTCCCGCAGCATGCGCCGCTTCCAGGTGGCGATGTTCGGCACCACGTACGGCAGCAGGCGCAGCGAATAGTAGGGCGGCAAAATGGGAATCCCCAGCAGGTCGCCCATGGTAATCAGAATGAACAGGTGCTCCATGCTGGCGCGCGTGCGCAGCGCATACCGGGACATGTCGTGCGCGCTCATCCCGTACGCGATTTCCTTCAGCCTGCTGAAGAATCCCTGCTTCTCTTCCTTGATTGCCTCTGCCATGGCCGTTCTCCCGTTTCCGCCGCCGCCCGAACCTGCCGGCTTTGGCACCTTCCCGTCCTTCCGTCATACTCCGTGCAGGTGAAACTCCTCTTTGTCTGCCAGATCCCGCTCCCGCATCACCCGGCGCTTCCAGGTGGAAATCTGCGGTACCACGAAGGGCAGGATGCGCAGCGAATACAGGGGCGGAATGACCGGCACACCCAGCATGTCCCCCAGCGTAATCAGCAGGAATGCGGACTCCAGCTCGCCGCGCAGCTCCAGCGCCTGCCGCTCGAACTCGTAGCCGATCAGGCCGTAGAAGAATTCCCGCACCGCGCGCCGCCAGCCGCCCTTCCGCGCGGCCGCCGCAGGCTCCAGGGTGCGCACGTGCGGCCCGCCCGCCGGTTTCCTGGCATATAATTGTCCCGCCTCTGCGCCGCCGCGCCCCGCGCTCCCATGTCGCCACAACTTTCCCTCTTCATCCTCGTGGCCCTTCTGGTGGTCGGCTGGTTTGCACTGGGCACCCACTTCAACGTCCGCAAGGGCGAAGCCGCGTTGCGCTGGCTCCAACAGGCGCTCCCCCAGATCGGAGAGAAGACCACGCTGCGCTGGATGGGCTCTTCGGCCGTGGAGATGAAAATCCTCGAGGCCAGGCCGCCCTTCCGCACCGCCGAGCTGGTGCTGGTGCTCGAGCCGCGGGATGTGCCCCCGCTCTGGCTGATCTCCCGCTGGCGCGGCCGCCGCGACCTGCTGATTTTCCGCGCCGGTCTGCGCGCCCGCCCGGCGGTTGAAATGGACGCCTTCGATCCCCGCTCCTGGTCCACCTCCGGGCTCGACGCCGCCTGCCGGCAGCGAGGATGGGCTCGTCTGCCCGGCGAGGGCCCGCTGGTCGTTTATCTGGCCTCCGGTGCGGAGGACGTCCCGCGAATCCTGCATGCTGCGGAAATCCCCGGCTGCCCGCTGGTGCGGCTTTCGGTTCGCCGCGGCGAGCCAAAACTCGAGGTTCAGTGGGAACTCAGCCATCTTCGGCAGCACCCTTCTTCTGCTGTCCTTCAATCCGTGATACGCATCGCCGAAGCCCTGTGAGGCTCCGGGGCGGCAGTTCTCCGCGCCGCCCCGGCCCTTTCCGTCTTCAGTCCGCGGCTACGCGCAACGGCACCTGCGGCGTCACCGCCTTCGATGGCCGGTGCCACGCCCGCCACGCGTCATAGGCGATCACCACCGCGGCTGCGAACAGCAGCAGCGCCACCAGGATCATGGC
>DATIYQ010000040.1:0-23481 GCA_035517515.1 Binatia bacterium
TGGCACGAGTGGATCACTTTTCCGGAGACGCGGCGGGCCGAGCCCGGGTGGACGCATCGCCTGGGGCGCTTCCTGGCGTTCGTGGTTTTCTGCGCCACAGGGGTGTCGCTGGACATCTGCATCATCGCGCTGTGTTTCTACGGCCTGCACCTGCCGCTGGTGTGGAGCATCGTGACCGGTGTGTGTGTGGCCGCGGTGTGGAATTTCCTGCTGAATTCCAACGTCACCTGGAGCGCGTGGTGGAACCGCCGTCTGCTGTCGCATACGGCCAGCCCTCCCCAATCCATTGCGGGACTTGAGGATCTGGTCTATGTGCCGTGCAATCTCTGCGCGGCCAGGGAATACCGCATCCTGTATCCCGGCGACGCCGCGCACCGCGCCCGCGTCTCCGCACAAACCTTCCGTTGCACCAGCGAGCAGCATGGGGACTTCACGAATATCGTGGAGTGTGAATCCTGCGGCTTGCGTTACGAAAACCCCCGCGAGCCGGAACAAAAACTCGAGGCGCAATACGGAGACGTGGAGGATCCTGTTTACGAGCGCGAACAAGAGGGGAGGTTGCGCACGTTTTCGCGGACTCTGGACAGCCTGGAACGTCACGCCCGGCCTGGAAAATTGCTGGACATCGGCTGCTACCTCGGCCTGTTTCTGGACGTGGCGCGCTCCCGCGGATGGGAAACCAGCGGGGTGGAACCCAGCGCGTGGGCGGCGCGGCGCGCGCAAGACAAAAAACACCAGGTGGTGAACGCGCCCTTGCGCAAAGCCAATCTGCCCGCAGGATCCTTCGACCTGGTGACCCTGTGGGATGTGATCGAGCACCTGCACGACCCGCTGGGACAGTTGCGCGAGATCCACAGGCTGCTGAAACCCGGCGGGGTGTTTGGCCTGAGCACCATGGACGCCGGCTGCCTTTTCGCCAAGCTGGCCGGGCGCCGCTGGCCGTGGTTCATGCGCATGCACCTGTACTACTTCACGCGGGGCACGCTGACGCGCATGCTGCAGCAGGCCGGCTTCGAAGTGCTGGAGATCGAAACGCACAAGCGCGTCGTTTCCGCCCGGTACCTGCTTGAAAAAGTGGCCGCGCTGCTGGGACCGCTGGCGCCGGTGGGGGGATGGCTGGGCCGGCCGGTGGGCAAAGTGTTCGTGACGGTGGATTTGGGAGACATCATCAATGTGTACGCGCGGCGCCCGGGGCCGGAGGGTGGCGGGTCCGGCTGATCCTCCCTACTCACCAGCCGGAATTTCTCACATCTCAGGTGCCGGTTCTATTCCGCAGAGTACGAAGCAAGCGGTCCTGCGCGGTTTTCGTAGCGGCGGCGGGCAGCGTTGCGCCACGATCCGGAGAAAGATCAGTCGAAAAGATTGTAGCGGAGAATGCACCAGACCGCGGTCAGGCCGTCGCGCCAGGTAATCTTCTTTCCTTCTGCGTAGGTCCTGCCCCAGTAGCTGATGGGCACCTCAAAGACGCGCCAATTCCCTTTGGCCACTTTGGCGGTGATTTCGGGCTCGAAACCGAAGCGATCGGATTTGAGCTGGATCTTCCGCAGCACTTCCATGCGGAAGGCCTTGTAGCCGGTCTCCATATCCGTGAGTTTCAGGTTGGACAAGGCGTCGGAAAGAAGCGTGAGCATGGTATTGGCTACGTAGTGCCAGAAAAAATGCACCCGCTGCGGCCCGCCGAGAAAGCGTGAACCATAAACCACATCCGCGCGGCCATCGTAGATGGGTTCGAGGAGCTTGGGATAATCCTTGGGATCGTATTCCAGGTCGGCATCCTGCACCAGAACCACGTCCCCCTGGGCCTCCGCTATGCAGCGGCGAAGCGCCGCCCCTTTTCCCTGGTTCTCCTCCTGGAAGAAGATGCGGAGGTTGTCAATGCGCAGGGCGGCGCGGCCATCCAGGATGGGCATCTCCGCCTGTCCCAGTTCCTGATTGCCGCGGACCTGCTCCAGCCATTTGCGGGTGCCATCGGTGGAACAATCATCCACAATCACAATTTCCTTGTCGTAGGGAGCGTCCTGAACGCGGCGCAAAACCTCCTGGATGAACTCGCGTTCGTTGTACACGGGGACAACGACGGAGAGCTTCAGCGGGGCAAGTCCGAAGGCGGGGCCAGCGCTCTTCTGTTGAGGGTCGTCCGGAATGCTCGTCATCTCCCGATCAGGGCCTGGCGTCCGACTCCCGGAACCCTAACACAGCTATTTTCACGGCAGAAGTGAAAATCGCCCGGCGATGCAGGCCATGTGTCCAGAAGGAGGGATGTCGTGTGGAGCAGCAGATTGGGGATGAAAGCGGTGGGAGACCTGCGGGCTAAACGCGCTTCTTGGGGGGCAAACCCACTTCCTTGATCTTGTAGAGCAGGGCGCGGTAGCTGATCCCCAGCAGTTCCGCCGCGCGCTTTCGGTTCCAGCGAGTATGTTTGAGCGCTTCGAGAATCATATGATGCTCGGCCTGCCGACTGGCCTGCTTGGCGAATTTCTTCAGGGAAAACTCGCCAATCGGCGGCAGGACGAATCCCGCCGTTTGCGGCGCCCGGGCGCGCTCGTCCAGCTCTTCCAGGATGGATTCCGGGGAATCGAGAATGACGTAGCGTTTCACGTAGTTTTCGAGCTCACGGATATTGCCGGGCCAGTGATGACGGCGAAATCGCTCGAAAACAGCAGCGGGGAGCTGCGGAACCTGGCGCTCGAAGCGATCGCCGTAGTAACTCAGGAAGTGATCCACCAGCACCGGCAGATCCTCGAGCCTGCGGCGCAGAGGCGGCAACTGCATGTTGACCACGTTGATGCGATAGAACAGGTCTTCGCGGAAGATGCCTTTGCTGATTTCGTGCTCCACGTCCCGGCTGGAGATGGCGATGATACGCACATCCACGCGCCGCTCCGCCAGGTCCCCGATGCGGCTGAAGCAACCGTCCTGCAACACTTGCAGCAGGCGAGCCTGCAGCCCGGAGTCAATTTCTCCGATGTCGTCTAACACCACGGTGCCGCCATCGGCGGCCTCAAATTTTCCCTGGCGGCTGGTATACGCGCCGGTAAAGGCCCCTTTTTCGTAGCCGAAGAGTTCGGACTCGAGAAGCGAACCGGGGATCGCGGCGCAGTTGACCTTAACCAGCGGCATGTCGCGCCACGGGCCCACCCGGTGGAGATAACTGGCCAGCAACTCCTTGCCGCTTCCGCTCTCGCCACGGATGAGCAGGGGCACGCGAACGCCGGCCACACGCTCCACGGTGCGCCGGACGCGCATCATCTCTTCGCTGGCGCCGAACATCACCTCGGGTGAGACAAAACCATTCCGAGCGGTCTCGACGGGTGCGGTGATCTGTTGAACTTTCGCCACGGGTGTTCCTGCTTTCAGCTACCTTGCTGCTTTCTGATAGAGCACTTGGGCAGCCATCCGAAACGGTCCAAAATGCCGGCCCGCCACGATCCTAAGTGCCGTAAGTTCTAGGCGATGGACGACTGCGTCCTTTCAGAGTGGCTCCTGCGAGCTAAGAGCCTCCCGAAGCGGAGGCAAAACGGCTATGTAAACTTTTGCACTATTCTTGCAATTCGGGTTCATCAGGGCCAGGCGCAACACCTGGCGCTCTGCCTCGCTTCAGGGCAAGAAAGCACAGCCCACGCGGAAGCCTTGACCTTCCGTCGTTTCAACGTACGCCTTCCGGAGACTCACCTTGACCGGCGGCAAGATGGGAACGTGCAAGACCGCGGGAAAGACCGCCGGCAGCCGATCGACGCGATCCACGAGCAAAGAAACCCCGCCGTAGCTCATGTCCAGAACGCGAGCGGAAACCTCTTCACCATCGCCGATCACGGCATGAGCGCGCGTGCCCACCAGCGAGACGCGCTCCCACTTTCGGCGTTCTGTGCCGCGGGGTGCGGGAGAAAAGCCCGCGGAGAGTCCCGCAGAGGCCGGAAATGCGCCACTCTGCGGAGCCGGGGCCGAGGGATGGGGCTCGCGCGTGGACGGAGGCTCCATGGGGATCACGCGCGCGCCTCCGGAGGCAGGCGGCGCGGACTGGCCACGCGTGGAGTTTTTCAGCTCATAAACGCGCTCGTCCGCCAGGCGAATGAGCGCTTCCTTGGTTTCGCCGTCCACAGGAAAAACGGCCACGCCGAAATCCAAAGCCAAAGGCAACTCGAGCTTCAACGGCTCGATGGCCGCGGCATAATTGGCGCGCACGCGCCGGCCCAAGATGCCGGCCTGCGCGGGATCCGCGTGAGGGAGCAGCAGGGCGAATTCGTCTCCCCCGATGCGGAAGGCGTAATCCGAGGTGCGCAGGGTCTTGCGCAGGGTGCTGGCCGCGAGCTGCAGCACGTGGTCGCCCTGAAGATGGCCGTGGCGATCATTCACCTGCTTGAAGCAGTGCAGGTCCATCAGCATCAGAGCGACATGCTGGCCGTGGCGCTTGGCTCGATTCAGCTCCTTGGCGAAATACTCTTCAAACAGCCTGCGGTTGTAGAGCCCGGTGAGCGCGTCCGTGGCCGCGTTGATCTGCAGCTTCTTCAAATCCTCGTACTCCATGAGGATGGGAAGCCGGAGGAAATTGGAGGACGCCAGGACGTCTACCAGAGCGGTCTGCAGGGAAACGGGCTTGGAAAGACTCTCGGAAAGTTCGCGGCGCCGGGTGAGAATCTGTTCCCAGAACTCGAGACTGGTGGTCTCGCTCAACTCGACTTGCGCCATGGCTTTCAGGAAGCGCTGCAAAAACTGCCCGCGCACGGTGCGCTCGAGATTCTGCAAGGTCTCAATCAACAGATCGAGAAATGCGTCCTCCGCGGAGAGGTGCAGGCGCGGATTATCAAAGGGGCTGGGAGTGGGCGCTGTTCCGGTCACAGGTATTTTTCTCGGCGCAGAACTCAGTGAAGCCGCTGGTTGCGTATGAGCACGTGGCCTTCCACGCCCTGGGCGGCCCTGTAGGCGAGCGCAGGCGCATCCTAGAGAAACATTCCCCGGGTGTCAACGCATGCTCAATGGCTGCAACGAGTTGGTAGTGGAAAACTATTTTGCTGATTGCGGGAAGCAAATTTCTCTCTTGGCGCATTCCGTTCCCATGGGAAAACCATTTCACCTCACTCCAAGGGCCGGACAAACTCCACGCCAATCAAGTGCAAATCTCCGGCGGGCACGCCACGCATCACCCGGGCGGGAATCGCCGGCGTCGCTCCGGGCATCCCTTCCGCGGCGGGCTCCGAAGGGGCCGGAATGCGCAGGGAGATCATCTGGTCGAGCTGGAGGGGCCGGGTGCTGGCCAAACAGGCGCCCACAGAGCTGATATTGATGGTTTTTGTCAGGTCGAGGAACTCCTCCCCGTAGGCGTCGAGTCCTCGGACGAAGACGGGGATCTGAAGACGCATCCGTGGGCGGCGGCGACGGTCAGCCGATTCCGGACTCTTTTGTGGGGCCACGGCCTGGGCCATAAGGAGGTTGAAGTAGTACCTCTGGTACCACTTCCCCGCAATTTGATGGCAACATTGAACCGGGAGGCTGACGAGCCTGTCTCCCTATCCTATTGGTAGTACGTGTGTTAGTGATGGTCCAGCGTTTCCATTCTTCGTATCCGGGGGTGGCAGCCTGGGAAGTGCGCCTTTTTTCCCATAATGTGCAAGATAGGACTCTTTTCCCATTGACGCTTTTTTCCGCGTTTGTCAGCATCGTTGGGTTCGGTGTACCCCGGCTGAAAGTCCCAGGAACGAAGCGCTAATGGCAAAAATCTCAGTTCCGGAGCAACAGACGGCGGCCCCGCTTCCCCTCTCTGTGGTGGGAACGGTACTGGAATGCATCCAGCAGCCAGTGTTCGTGGCGGACGCCACTGGCCAGATGTTTTACATGAACAGCGGCGCGGCCAAGTTTCTGCAATCACAGGGTGTGCGGACCGGGGTGAGACCGAACCTGTTCACCGGGGTCCTGCACGTAGCGCCAGAAGCGGTGCTGGAGCCCTTGCGTCATGGCGAATCGGCGGTGAATCTGCCGGTGGAGCGGCAGGGCGGAGACCCGGCGCGGGCGCACTTGCGCTGGCTGGCAGAGTTTGGCTGGGTGGTGGTTAGCATGGAATCCCCGGGGGCCCACCCGTTCACGGAAGATCCCGCCATCCACCAGACCCTCGAGGAATTACTGGAGGAGCGGGAGCTGACCTACCGCAACCTGCTGGCGGCGTATCTGCGGCTGCAGGAAGTCAACCGGCAGAAGACGGTTTTCCTGGCGTCTGCAGCGCACGAGCTGAAAACACCGCTGGCGGTGATGAAGGGCTATTACGACCTGTTGCTCTCCGGCTCCCTGGGAAAGCTGAGCGAGAAGCAGAAAGAAATCCTTCTGGAATCGAAGGACAGCTGCGAGCGCCTGGTGCGGCTGATCTCCATGTTCCTGAACTACTCGGCGCTGGAAAGCGGAAAGCTGGTGCTGCACCTGCGCGAAAACGATGCCCGCGAATGCCTGATGGAGTTGGCCGGGCTGTGGCAGGATGCCTTCGCGCGCAACCAGGTGCGCCTGGTTACGCAATTGCCGGGGGGCATGGGGCGATTCAAGTTCGACTACCAAAAGGTGCAACAGACCGTAGCCAATCTGCTGGACAACGCGCTGAAGCATACCCCCGCAGGGGGACAGGTGGAACTCTCCGTGGTTCAGCACTTCTGGGAACGGCGTGCGGCCAGCGTCTCGCCTTCGGTGGAGCGGCGGCGCGGCCCCGAGGGCGCGCCGAATTGCATCCTGATCTCCGTGTCGGATTCCGGCCCGGGGATCGCGCCCGAGTACCATCAGGAAGTGTTTGAGGATTTCGTGCGGGTGGACGGCTCCACATCCGGAATGGGGCTGGGACTGGCCATCAGCAAACGACTGGTGCAGGCGCATCGGGGAAAGATCTGGGTGGACAGCGAGGTCGGGCGGGGCTGCACCATGCGTTTCCTGCTGCCCACGAATCTGGAGTAATCGGCCCCCCGGGGGCGAGGATGAACGAATGACCACACTCAGTGAAGTGAAGGAACGGATCCTGGTGGTGGACGATGAGCCCAGCATCCGCAAATACCTGCAAACCCTGCTGGAGGTGGAAGGCCACGAGGTGCGCACGGTCAACTCCGGGCAGGAAGCGCTGGAGGAAATCGGAAGAGGGACGCGCCCCGATCTGGTCATCCTGGACGTGCTGATGCCGGAGATGGACGGGCTGGAGACCCTGCGCCAACTGCTGCGCCTGGAGCCCTCCCTGCACGTGGTGATGCTCTCCTGCTCCAATGAAGTCTCCACGGTGGTGGAGGCCATCCGCGTGGGCGCGCAGGACTATCTGACCAAGCCCTTTGAGAAGTCCGAGCTGGATGCGGCCATCCTGAAATGCCGGCAGAAACGGCAACTGCGCGCGGAAAATCAGGCCCTGCGGCAATACGTGGAAAACCTGACCGAGGATCTCACCTTCCTGGCGGCCAGCCCGCAAATGGTGAAAATCCGCCAGCAGGTGCTGCAAATCGCCCCGGTGGATGTTCCGGTATTCATCCACGGGGAGAGCGGGGTGGGCAAAGAGGTGGTGGCGCGCATGGTGCATTTGCGCTCCATGCGCTCGAACCAGCCGTTCATCAAGGTGAATTGCGCCGCGCTGCCCGGCGAGCTTTTGGAGTCCGAACTGTTCGGCTACGAG
This sequence comes from Binatia bacterium, assembly GCA_035517515.1. Classification (GTDB taxonomy): domain Bacteria; phylum Acidobacteriota; class Terriglobia; order Acidiferrales; family UBA7541; genus JOPF136. The sequence goes on from DATIYQ010000040.1 coordinate 7,622, forward strand.
CAGGGCGCGTTCACCGGGGCGGTGCGCTCGAAGCCCGGCAAGTTTGAACTGGCCAACAAGGGGACGATTTTTCTGGACGAGATCGCGGAGATGAGCCCGCTGCTGCAGGCCAAAATGCTGCACATCCTGCAGGATCAGCAGTACTCGCGGCTGGGCGGCCGCGCGCTCATCCAGGCCGATGTGCGGGTGCTGGCGGCCACCAACGTGAACGTCCGCGAAGCCATCCAGTCCGGCCGGTTCCGCGAGGACTTGTACTACCGGCTGAACGTTTTTTCCATTCACGTTCCGCCGCTGCGGGAGCGCACCCCGGAAATTCCACTGCTCTTCCGCCATTTTCTGGACAAGTACAGCGAAAAATTTCAGAAGCCGCCGGCCAATCCCTCCTCGCATTTGATGGACGCGGCCATGCGCTACACCTGGCCGGGCAACCTTCGCGAACTCGAAAATTTCGTGAAACGCTACGTCATCCTGGAGGACGACGAGTCCAGTTTCCGTGAATTACTGGAAATGGCGGCCAGCCGCCAGCGCACCGCCCCCAGCCAGGAACAGGCTCCCCGGGAGAGGGGATTGAAGGCCCTGGTGCGGAGCTTGAAAGACGAAGCGGAAATGGAAGCGATCGCCGACGCGTTGGAAAAAACCAACTGGAGCCGCAAGGAAGCCGCGCGCATGCTGGGCATCAGCTACAAGGCGCTGCTCTACAAGATGCGGCAATTCAAACTGGATCCGGGGCGGGCGCCGCGCACGGGCACCGTCTCTGCAGGCGCTCCGAGCGAGTGAGACGCGGGATGCAAAGAGTTGCATATTCCGGGAATCCGGTCGCGGGTCCGGCTGGCCCAGCCCTCCGCCGTCCCACAAACGGACAAGCCCGGCGCCGGGTACCCGGTCCGGCTGGGCAGCCAGGGCACTGTGGAACGGTGGAGATTTCCAGATAAGTCCTATTGTTTCCGGGAATTCTTTGGGGTAGAAAGTCCAGAGAAGGGGGCCGTGGGGGGCACGGACCTCTGGCCGGTGATTTGGACCGGCTTCGCGGAGTCTGGAAGAAGGGTTGCTGGTAGTTCGATAGCAGCGATTTTCCAGTCAGGGTGAGGGTAAGAACTAAAGTCTGGGGGATGGGGATGACGGAGCGTCGCATAGCACGTCGCTATGAACTTTCGTTGCCCGTGGTGGTCCGGGCGGCCGCCGAACGCAAGCAGCCGGATTCGCGGAACGGGCAGACACGAGATATCTCAACGCGCGGTGTCTACTTCCTGATCGACCGGCAGCTCGAGGCCGGCTCTACGCTCGACTTCATGCTCACTTTGCCTGCGGAGATTACACAAGGAACGGAAGTGTTTATCCACGCGCAGGGCAAGGTAGTGCGAATCGAGGAGAAGCCGGGCGAGGACCAAAGCCGGGTGGGAGTGGCCGCGGTGATTGAGAAGTATGACATCATCCGCACGGAGTCCGCGGCGACTGCTTGAGGCCGCGAGTGCCGGTGCGGTGAAGGCCGTGAGCACAAGGCTCTCTTTATCTTCGGACGTTGCTACGAGGCCAGGTGTGTGCAGCCCGCTGGCGCTCTTCTCTTTCCCGGATTTTTCCCCGTGGTCGTTCTGTGGTGCCGCAGACCAAATCCCATCAGGAGGTCGGTGCCATGAAAGTACGTAATCTGGTCGGAGCGCGTAAGGGTGTGTATTCGATCCGGGAGGACAGCAGCGTGCATGACGTGGCGCGCTACCTGCGCGAACAGCAGATCCGCGCGGTGGGTGTGGTGGACGCTCACGGGCAAGTGGTGGGCGTGATTTCCCAGAGCGACATCTCCGACAAGGTGGCCGCGGAGAACAAGTGCCCGGCCTGGATGAAGGTTTCCGAGATCATGACGCGGAATCCGATCAGCGTGCCGCTGGACGCCACGCTGGACGAATGCGTGGTGCTGATGGAAAAGCACGGATTCTTCCACCTGCTGGTGGTGGACCCGAAAGAAGGCTTCCGCGGCATGATCTCCGTGCAGGACCTGCTGCGCATCCTCGCGAGCAACGAGAAGGAACGCGCGGACCTGCTTGAAGCCATGATGTTCCCGCAGCACTGAAGGAATTCCCTCCCCCAGGCAAGCTCCGGGCGGATTTCCAGCCGTTCGGCAGACCTGCGCCGGCAGAGATTACGGCAGCGTTGCTATACTAGCCCGGCGGGCATGCGGCAGCGCAGGCCCGCCAGCGAATTCGACATGCCGACCTTTTGGCTGGAACATTTCGGGTGCCGGGCCACGCAGGCGGATGCCGCGGCCATCGAGCAGCAACTGGTGGCAGCGGGGGCCACGCGTGCCCCGGCCGCGACCGCGCAACTCGTGGTGGTGAGCACCTGCACGGTGACCGCGGCGGCGGACGCCCAGGCGCGTGAGGGCATCCGCGCCATCCACGCCCGGAATCCGGAGGCTCGCATCCTGGCCACCGGGTGCTACGCGCAGCGCGCCCCGGAAGAGCTGGCTGCGCTCGAGGGCGTACGCTGGGTGGTGGGCAATTCGCACCTGGGGGAGATTGGAATGCTGCTCACCGCGGCGCCAGGCCCCGGCGAATTTGTCCCGCTGGGAGCGCTGGCCGCGGCCGGAGGGGGTTCGCTTCCCCTCTCCCGCACACCGAAGATACTCACCGGCAATATTTTTGACTCCGCGGACCTTCCCATTTCTTCCTCGCCGGGCGCGGCAGGGGATCGCACGCGACCGGTGCTGAAGATTCAGGATGGCTGCAACCATCGCTGCTCGTACTGCGTGATTCCCTTTGTGCGTGGAAAGAGCCGCAGCCTGCCGCCCGCCGCGGTGGTGGAACAGGTGCGCCGGCTGGTGGCTGACGGGGCGCGCGAAGTGGTGCTGAGCGGGATCAACCTGGGGTCGTGGGGACGCGATCTGACCCCTCGCTGTACGTTCCGCGACCTGCTGGCCCGAGTGCTGGAGGAAACTCCGCTGGAACGGCTGCGTCTCAGCTCCATCGAGCCGATGGACGTGACGCTTGATCTGGTGGAACTCGCGGCGCAATCTTCGCGGCTGGCGCCGCATTTCCACGTGCCCCTGCAGTCGGGATCGGATGCCATCCTCGCCGCCATGCATCGCTGGTATCGCGCGGCGCACTATGCGGAGCGCATCCTGCGGCTCGCGGAACGGCTTCCCGGTGCGGCCATCGGCGCGGACGTGATTTGCGGCTTCCCTGGGGAGACGGACGCGGACCATCGGGCCACGCTGGAGCTCATCGAGCGGCTGCCCTTCGCATATCTTCACGTGTTTTCGTATTCGAGCCGGCCGGGGACAGCAGCCGCCGCGGCCGGAGCGGCGGTGGGTGCTGAAGAGGTGCGGCGGCGCAGCCGCCAGATGCGTGCGCTCTCCGCGCAGAAGGCAGCTGCATTTCGCGCCGCACAGGCGGGCACAACGCATCGCGTGCTCACGCTGGGCCGCTGCGGCACGACGACAGGCGGGCGGAAGTGGACCGCGGCACTAACCGGAAATTACCTGCATGCGCGGTTGGAAGGCGCCTGGCCGAAGAACTCCTGGCTAACCGTGCGTCTGGAGTCCCCACCACCCGGCGAACACTCGCCCGAACTCGCGGCGCGTTGTGTTGGCCCGGCGCCGACACCGGCGCCGATCGTGTAAGCACACCTGGATCGCGCCGCTCAGGATTCGAAAATCACTTCCGCCAGCGCTGTCTTTCCGCTGTGGGTGATGCTCACAACGATATTTCGCGCGCCCAATGCATCCGCGGATTTGGCCGCCTGGCCGGTCAACCGGAGGCCGGGTTTGCCGCTGGCCTCCCGCACCACTTCAATATCCAGCCAGCGCACGCCCCCCCTCCAGCCGGTGCCCAGGGCCTTCATGGCCGCTTCTTTGGCCGCAAACCGTGCGGCAAAGCGCTCTGCGCTGTGGCGATGGCTCTGGCAATAGGCTATCTCCGCGGGCGTGAAGACCCGTTCCAGGAAGTGGAGCCCATGGCGCTGGATGGCCGCCTCAATGCGGTCAATCTCAGCAATATCCAAACCGACTCCAACGATCATGCACGAAAGGTAGCACAGACCGGCCCCGGCGAGGGACTATGCCCGGCCTGTCCAGTCCAAGGGGCGGGTGCGGGAGATTCGAAGGAATCGGGCGCAAACGGGAGCCGCTTCTCCACTCGGTCTATACTGTCCCCATGCCTGGTAAGAAGCAGCGGGGAAAGCGCGCCGCGGGTGTGACCGGCCGGCGAAAAATACGACGCGCCGCGACCGGGCTAGCCGATTCCGGCTGGAGCGCCCAGCGATTGGGCGGGGTGGTGGTGCTGCACACCGCGGCGCTCGACCGCATGGATTGGCTGATCCATGGCTATAGCACGCGTCCGGGCGGAATCAGCTGTCTGGGCCCCGAGCGGGTGCTCAACCTGGGTTCCGCCGACTGGGATACGCCGGAGGCGGTAGCGGCCAATGGCAAGCGATTCCTCGCGGCGCTCGCCTCGCGAAAGCCGCGCCGTGGCGGAGGGTCCGCCCAGACCTCCCTGGTGACCTTGCGTCAATGCCATAGCGACTTGATCCATGCGGTCAGCACACCGCTTGCAGAGCCGCTGGCGGGAGACGCTTTGCTCACCAGCACCCCCGGGCTGATGCTCGCGGTGCGGACCGCAGATTGCCTGCCCATCCTGCTGGCAGACACACGGCATCGCGCGGTGGCCGCGGTGCACGCGGGTTGGCGCGGCACGCTGGCGCGCATCGCGCAGAAGGCGCTGGGACGGATGCACATGGAGTTCGGCACGCGGCCCGAAGATGTGGTAGCCGCGCTGGGCCCATCCATCGGCGGCTGTTGTTACGAAGTGGGCCCGGAAGTCGTCCAGGCCTATGCGGCACAGTTTCCGAACGCGCGGGAGTGGTTCGATGGCCCATTTGAGCGCCTGGCGGCCAATGACGATCCCGCGCCGTTTCCGTGGCTTTCCATGACTCCTCCGGGGCACGAGGTTCCCGCGCCGCGCGCACAGCTTGATTTGCGCGCGGCCAATCGATGGCAACTGACCGCGGCCGGAGTGCGCGGCGAACGGATCGTCTCGAGCCGGTTGTGCACCGCCTGCCGCACGGACTTGCTGTTCAGCCATCGCCGGGAGCAGGGCCGGACCGGGCGGCTACTGGCCGTGATTGGCGTTGTTTGGCGCGCCCAGGATCGAGCCTGAGCGTGGCATCCTGGCCGGGGCACAGTCATGCGAGCGATCTGTGAACAGGGGTCCGCAGCAATCAATGTCCGCGGCGCAGCAAACACCGGAATGGAGAAAATGACTTTTCGCCCGGCGGAACGGGCGCAACAAAGCCTGCTCTCGCGGGTGGAGAAACGGACGCTGCTGTGGCTGGCGGCACGGCTGCCGCGCTGGGTCTCCTCCGATGGGCTGACGCTGCTGGGATTCGTCTCCATGCTGGGCGCGGGGCTTTGCTACTGGCTGGCGCGCTACCAGCGGCTGGGCTTGCTGCTGGTGATTCTGTTCCTGGCCATCAATTGGTTCGGCGACAGCCTGGATGGAACCCTGGCGCGTTTCCGGAACCAGCCGCGGCCGCGCTACGGCTTCTATGTGGACCACGTGGTGGACACCTTCGGCGCGCTCTTTCTACTGGCGGGGCTTGCTCTCTCTGGGTATATGGGCCCGGCAGTGGCTGCGTCGCTCCTAATCGCCTACTACATTCTGTCCATTGAGGTGTATCTGGCCACGTACACCATCGGCACGTTTCACATGTCCTTCGGGGGGTTCGGTCCCTCAGAGCTGCGCATCCTGCTCGCGATCGGCAATCTGGCGCTCTTTTTCCACCCCGGGGTACCACAGGTGCGCATTCTCCAGGCGGAGTACCGGCTGTTCGACGTGGGCGGGACCATCGGCGCGGCCGGAATGCTGCTGATGGCCATCGCCGCGGCGGCCCGGCACTCCGCCGAACTCTATCGCTCCGAACCGCTCCCATCCGGCGGCCACGCACACGCAGCCTCGCGCGTGAGAAACAGGCAGCCAGGCATGCAAACTCCTGATGGACTCGATTCAATTAATGCGGAATGAGCGGGGAGCACTCCGTGCTAGTTTCGGCTCACGAGCGAAGCCGGCCGGCTGGTTGCTGAATTCCCATTGCCGCCCGGGGCAGACGCCGGCCCGCGGGCAGGTTCCTCGAACGATGGTGCAATCGGCCGGCCGATACTTTTGACCCAGGTGGTCAGATTCCAGGACGATCCCAGCGCATCTTTTGAATCCAGAGTCTCAGACTGGCGCGATTAGCCCTGCGCGGAAGCCGGGCTGGCAACAGTGGATGGCAGTTGCATTGCGCTGGGGAAACCGGTTTCGATCACGGCAAGCTGGCCGCAGGCGGCGTACACATCCTGCCCGCGGGAGTAGCGAACAAATGCCGGCACTTCCTTTTCTGCGAGCACACGGCGAAATTCCTCGACCGCAGGAGCCGCAGGAGGCCGGAAGGGCATGCCGCATTGCGGAAGTCCGGGGTTCCAGGGGATCAGGTTGACCTTGGCGCGGATTCCATTCAGCAGGCGCACCACGCGACGGGCGTCCTCCGCCGCGTCGTTGAAACCGCCAAGCAGCACATATTCAAAGGTGAGGCGTTCCCAGGGGCGGAGCGGATAGTGACGGCAGGCGCCCAGCAGCGCGGCCAGCGGATACTTGCGATTGATGGGCATGATTTCGTCGCGCTGGGCATCGCTGGAGGCGTTCAGCGACACGGCCAGTTTCGGCCGGACTTTTTCCCGGCCCAGGCGCTCGATGCCGGGCACGATCCCGCTGGTGGAGAGGGTCACGTGTTTGGGGGAGAGCGCCAGCGCCTTGGGGTCCAAAAGGATGCGCACCGCCGCCATGACCGCGTCGTAATTCAGCAGCGGCTCCCCCTGGCCCATCAACACCACGTTGGTGCGTGGGGAGAGGGAGCCGCGGTGATCTTCAAGGGCCACCAGGGCCTGCGCGACGATTTCTCCAGCAGTCAGGTTACGCACCAGCCCCAGGCTGGCGGTCAGGCAGAACTTGCAGTCCACCGCACACCCCGCCTGGGTGGAGATGCAGATGGTCTGCCGGCCCTCCGACGGCATAAAGACCGCTTCGACGGCTGCGGGGCTTGGCGCGGCGGGTGGACCCGCAGGCTCCCGCTCCAGCGGCAGCAGGTAGCGCACGGACCCGTCCGAGGAGCAGTACTTGCGCGCCACGGGCGGCAGCGTAATGGTGGCCTCCCGCGCAAGCCGCTCGCGCAAGGCGGCCGGCAAATTACTGATCGTCTGGAAATCAAAACGGCGCTCCGCGTAGATGGCGTGGTACACCTGTTCCCCGCGATACGCCGGCTGGCCCAGCGAAGCCATCCAGGCGCGCAGTTCCTCGCGAGATTTTCCAAGCAGTTCCACGGAAAGATCATCCGGAACAATCTTCCTCCATGGTAGCACGGGCAGTTTCGTCTTCCGGCCGCAGTGCTTCGCGCTATACTGGAGGTGCGCTTTGCCGCGTATGGGAAGGCTTCCGCAGGGGGAGGAATGCATGGAACAGCTTCCAATCCAGGAATGGGTGAAGCTGCTGGCGGCCATCGAAACATCCAGGTTCACCGTGCCCGCTGTGCTCTCCTTCACGCAACAACATGGCGTGCAACCGGCCAGCCTGGAGCCCTATCTGCAGTGGGACCCGTGCTGTTACACGCGCAATTTGATCCACAAGTGCGAGCTGTTTGAAGTGATGTCCATCTGCTGGGAAAGCGGGCAGGTGAGCCGCATCCATAATCACCGCGGGCAAAACTGCTGGATGTCCGTGCCCATCGGCAAATTGAAGGTGCAGAACTTCCGCATCGAGGGCCAGGACGCCGGCGCGCACACCTGCCGGATGATCCCCACGGACACTTACGTGATGGACGCGCGGAATCCCGCGGCGGTGAATCCCGAGGAGCCCGTGCACCAGGTGCTGAATCTGCCGGAGTTCGGGCAGCGCGCGGTGAGCATTCACATTTACTCGTATCCCTACGACAGTTGCGAGATCTACTCGCTGGATAAGGGCACCTATATGGACGTCCCGCTTTATTACACCAGCGAGTACGGAAAGTTGGTGGCGGCAGAGAAGCACGCCTGAGCGCCATCCGGGCGCCCGCCGCGGAGATCCCCGTTTCGTTCCGCGCGGAAAGTGAAAGGCCCCGGCACGTTGGGGGTGGCCCATGCACCACTGCCGCCAACGCCGGGGAGGCTAGCAGCATCCAAGAATCAACCGCGCCGGAGGCCCATCGGCGCAGCCAGGGTGTGGACCCGTGGCTCCGGGCCACCCCAATCAAAGCGTCGTGCGAGGTCATGAAAGAAGAACGCCAGATCGAGCGCGAAGTACTGCCCAGCGGTCTCACCCTGATCAGCGAGGCGATGCCCCACGTGCGCTCGGTGGCCCTGGGAATCTGGACGCGCTCCGGCTCCCGGCGCGAACCTGCAGAACTGTGCGGCCTGATTCACTTTATCGAGCACATGCTGTTCAAGGGCACGGAGCGGCGCTCCGCCGAAGATATTGCCCGGGAGATTGACCGCGTTGGGGCCATTCTGGATGCCTTCACCACCAAGGAATTGGTCTGCCTGAACACCAAGGTGCTCGACGAGCACGTCGAGCTGGCCTTCAGCGTAATTGCCGACATGCTGCTGCGCTCCCGGTTTTCCGAAGAGGACGTGCGCAAGGAAAAGTCGGTGATCCTGGAAGAGATCAAGATGGTGCAGGACAATCCGGAAGACCTGGTCCACGAAATTTTCACCAGGAACTTCTGGCACGGCCACCCGCTGGGCAGGCCGATCCTGGGAACGCGGCAGACGGTGCGGCAATTCAAGCCGGGAGCGGTGCGCGAGTGGCATGGCGCCTGGTTTTCCCCGCAAAACCTGCTGATCACCGCGGCCGGAAACCTGAAGCATGAAGCGATTCGCAGCCTGGTGGCGGCGGAATTCAGCGGGCGGCTGCGCCCTGCGGCCCAAGCCCCCGAAAATCAGCAGGAAGTGCCGCCCCGGGCGCACGCCCGGCTCACCTCCCACGACAAAAAAGAGCTGGAACAGCTCCAAATCTGCCTGGGCGTGCCCTCTTACGCCGCGGCCAGTGAACGCCGCTTCGCGCTTTCCGTGCTGAATTACGTGCTGGGCGGTGGGATGTCTTCCCGCCTCTTCCAGAACATCCGTGAACAGCTGGGTTTGGCCTACTCCATCTTCAGCGACCTGAGCCCGTACCGGGACGCCGGAATGCTCTGCGTCTATGCGGGCACCTCCGCGCGTTCCGCGGAAGAGGTGATTCGCAACGTGGTGGAGGAATTCCGGCGGCTGAAGACGGATTCCATCACCGACGAGGAACTGCGCCGGGCGAAAGACCACTTGAAAGGCTCCTTGCTGCTTTCGCTGGAATCCTCCGGCGCGCGCATGTCCAACCTGGCCCGCCAGGAATTGTACTTCGGCCGTTTTTTCTCGACGGAGGAGACCAGCGCCGCGATTGAGGCGGTCACCCGCGAAGAAGTGGGAGACCTGGCCCGCGAATTGTTCCAGGCGGACCAGATCGGCGGTACCGTGCTGGGCAAGCTGGAAGGCTTCCGTCTGTCGCGAGACCTGCTGGCCTGCTAGTGCCGGACGGACGGAGGCAGGATGCACACTCGAATTTCTACCGGAGTTTTCGTCGCCGCGGTCATTTGTCTGGCGCTGGGGGCTTCCCCTCCAGGTGCAGCGCGCGGCCAAACTTCATCCCAGAAGGGGGCGGAAGTGACCAGGCGCGCAAAGGGCACGTTCGATGTCAAAGTGACGCCGCAGCCGGCGGACGAAAAATCCGACGACACTACGATTGGGCGGCTGAGCCTGGATAAACAATTCCACGGCGAACTGGAAGGAACCAGCAAGGGACAGATGCTGGGCGTGCAGACGGCGGTGAAGGGTTCGGCCGGGTACGTGGCCATGGAGCGTGTCACCGGAACACTTGCCGGACGCACGGGCACCTTTGTGCTCCAGCATAGCGGCACCATGACCCACGGCGCGTTGCAGCTCAGCATCACCGTGGTGCCGGACTCCGGAACGGGCCAATTCACCGGGCTGGCCGGTTCCATGAACATCGAGATCACCGAGGGAAAGCATTTCTACGATTTTGCTTATACCCTGCCGGAGACACCCTGAAGCGGGCGCCGGCCGCCGGCCCCTTTTTCAGCCCGTTGACGACTCCGCCGCGCTTTGCCATCATCGCTTCTGCGTTCGCCCGGGCCGGTTTTGGGGTCGTGGCGAGCGACGGGGGCAAACCATCGCGGTTCGCGCATTGATTCTGGGGTCCGGAAGCTCCGGCAACTGCACACTGGTGGAGACTTCGACCACCCGGGTGCTGGTGGACGCCGGCTTCAACCGCAAAGAAACATTGCGGCGGCTGGCGGCGCTCGGCGCGTCCACGGACCGGGTGGACGGCATCCTCATTTCCCACGAACACTCCGACCATGTAGCGGGGCTGGCGTCCCTGGCGGAGTTGTGGCGCGCGCCTGTTTACCTGACCGCCGGAACACTCGCAGAGATCGGCCGGCAGGCGGCACTGGCGCGGCAGGGTGGAAGGCCGCGGCCGGGGCGCGGCAGGCATGGAGGAGGTACGGGAAGGACTTACGGCACGACACGCACAGAACGAGGTAGAGGCACGGAACAAGCCCACGGTCAGGAAGGCACTGACCGTGGCTACCCCGGAACGGGCGGCGCCACGGTGGCGGAGGCTGCGATGCAGGAAAAACTTCCCGGGGTCGAGTGCATCCAGCCCTCGCAGAAGTTTGCCGTGGGCGACATTGAAGTGACCGCGTTTTCGATCCCCCACGATGCCGCGGACCCCGTGGCTTACTCGCTGCGCGCGGAGGGCTCGAAGATTTCCATCGTGACGGACCTGGGATATCTGCCGGCGCACGTGCGGCGCCACCTGTGCGGTTCAGACCTGCTGGTGCTGGAATCGAACCATGACCTGGACATGCTGAAGGTGGGGCCGTATCCGTGGCACATCAAACAGCGGGTGATGAGCCGGACCGGACATCTTTCCAACCACGCGGTGAGCGAGTTCCTGGCCGACGTGGACCAGGAAGGCACCGGTTTCGACGCGCGCGCCCGCTGGCTGGTGCTGGCCCACCTCTCGGAAAACAACAACAATCCCGACGTGGCCCGGCTGAGCGCCGAAGAGGCGCTGGGCCGCCGGGCTTCGGGGCCGGCGGCGTTCGCCGGGGAGCTGTATGTCGCTTCACAGCGCACTCCGCTGGGACCGTTCGTCTTTTGAGGCATGCATTGTGATTCCCCGATACACCCGACCCGAAATGGCCCGGCTGTGGAGCGACGAGAATCGCTTCGCGAAATGGCTGGCGGTGGAGCTGGCGGCTACAGATGCGCTGGCGGAGGCGGGCATCGTGCCGCGTGCCGCCGCCGAGGCGCTGCGAGCGCGGGCGCAGGTGGACGTGAAGCGCATCCACGAAGTGGAAGCGCGCGTGCGCCATGACGTAATTGCCTTCACCGTAGTGGTGGGCGAATCCGTGGGCGACCCGGAGGCGGCGCGCTGGTTACATTACGGGCTGACCTCCAACGACGTGGTGGACACGGCCCAGGCGCTGGTGTTGCGGGAGTGTTCCGCGCAAATCGAGGCCGGTCTGGAGGCCTTCGGAGGGGCTCTGCGCCAGCGTGCCTTCGAGTTCAAAGACACGCCGCAGATCGGCCGGACGCACGGCATCCATGCCGAACCCATCACCTTTGGGCTGAAGCTGGCCATCTGGTACGCGGAAAACGCGCGCAACCTGGAGCGCTTCCGTGCGGCGGCGCGGGGGATGGCAGTGGGAAAAATCTCCGGGGCGGTGGGCACGTGCTCCCACCTGGGACCGGAGATGGAACAGAGAATTTGCGCCCGGCTGGGGCTGGAAGCCGCCCCGATTTCCAGCCAGGTGTTGCAGCGCGACCGGCACGCCTGCTACCTGAGCGTATTGGCCGGCATCGCCGCGTCGCTGGAAACGGTGGCGCTGGAAATCCGCCATTTACAGCGCACCGAGGTGGGCGAGGCGGAGGAACCGTTCCGCGCCGGTCAGCGCGGCAGCTCGGCCATGCCGCACAAACGCAATCCCGTAAACTGCGAACAAGTGTGCGGGCTGGCGCGGGTGGTGCGCGCAAACGCGCAGGCGGGATTTGAAAACCAGGCGCTTTGGCATGAGCGGGACATCTCCCACAGTTCGGTCGAGCGCATCATTCTGCCGGATTCCACCACCCTGGTGGACTACCTGCTGGAACGCATGACCGGGATCGTGGCGGAGATGCGCGTCTTCCCGCAGCGCATGCGCCGCAACCTGGAGATGACCCACGGCCTGGTGTTTTCCGGACAGTTGCTGCAAGACCTGGTGGAAGCCGGCGCCCCGCGCGAAGAGGCTTACCAGTGGGTGCAGGAAAATGCCATGGGCGCGTGGGAACAGGAGGCCAGCTTCCACGAACGCGTGGGCACAGACTCACGCATCCTCCGGCATCTTTCGCCGGAAGCGCTGGCGCGCACATTCGACGTGCAGCGCCAGCTCCGCTACGTGCATGCCATTTTCGAGCGCGTCTTTGGATCCGCGAAGAGCGGGTAAGCCCGGCCCGGCGCCGGGGATGGCCGGTAGCCGCGCCGGCGAAATCGCGGCTGGCCCTTCGCCGGGATAGGCTTTTCTCATGCCCGCACAAAAACCGCGGCTGCGGCTGCGCATCCTGGCGATGGACCACGACAGAGTGGAAGGGAATGCCATCCGCTCGGCCCTGCAGTCCGCGGAGGCGGATTGCATCCTGGAGACCAGCGGGAGCCAGGGTTTGGAGTTCCTGAAGCGCGAGAAGTACGATCTGGTCATTCTCGACGCGCACATGTCCGCACCGGATGGGCTGCAACTGGCCCGCCTGATCCGCCGCGGCGGCCTGAACAGCCGCACTCCAATCATCCTGCTGGGCGAGCGGAGCATGCCCGAGGCCACGACCCGCGCCTTCGAAAGCGGCGCGAACTTTTTTCTCTACAAGCCGTTCGACCGCACCGGCTTGATGCGCGCGTTGCGGGCGGCCCGGGGTCCCATTGAGCAGGAACGCCGACGGTTCCTGCGCATCCAGGTGCGCTGTCACGTGGTGCTGCTGCGGGGCAAAGAGCGCGTGGAAGGGGAAACCCTGGACCTGAGCCTGGAAGGGATGCTGGTGGAAACGCCCGCCGCCTGGGCCACGGGATCAAAGCTCCGGCTGGCGCTGGAACTGGTTCCGGGAGAGGAGCCCTGGGAAGCGAGCGGCAAAGTGGTGCGACTGGCCGGACCCAACCGCATGGGCATCCAACTGGATCCGCCGAAATCGGAGGAGAGCGCGCGATTGCAGACCTTTTTGCTGCCCTTGATTCTGAAGTCGCTGGGCGAAGAGCCCACCTGAAGGCTCGCCGCGGGCCGGTCGCGCCCTAATCTCCCGGCGCTTCCCTGCCGAAGAAAGGATTGGGATGAAACTACGCGTCCTGATCGTGGAAGGGGACCGGAGCACCGGCGAGGCGATCCAGACGGCTGTGACCGCCTCCAACCTGGATGCGGTGCTGGAACCCACCAGCAGCCGCGCCGCGGAGTACCTGCGGCAGGAAAAATACGACGCGCTGTTTTTCGACATGCAACTGGCCGGGCCGGACGGAGTGCAACTGGCGCGGCTGGCACGCGCGTCCGGGCTGAACCGGCGCACGCCCATCATCATGGTGGCGAATGGCACGTCTCCGGACGCGATGTCGCGCGCGTTCGAAGCGGGCGCAAACTTTTTCCTGTTCAAGCCCTTCGACCGCAGCCGGCTGCTGCGGGTCTTGCGCGTAGCCCAGGCTCCCATCGAACAGGAGCGGCGGCGATTCCACCGCGTGCAGGTGGATCTTGCCGTGGCCATCCACCTGGGGGATCAGCAGGTGAACGGTAAAACCGTGGATCTGAGCCTGCAAGGCATGCTGGTGGAGGCGCCGCGGCTGTTTCCTTCCGGCAGCGCGGTCCGCGTGAAACTGGAACTCGAGCGGGGCCGAAAGCCGGTGACAATCACAGGCAAGGTGGTGCGCCATGCCGCGTCGAATCGCATGGGCATCGAGCTGGACGCGCTGGGGCACGAAGAGAATGATCGCATGCAGGCGTTCCTGCTGCCGCTGATCCTGAAATCCGCCGGGGTGTGAGCTTCGGGCCGCTTATTGCGCGCGCTGGACGTAGCGCCCTTCGGAAGTATCCACACGCACGCGGTCGCCATTGTTGATAAACGGCGGGACGCTGATGACCAGGCCGGTTTCGAGTTTTGCGGGCTTCATCACCGCGCTGGCGGTGGCCTTTTGCATGGTGGGCTCGGTTTCGAGCACGGTCAGGTCCACCGTGTCCGGCAGGATGACGCCGAGGGGCTTGCCGTCGTGGAATTCGAGTTTCAGGTGCACGCCGGGGAGGAGATAGTCCACAGCGTCGCCGAGCACGTCGCGGTCCAAGTGCATCTGCTCGAAGGTCTCGGCGTTCATGAAATGCCAGCCGTCGCCATCCGCATAGAGATATTCGAATTCGATCTCGTCCAGGATGGCACGCTCCACGAATTCTTCGGCGCGAAACCGGTGGTCCACGATGGACCCGGATTTCAGGTTGCGCAGGCGCGTGGCCATGGCCCCGCGCTTGTTGCCCGGGGTGCGATGCTCGACGCTGAACACCGAATACAGCCCTCCATCGAACTGGATGACCATGCCCGGGCGCAATTGTGTTGCCTTGACCATTTCCTCACTCCTCGATGTCTCGTGGAACCACGAATTCCCTCAGCCGGTCAGACCAAGCGGGTCACTCTGTGCAGCCCCCGCCTGGGGCGGGTGCTTGCGCGGCAAGCGGGGCGTGGAACGCAGGCTGCCCCAGGCTCCAGGGCGCCGCGCCCGGAATGAATACTATAGCGTGAGCAGCACCCATTCCGCCAGTGCGCGTCTCTTCATACCTGCGCCGGTGCCTTGCCTGTTTTATAGAGGAGTACGTTCCTCCCGGGGACGCCGGCTTCGAGACGCCGCAGCGTGTAGCGAAACGGCCGGTCAGGGGCAAGCTGGTCCACCGAAGAATCTTCGAGCCGGTAATAGAGCTGGTCGACGCGGACGATTTTGGGCGGGTCCCAACCTTGTTTCCTGCGACTGGCCCGAATCTCGAGGTACTCCTCGCCGCCCTCCCTGCGCGTTTGCAAGTCGTCCGTGAAGTGCTTGAGGCGCGCTACCAGCAGGCGCTCGCGCACGCTTTCAAACGTCTCAACAAAATTGAGTTGGATTTCCCGGGCGACGGCCCCGGCTTCACCCGGGTGCGCGGCGAGGAACAGAGCGCGATCGAGGAGGTAGAGGGGAAAGGACCCGCGCGCCTCCTCGGCAATCAGGGCGCACAGCAGGCGCAACGCACCCTCCGCGAAGAGCAGCGCCAGAAGCCAGGTACGGGGATGGGTGGCAAACACCAGCAGGGCCGCGCCGGCAATCTGATGTTCGGTCACCTCCGTTCCCGCCCTCCCGTTCAGAACAAAATCCGCGCCTCCGCTGATCATCGGGGTCATGGAGAGCATGTACCAGTAGGCCAGGCCAACCGCTCCTGCCACGCATTCCAGAAGGCCACTCACAAACGCCGCGCGCGGCCAGACGGCGGGGGCCAGCGGAAGGGATTGCCGCCACCGCTCCGGCAGGAACGCCAGGAATGGCCCGGCGATGTAGGTGAAGAAGAAACGCATGGACGCTGAACGCGAGCGAGATGCCGCCATTCTAGCGGGGCACGATGATTTCACCAAGAGCGCGGCGGCGAGCGGCCTGGAAAATCCGGTGGGGGCGGCGCAGGCTGCGCTTGCTTCTTCTGGCTGCTGTGCGGTAGCTTGTGTGCCTGCCCGCCCCGCTCGATTCTTCGGGGCCGGACGGGCCGGGAGGCTCCGTGTCGGAACATACGCGATTCAA
>DATIYQ010000041.1:0-16860 GCA_035517515.1 Binatia bacterium
TTCGCGCACACGCCGGGCCTGAAAATTGTCTACCCCTCGACGCCCTACGACGCCAAGGGGCTGATGAAGTCCGCCATTCGCGACAACAATCCCGTGCTCTTCTTCGAGCACAAATTCCTGTATCGGCGCGTGAAGGATGAGATTCCCGCCGAGGACTACACGGTGCCGCTGGGGAAGGCAACCGTGCGCCGCGAAGGGAGCGACGTGACCATCGCCACGTACGCGGCGATGACCCACACCGCGCTGGACGCCGCGGCGGAATTGGCCAAGGAAGGCATCGAGGCGGAAGTCCTGGATCTGCGCACCATCATGCCCCTGGATACGGAGAGCATCCTGGGTTCGGTGCGAAAGACCAACCGACTGCTCGTGGTCCATGAAGACACCAGGTTCGGCGGCCTGGCCGGGGAAATTTCCGCCGT
Source organism: Binatia bacterium (assembly GCA_035517515.1). GTDB lineage: Bacteria > Acidobacteriota > Terriglobia > Acidiferrales > UBA7541 > JOPF136. The sequence continues at coordinate 420 of DATIYQ010000041.1, forward strand.
GGTGTTCGAGAAGGCGTTTGAGGACCTGGACGCACCGGTGCGCCGCGTGACCGCGCTGGATACCCCGGTGCCGTACTCGCCGCCGCTCGAGGAACGGTTCTTGCCGCAGGCGAAGGATGTGGTGACCGCGGCCAGGGAGTTGGCGCACTACTAGAGATCGAGGTGAATGCCATGGCAACCGACGTCATCATGCCCCAGATGGGCGAAAGCATCTTCGAGGGCACCATCACCAAATGGCTGAAGAAGCCAGGCGAGCGCGTGGAGCGGGACGAGCCGCTGTTTGAGATTTCCACGGACAAAGTGGACGCGGAAATCCCGGCTCCCGCGGCCGGCGTGCTCAAAGAGATCAAGATCAACGAAGGTCAGACCGTGCCGATCCAGACGGTGGTGGCAGTGATTGACGCGGAAGGCGCTCCGGCCGGAGCCACCGCCTCTCTGCCGGCCGCTACATCAACCACTCCTTCCGCGCCGCGCGCGGCGGCACCGCCGCCGACTCCGCCGCCGGTTGAGGCGCCGCTTCATTTCGAAGCAACTCCGGCCCCGGCCGCACCACCTCCCGCGGCCCCGGCGATGCGCACGGACGGTGAGAAAATCCGCAGCTCCCCGCTGGTTCGCAGGCTCGCGCGCGAACACGGTGTGGACCTGGCGCAAGTGCCCGGAACCGGCGCCGGCGGGCGGGTGAGCAAAGACGACATCCTGCATTTCATCGAGCATCCCGAACAGGCTGTTGCGCGAGCCGTTCCCCCGCCGGCCGCGCGCCCCGCGGCGCCCGCGGCCACACCGGCTGCCGCGCCGCCTTCTCCGCCTCCCCCGGCCACCGGCTCGCTCTACCGCCCGGCGTTTGAACTGGCCGTGCCGCGCGAGCGAGTGTACTTCGGCCGCTACGAGGTCCAGCCGCTCACCACCATGCGGCAGAAAATTGCCGAGCATATGCTGGCTTCGAAACACGTCTCGCCTCACGTCTATTCCGTCGAAGAGGCGGACGTCAGCGGGATTGCCGCGCTGCGCAACAAGGTGAAGGGCGAATTCGAGCGCAAATATGAACTCAAGCTCAGCTTCATGCCGTTTTTTGTGCGCGCGGCCATCGAGGGCCTGCGCGCCTATCCCACGATGAATGCCTCGCTCGACGGCACCAACATCGTCCTGCACAAGGAGTGCAACATCGGCATGGCCGTGGCGCTCGATTGGGGCCTGATCGTCCCGGTGATTAAAAACGCGGAGGAGAAGAATTTTCTGGGCCTGCAGCGCGCCATCAACGACCTGGCGGAGCGCGCCCGCGGGAAGAAACTGAAGCCGGAGGAGGTGGCGGAAAGCACTTTCTCCATCACCAACCCCGGGGTGTTCGGAGGGCTGATGGGCCTGCCGGTGATCAACCAGCCGAACGTGGGCATCCTGGGGCTCGGCGCCATCCAGAAGCGCGCGGTGGTGATTGACGATGCCATCGCCATCCGCTCCATGGTCTACCTGACGCTGAGCTACGACCACCGGGTGGTGGACGGCGCCGTGGCCCACCAATTCCTGCACAAAGTGAAGACTATGCTGGAAGACTGGACCGAGAGCATTCTCTAAACGGGCAATCGCACGGCGCTACGATCCCTCGCAACACCCTCATTCCGCGCGCAGGGCTTCCACCGGATCCACGGCGGAGGCGCGGCGCGACGGGAGGTAGCTGGCCATAGCCGCTGCCCCCACCAGCCCGGCGCACGCCAGGAAATAGGTCAGTGGATCCGCGGTGCTCACCTGGAAGAGCAGCGAGCTCATCACGCGCATGGTGGTGAGCGCCACCAGGAATCCCACGGCCATGCCCCCGGCGGTCACGGCGAGCCCGTGGCGCACGAACATGCCAACCAGTTCCCGGGGCTGCGCTCCCAGGGCCAGGCGGATGCCGATTTCCCGGGTGCGCTGCGAGACCGAATACGCCGTGACGCCGTATAAGCCCACGATCCCCAGCAGCAGGGCCATGCCCGCGGCGATGGCCAGCATCACCAGCGTGAACGAGGTCCGCGACAGGGAACGGGCGTAGTAATAGTCCAGAGTGCGGATGGAAGAGAGCGGGAGATTCGCGTCCACGGACCACACGGCCTGGCGCACTTCCTGCATCAGGCCCTCGGAGCCGGCCCGCGGACTGCGGAGGAAAAAGGTGAGCGTGCGAAACGATTGCACTTCGTCGCTCTCGAACTGTTTCAGATAGACCGGCCAATACACCGTGGTTGGAGCCGGCCGATTCATGCCGTCGTCGCGCACATCGGCAACGACGCCCACGATTTCGCGCCAGTCGTCTTTCGAGCTCACCCGGACGCGCTTGCCGAGGGCATGGGCGGGCGACTGCCAGAATTCGCGCGCAAAGTTCTCCGAGACCATGGCTACCGGCGCACGGCCGTAGGTGTCCGCCCAGGTGAAGTCGCGCCCGGCGACGATGGGCGTTCCCAGGGTGCGAAGCGCTCCCGGGGATACAAACTTGAACCGGCGCAGCGGGGGCAGCTCTCCTTCATTCGCACTCCGGTCTTCCGCGAACACCGGGTCGAACCAGTGATTGTCATCGAGGGGAACCGAGTTGGACATCGCCGCCGAGGACACGCCGGGAATCTCCCCGAGTTTGTGCAGGATGGCTTCCTGCATGCGGACCAAGGGCTGGTCACCTGGGACTTCGGCCGAGGGAATATTCATCCGAAACGTCTGCACTTCGGCGGGCGCCACGAAGCCGGGTTGAACCCGGGTGAGGGCGAGGAAGGTGCGGACCATCAGCCCGGAGCACAGGATCAAAACGAACGCCAACCCCACCTGCACAGCCACCAGCAGGCTCCGCGCGCGCTGCCGCTCCCGGCTCTGGCTGAGCGAACGGCCGCCTTCGCGCAGACCGGTGCCCAGGCGCGAGCTGGCGTATTTGAGGACCGGCACGGAACCGAACAGCAGCGCGGCCGCCAGCGAAACCGCCAGAGTGAACAGCAACACCGGGGGATCGATCCCGATTTCGCCCAGACGCGGCAAACCCGAAGGCGCCAAGGCCACCAGCAGGCGCAGCGCGCTGTAAGCCAGGGCCAGTCCCAGCGCGCTCCCCAGAAGTCCGATCACCAGACTCTCGAAGAGCAGCTCGCCGGCCAGGCGGCCGCGGCTGGCTCCCAACGCGGACCGCAGAGCGATCTCCTGCTGGCGCCCTTCGGTCCGCACCAGCAGCAGGTTGGCCACATTGGCGCAGGCAATGAGCAGCACCAGGCCAATACCCCCCATCAACACCCAGAGAAATTTGCCCACGTCTCCCACCACGGATTGTTTCAGGGGCTTCAGGTTGGAGCCGAGTTTGGCTTTCAGGAAGAGTTGAAGGCTGAACCCGGGCGGCGCCGGAAAGCTCTGCCACACGATGGGGATCATCCGCGCCACATCGGCATTCGCCGCCTGGAGGGTGACTCCGGGCTTCAGCCGCGCCACGCCCTCGTAACTGAACTGGCCCAGGGTGGTCTTGTTGCGGTCCAGGCGGAGCGGCAGGATAAGCGCGGGCTCCTCCATGTCCAGAAAGGTGAACTTCTGCGGCATTACCCCGATGACTTCCCAAGCTTTGCCGTCCACGGTGACGGCGCGGCCCACGACGGAGGGATCCGAGCCGAATCTGCGGCGCCAGAATCCGTACGTCAGGATGACCGTATCGCGGCTTCCGGGAGCGTCCTCGGCGCGACTGAACCACCGTCCCAGCATCGGCTCGACTCCGAGGATGGGCAGCATGCCGTCGGTCACGTTCAGCGTGTGCACGCGCTCCGGTTCCGCCAGTCCGGTGACGGTCGCCGCGCTGCTTTGATAGAGGCCGATATCCTGGAAGGCCCGGCCTTGCTCCCGGTAGATGAAGTAATTCGACGGAGCCATGTCCACGTCCTCGAGGTTGAGGCCCGGAGCCTTGTGCCAGACGGCAACCAAGCGGTCCGGCTGTGGGTAGGGAAGCGGTTTGAGGAGCACCCCATTGACCACACTGAAGATGGCCACGGTGGCCCCGATGCCCGCGGAGATGGTGATCAAGGTGACCGCCGTAAACATGGGTGCCCGTCGCAAACGGCGTAGAACCTGGCGAAGCGGTTCGCTGAATGATTCCATCGGCGGCCCCCAGACCGGAATCCGGCACGCGCAAGGCGGCCGGATCGTTCCCGGGGGTGTGAAACGTAAAGGACTGGGTTGAGGTTCCCCCGAAGCGGGCTGGGCTCCCCCCATCGAGGAAATGCGAGAGGACCAGTCCCCGCGTGCGCGCAATTCTTGAAGGATCGAGAGGGTGCCGGGGATGGGGAGTGCCGAAAAAAGTCGCGCTGGACACTCGGGAAATTCTGTCCTAGTCTCTCCGGGTCCAACGGCGAACCAGGTCGGGGTGGGGTGGTACGGCATCCGGCCGGGGGACTCGGGGGGCGCGAGCCGGAGGGGGCAGCGAGGGGGTCCTTTCCCTAGGAATCCGCTCGTCTCTTTCCTCCGTACTCCTGATGGGCCTGCGACTACCTGGGTGGAATTCCAGCTCCGTTCGGGGGCACGGGCGCGTGAGGAAAAAAACTCTTCAAGCGAGGGATAAAGAGATGACGAAACACATGAAAAAGTTGGTGGTGGGCGCCGCAGTAGCGGGGTTGATCACCGGCACAGCCGCCAGCACCCTGGCTGCGTCCAAGTCGCTACCTGGACAGGACGCAACCAAGGACACCAAGAAGAAGACGGAAAAGCATGCCTGTAAGGGAAAGAACTCTTGCAAGGGCAACGGCGGGTGCAAGAGCGGCGACAACGGCTGCAAGGGCAAGAACTCTTGCAAGGGCAAGGGCGGCTGCGCCACGGACGGCTCGAAGAAGCCCAGCTGATCTTCGCGCTACTCTCGTACTGAGTTCTACCCCGGGGGCCGGGGCTCCCGCTCCGGCCTCACCGGGCTCTTCTTTACTCCTAAGGCAGGGGTATGCCCGCGAACCGCTTCAACGGCTTCACTGAATATGGCATCGGCATCGGACTGCGCATCCCGCACTACGACCACATCCTCACCCGCAAGCCGGTCGTGGACTGGTTCGAAATCATCTCTGAGAATTTCATGGTGGACGGGGGACGGCCGCTACGCGTCCTGGACCAGATCCTGGACAACTATCGCGTGGTGCAGCACGGTGTCTCCATGTACTTCGGTTCCGCGGAGCCGTTGGCGCGGGAGCACCTGCGCCGCCTGAAAACTCTGGCCCGGCGGACAAAAACGCCCTGGCTCTCCGACCACCTGTGCTGGGGCAGCGTGGACGGCACCTACACCCACGACTTGCTGCCCATGCCGTACACTTTCGAGGCTGCCCGGCTGACCGCGCGGAAAATCCGGGAGGTTCGCGACTTCGTGGAAGTGCCGGTGTGCGTGGAAAATGTTTCCAGTTACGCGGAATACCATGTTTCGGAAATGACCGAGTGGGAATTCCTCAGGGAAGTGGCCGAGCGGGCGGATTGCGGCATCCTGCTGGACGTAAACAATATTTACGTTTCTTCAGTGAACCACCGATTCAACCCCATGGACTACGTGGAAAATGTGCCCCACGAACGCGTAGCGCAAATCCACATTGCCGGACATTCGAAGTACCGAAAGTACATCCTGGACACCCACGATCATCCGGTGATCGATCCCGTGTGGAGGCTCTACGAGACCGCCATACGCCGCTGCGGGCCCACGGCCACGCTGCTGGAATGGGACGACCGCATTCCTTCCTTCGAGGAAGTACATGCCGAGGCGTTGAAGGCCAATCGTTTTCTCCAGGCAATCGGCGCCGCGAGCCCGGCGAGGCAGCAGTCTGCTCCCGCGGAAGGCCTGCTCGTCACGCCGTGAATCTCGCCCAGATTCAACGGAAAATGGCGCGCGCGGTTCTGGCGCCGCTCGGGCCCGGCTACCGGATGCGCCGCCACGCGCCCAGCGGCGGTTCCATGCGCCGTTACGCGGCATCGTTCATCAAGCCCAACGACCGGCTCACCTCGTTCGAACGTCTGGAGCTTTATAACCGGCAATACTGGTTCCGGGTGCTCTCCTGTTTTGCGGACGATTTTCCCGGCCTGCGCGCCGTGCTGGGCGAAAAGCGCTTCGACCGCCTGGCGGAGGCTTACCTCGCGGAATGTCCTTCGCGCTCCTTTACACTGCGCAATCTCGGCTCCCGGCTGCCGGCCTGGCTCGAGCGCAATCCCCGGTTTGCCCGGCCGCACCCGCGGATGGCGCTGGACATGGCGCGTCTCGAATGGGCCCAGGTGGTGGCATTCGACGGGCCGGAGGAAACGACCCTGCAGCCCCAGGACCTGGCCGAGGGCTTCGATCCCCGAATGAAACTGCGGCTTCAGCCCTATCTATCGCTACTCGCATTTGAGTACCCGGTGGATGATCTCGTTCTGCAGGTGAATGAGCAGGCCCGCGACGAAGAATCCGCCAGCAATGCCATGTCCGAGAGCCGTAAGCAGATTTCCGCCCGCCACTTCCGGGTACTCAAACCGCACCCGGTCTTTCTCGCCGTTCATCGCCACGACGACTCCGTCTATTTTCGCCGCCTCGAGCCTGAAGCCTACCGGCTGCTGGCCGCCCTGCGGAAGGGGAAGACAATTACCGGCGCCGTTGGCGAGGCCTTTACCGATAGCGCCATGCCCGTGGGCGAGCGCGCCGAGACGGTGCGCGATTGGTTCGAGCTCTGGGCCGCCTTAGGGTGGTTCTGCCGGCCGGCCGCGGGTCCGGCCGCCGCCTAGCGCGCGGAGCCCTTGCCAGAGTATTCTTCCCGCCGCGGGCCCGAGCAACCGGAGGCTGGCCTCCGCCGCAATTTCGAAGTCAGAGGAATCTGCCGATGGAAAGCGATTCTGGCTTTTTGAAGAGAAGCTACGCGCGATTCACTTGGTGCCTGGATCTGCTCCAGTCGCCGTTCCTTCTCGCAGTCCGCGTCTTTTGGGGCTGGCAGCTTGCGGTTTCCGGCTGGGGAAAGCTGCACCATCTGGGCATGGTGGTTGATTACTTTACCTCGCTAAACCTTCCCGCTCCCCCGCTCTTTGCCCGGGCGGTCTCGACACTCGAGCTCGTGGGCGGCGCGCTACTGCTGCTGGGACTCTTTTCAAGGCCCATCTCTCTGATTCTCACCGGCAACATGATCGGCGCCTACATCACTGCGGATACCGATGCCTGGCACTCCTTTTTTGCCGAAGACGCCGGGCCTTTTTTCGCTGCAACGCCGTTTCCGTTTCTGATGGTCTCGCTGCTAGTGCTGGTGTTCGGCCCCGGTAAGTTCTGCGTGGACGAGTTGCTCGCGCGCTTCCTGGCAAAACGCGCCGCCGCACGAGCGTAACCCATTGCTGCCCGGCCGCCCGCCTCACACCAGCCGGGTCCGCAGGTTTCGGGCGAATTCGTCAAGGCCGGTGAGCGGCACCACCTGAATTCCGTTCGATTTCAGGACGCCGGCCGCAAACTCATGCCTTCGGTTGCCCGCCTGGGGGGCCACCTCGGTGATGGCCGCGAATTCCGCGTCCGGAATTTTCTCGCGGATGGCCTCCGCCGTAAACGCCAGCACTTTGGCTTGCCCCGCGTCCCGCCCCAGCGCCACGGAGTGGAGAAAGCCGCGCGTGCCGTTCTGCCAGCCGAAGTCCAGCCGGAAGGGATCACCGGCCGCTGTGAATTCCTCCACCTGGACCCCGTAGCGCAAGCGGTCGCCGAAGCGCAGCCGGCGGAAAATGTCTCCGGCGCGGCGGCGGATCACCGCCCGGTTCGGCTCGCGCGCGTCCGCGCCCACCGCGCGGAAGGGCGGAGGAGCCACCTGCTCCAGAAAGATCCGCTCCAGCTCCGCCGGGCCGTTCGCCTCGGTGGTCAGCACCGCTTTCTGCGGTCCGAGTTGCAGGGCATTGGAGAGCGTCTCCTCAAGCCGCGCCATCAGCGCCGCAGCCTCCGTCGGCTGCGCGGCCTGACGCTCGAAATCGCCCTCCAGCGAACGCAGCACCGGTACGTCCGTATCGGGGTAGAGACGCCGCAGGCGTGCGAAGTCTGCTTCTTCCTGGAGTAGCCGCGCGCGCAGGCGCCCCGTGGCATCCACCAGCAGCACGCCGATGTTCACCCATTCGTCGCGCAGCAGATTGGGCACATAGCGCAGGATGCGGTAGGTGCAGGTGAGATAGTTTTCATCCGCCATGGTTCACGTCCAGTTCCGAAAAGGTTTGCGATACGAGTTGCGGGCCTCCTGAATCAAATCCGGCAACCGGCGCGTACGCCGCTCCAGCCTCTCGAGCAGCGCATAGAGCGCGTCCAAGTCTCCCTCATACCATTCCGCCGGGATTTCGGATGCGACCTCGTCGAAGGCGCCCTTCTCCCGGATCCGCTCGGTGCGTTCCATCCAGGGCTCGAAGGCCCGCATGCCGCGGATGCCGTCATACACGCAGATGCGGGCGTAAAGGCCGCGCAAGGGAGCATCTGGAAAGTCCCAGTTCTGCGCATTGAAACAGAAGCCCTGGTCGATCATCCAGGCCTGGTAGCCTGGCCTGCCGGTCTGCCGGAAGAAGATCGCCTGTCGTCCGTTAGTGTTACAGGTCCATTTGTCGAATACGAACATTCCGGCAAATGCCTCTAGATTCTCCAGGCCACCGAGCTGTTCGTCGGGCAGGAAGTCGAGCACGGAGACTTCCGACGGCGGGCCGGGATAGCGCGATCCGAATTGCCGCCCCGGCGTACACGGTGTCCGCGCGTTCCCCAACTGTACGACGAGCTCGGCCGTCTGCTCGATCAGCTCCCGCCGGACTTCGATCACCTCAGATGGCGCAGTGGGCAGATTGATTCGCGCGGCCAGCCGGGTAGCAAGCAATTCATTGGCCAAAACCTTTCGGTGCTGCGGGTTGTTCTGGAATTTCACTACGTAGTATTCGCCGTCGTCGCAGCGCATCAGGTGGGACTGCGCGCCTCCGCGCATCCTTCTCACGTGTTCGACAGCTAGAGGCACGCCGGTATGCTAGTGCCGGGGTGTTCTCCCGGCAAGGCTAAGGGTCGGCATTGTGGCCGAAGCATTCCCAGAAAGCAGCGTGCTACCTGCGCTTCGGCTTGCCGCGGCGCTTGCTGGACTTCCGGGCGGGCTTTCGCCGGCGAGCCACCTTCTTCCGCGCTGGCTTCCTTTTCCGTTTGGAGGCAGCCTTGCGTTTCGGCTTCCGCCCGCGGCCCCCGGACCGTTTTTTGGGTTTGGAAGCGGCCGGAGCAGGCTCGGAGGCTTCGGCCGACTCGGGCTCCGAAATAGGCTCTTCTTCCTCTTCCTGCTCTTCTTGTTCCTCTTCGGCCGCCAATTCGTCGTGCTCCATCCCGCCCTCATCGTCCTCGAATGGGAACTCTTTTTCGTGCTCGAGCATGTCGGACATGCCTGCCTCCGTGGTTAGCTGCTTCGAAAGCCCGGTGCGGAACCCTCGCGGATATAAACGGACTGCCGCGCGTTTGTCAAGCCGGGCGATGAGGTAGCAGGAAAAGGGGGCCAATCCAGGGCTTTATAACCTTGAGGATCCGGGTGGGGGCTTACGACCCCGGCAGGATTCGCAAATTATCGCCCACTTGGAGCGGACGGTCTGAAAGGAAACGGTTTGCGTGGCGCAGCGCCTCAACGGTTGTATGGTATGCGCGGGCGATGGACCACAACGTCTCCCCAGCTTGTACCGAGTGTGTAACTGGGCCAGCAGCGGCGGTCCTCGAGACTTCACTCTGAGGTCCAGGGGTAGCCACTATAGTTTTTGTATTCAATGGCTTGCGAGCAGTTTCAGTTGCCCGGCCAGTCGGTTTGCCCCCGGGATAGATTTTCAGGGTGGTACCTGGCTTCAATTGCGCCGCGGAGAGGCCGTTCCAGCCTTCGATCTCCGCCGGCGTCACTTGAAACTGCTGGGCCACCGCGGCCATGGTGTCTCCCCGGTGTACGCGATAGCGGACCAGTTGTCCCAGCCCTGTGGGGGCCGGGCGATTTGCCGGAATGACCAGGTTTCTCCCGCTCTCGAGCCCTGCCGGGCCGTCCAGTCCATTCGCTTCCAGGATGCGGGATGGCGTGACCCCATACCGCTTGGCAATGGTAGTAAGGCTTTCGCCCTCCTCCACGCGATGGAGCCGCCAGGAGGTCCATTTTTCAGGCGGAATCTTCGCCAACCCGGAACGGAATTCCTCCGCGGTCCCCTCCGGCAGCCGCAGTTCGAAGTCCGGATCACCCGGGGTCACCAGCCTCAGCAGTTGCGGATTGAGCGCCTTCAGGGACTCCACGGGCTCTCCCACAGCATCCGCCGCCAGCCGGAGGTCCAGCGGACGCCCTGGTTTCACCACTTCGAATCGCCGCGGCGAATCCTCCTCCACCTCGATTCCATGACTGACCGGATCCTTGGCGATGAGCGCCAGCGCCAAAATGATGGGCACATAATTCCGCGTCTGCTTCAACAGCGCATTGCGGCGATGCAACTCCCAGAAATCAGCGTAACCGGTCCGTTCCACCGCTTTGGCCACATTGCCTTCGCCGGTGTTGTACGCCGCAAGCGCCAGGTACCAGTCTCCGAACATACCGTACAGGTCGCGGAAGTAACGCGCCGCAGCCCGCGTGGATTTTTCCGGGTCGCGCCGCTCGTCCACCCACCAGGTATGCGCAAGGCCGTATTTTCTGCCGCTCCCGGCCACAAATTGCCACATTCCCAGCGCTCGCGCCCGGGAAAGCGCGAGCGGTTCGAAGGCGCTTTCGGCTTGCGCCACGAAGATCAGGTCCTGCGGCACTCCTTCCTCCCTCAGGATTCGGGCGATCATCTCCCGGTATCGCCCGGAGCGCCGCAGCCCGCGCGCCACAATTGCCCGGCCCCTGGGCGTCTCAAAAAAACTGACATAGGAGAGCACGGGATCGGTGAGCGTCAGGGGCAGATCGTGCCGCACAGACTTCAATTGACGTTCTGCGCGCGCCTTCTCTCCCGGGGCCACGGGAAGTCCGTTTTCAGGAATTTCGTCAATCACTGCGGGCGGCGCGCTTTCCACGCCGGCGCCGGGGAGCGCTGCATTCTGGGCGGTGGAGACCTTTTCGAGGGCATTCTCCCCGGTGACCAACCGCCAGTGGAGAGCCGCAAGGCGCTGGTTTGCCTCAATGTTGAATCCGCTTGCGGAAAGCCAATTCAAGCCTCGCTGGTAATCCTGCCGTGCCTTCTCCAGATTCCCGGCCTGAAAATTGCGCTCGCCGGAAGCGCAGGCGGCCTCCACTGCATCGGCCAGTATCTCCGCACCGGATTTGGACTGCGAGGCCAGCAGGATTGAGGTGTCGGGCAGGGGGGTGATCGGCAACGAGACGTCTACCAGGGAGGGGGTCCACCGATCCGCGGGGACCGGGGCGCGGGCGGTTCGCCCGGTCCGGGCGCCGTCATCGCATCCAAACGAACCCGCCAGCGCCGCCAGCACGGCAGCGAAGATGGCGACCCTGTAGAGGCGAAGCATTGTATGAGCGGAGTGCCCTTAAGACTTACTGCCGCCGGCGGGGCGCCCCGCTGCAGGTTCTGCGCGGTGCGTGTAGCGCCCGTTTCGGCCTATTATTTCCGCAATTTTACCCGCGCGTCATGCCCGGGTCAACGGTCAGCCGCGCCGCCCTTGCCCGTCCGTCACGGCTTCCCTCGCTCAGGCCAGGGCCTGGCGGAGGTCTGCAATCAAATCGTCAGGGTCTTCCAGTCCCACGGACACCCGCACCGTTCCGGGAGCCACCCCGGCGGAACGAAGTTCCCCGGCGCTCATGTTGTAGTGGGAGGTAAACGCGGGAAGGACCACCAGCGATTCCACTCCGCCCAGGCTCGCCGCCAGCAGGAACAGGCGAACGCGGTCGCAGAAGCGCCGAGCCGCGGCCAGGCCGCCCTTCACGTCGAACGCCATCATGCCCCCGAATCCGCGCATTTGGCGCCGGGCCAGGGCGTGGTCGGGATGCGATTTCAGCCCCGGATAGTGTACGCGGTCCACTCGCGGGTGCTTTTCCAGAAACTGCGCTACCGCCTTGGCGTTCGCTTCGTGCCGCGGCATGCGCGCTCCCAGCGATTTGATTCCACGGTCCAGCAGGAACGCCGTCTCCGGGTCCATCGAGCCGCCCAAGTAGATCACCATCTTGCGCACTTTCGCGATCAGTTCGCGGCTGCCCACCGCCACTCCGGCAATGATGTCACTGTGTCCGCCCAAGTACTTCGTCGCGCTGTGCACCACGGCGTGAAACCCCAGCTTCAGCGGCTGCTGCAACAGCGGCGTGGCGAAAGTATTGTCTGCAACGGCCACCAGGCCATGCCGCCGCGCAAACTCCGCCGCCTTCTCCAGGTCCACCAGGCGCAGCGTGGGATTGGTCGGCGTCTCCACGTAGAGCACGCGCGTCAGCGGCGTCACCAGCCGCTCGATTCCCGCCAGGTTGCAGCCCACGTGACGCACGCGGATTCCCAGCGGCGGCAGGATGTCGCGCAGCAGGCGAAGCGTCCCGCCGTAGAGTTGCGCCGAGGCGATCACTTCGTCTCCGGAGCCGAGATGGGCCAGCAGGGTATGGGAAATTGCCGCCGCGCCGGACGCGGTGGCCACGGCCGCCTCGCCGCCCTCTAGCTGCGCGAGTTTCTCTTCCACCACGGCCAGCGTGGGATTCCCATAGCGCGTGTAGATGTAAGCCGAGCTCTTCCCTTCGGCCCACAGCTTCATCTCTTCGGTATTGCGGAACGTGAAGTTTGAGGTCCGCGAAATCGGCAGTCCCACCGCGGCGTTGACCCCGTGGCGCTCGATTCCGGCATGGATGGCGGTGGTCGCGGGCTTCCACGCGTCCGGCTTCTTCTTCATCGGGCAATCCTTTCCTGATGGAGTCGAGATACGCGGGGCGAGACGGAAATCTCACGCGGCGCTGCGGGCTGGCCGGACCGGCGCGAAGTGCGGCGGTTCCGGACGGGCACGGCCCTGCCGTGCCCCTGCACCTTCACTCCTCTTCTTCTTCCTCGGTGATCCCGCGTTCCTTCTTCGCCAGATCGATGATCTTCTGCGCCAACTCTCCCGGTACGTGGTCGTAATGCGAAAATTCCATAGTGTAACTGGCGCGCCCCTGGGTCATGGAGGTCAGCGTGTTCGCATAGCTGAGCAGTTCCGCGAGCGGAGCCTGCCCCTTGACGATCACGTTCGATCCCCGCGTCTCGTTTCCGCTCACCCGCCCGCGCCTCCCGGAAAGGTCTCCGACGATGTCTCCCAGGTATTGCTCCGGTGCGTACACCTCCAGATTCATGATGGGCTCGAGCAGCGAGGCCCGCGCCTGCTTCATGCACTCACGGAAGGCCTTCGATCCCGCCAGCTTGAACGCCAGTTCCGAGGAATCCACGTCGTGGTATTTCCCGTCGTAGAGCACGGCGCGGAAATCGGTCATCGGAAACCCGGCCAGGAAGCCGCGGTCGGCCGCGTCGCGCAGGCCCTTCTCCACGGCCGGGATGAAGTTCCGGGGAATGGCGCCTCCGAAAATGTCGTCCACGAATTCGACGCCGGTGCCGCGCGGCAGCGGCTCCACGCGCACCCGGGCCACGCCAAATTGCCCGCGCCCCCCGGTCTGCTTCTTGTGTTTTCCCTCGGCATCGGCCTTGCCGCGAATCGTCTCCCGATACGGCACCTTGGGCGGTTTGAGCGTCATGTCCACGTGGTAGCGGTTGTGCAGCTTGGAGACCACCACCTCAATGTGCTTTTGTCCCGATCCGCTCAGCAGAAACTCCTTGGTTTGCGGGTCGCGCGAAAACCGCAGGGCTAGGTCCTCTTCCATCAGCTTGTGGATGGAGGTGCCGATCTTGTCTTCGTCCGCGCGCGTCTTCGGCTCCACCGCAAAGGTGATGGAGGGTTCGGGAATGCGGGCCGTCTTGTAGTAAATCGGCGCCGCTTTGTCTCCCAGGGTGTCGCCGGTGTAGGTGTCCTTCAGTTTGGCCACGGCGCCAATGTCGCCCGTGTGCAGCTCCGGCACGGCCGCCGCCGTCTTGCCCTGCATCACCTGCAGGTGCTGAAAGCGCTCCGGCGCGTTACGCGAGAAGTTCTGCAGCGTGGCGTCATTCTTCACCACGCCGGACATCACCTTGAAAAAACTGATGCGCCCGGCAAAAATGTCCACCACAGTCTTGAAGACGAACACGGAGACCGGGGCCGAATCCGCGATCTTGCGTTCCACCTCGCTCCCCTTGCCACCCGGCTCCGCCGTGCCGGTCAATTTGCCGTGGTAGAGCGGCGAAGGCAGCATCCCGGCGATGAAGTTCAGGATGGCTTCGCTCCCCGCGTTGTGCAGCGCGGAGCTGACCATCACCGGAAAAACCTTTTCCCCCATGATCGCCTGATGCAAACCCTCGCGCAGGTCCTCTTCCGGCAGCGTGCCTTTTTCGAAAAACTCCTCCATCAGCTTGTCGTCACCCTCGGCGATCATCTCCACCAATCTGGCATGCGCCGCGTCCGCCTCTTCGGCCATGTCTTCGGGAATGGCCTCGATCCTGGCCTTGCCGTCGCCGTCCGCGGCATATACATGGGCCTTCATGGTCACCAGGTCCACCAGGCCGCGAAACGTTTTTTCCTGCCCGATGGGCAGATGAATCGGCACTACCTTGCGCCCGAAGGCCTGCTCCAGGGAGGCGAGCGCTCTTCCAAAATCGGCGTGTTCCCGGTCCATCCAGTTGATGACGAAGGCGCGCGGAATGTCGTACTCCGTAGCGTAGTCCCACACCTTTTCCGTCACCACCTGCACGCCGGCCGCCGCGTCCACCAGAATCAGCGCCGCGTCCGCGGCAATCATCGAAGCCTTGGTCTCATTCACAAAGGTAGAGTCGCCCGGGGTATCCAGCAGGTTGATCCTGGTGTTCTGCCATTCGGCGTAGGCGATGCCCGTGGAAATCGAAATCTTCTTGGATATTTCTTCCTCGTCCCAGTCTGTGATGGTATTCCCCTCGGCCACCTTGGTCAGCTTGGGCGTCATCCCGGCGGTATAGAGCAGCGCGGAGGTGAGTTGCGTCTTTCCTGTATTGCTGTGGCCCAGCACGGCGATGTTACGGATGGCTTCCCCGGCGTATGCTTTCATTCAAGTCCCCTGGTGGCTGTGAGACAGGCATCCCGAAGCTTCGGGACTGCCTGTCCTCTCTATCGCGGGCGGCACCGTAATCCCTGCGGTGCGGCGCCGAAACGGCGGATGCTAGCACAGGGCGCGCAGGCGCATCAACCGGAGCGCAGGGGCCCGGATTTGCAGCCGCCGAATATCCCTCGCACCATGCCGAAAACTGTCATTCCGAACCCGCCACGGAGGGTGAGGAACCCGCTTGTATGCAATGTAAAACAGATCCCTCGCCCGCCGCGGCGGACTCGGGATGACTGCAAAAGAAGCGATTCGGCCGGCTGCTAAAACTAACAGTGGTGTATCGCCCACTGATTGCCTAGAGTGGAGGCGCACCATACTGCCGGAGAGGGGGTCCCGCCATGAGCAAGCTTCTTCGCAACATCGCCATCGCCATTGCCGTCATCCTGGTGATCTTGTTCGCGCTGCCGTTCTTCATCAACGTGAATAGTTTCAAGCCGCAAATCGAGTCGGAGTTGAGCACGGCGCTGGGACGCAAGTCCGAGGTGGGCAATCTGGGCCTGTCCATTCTCGGCGGCAGCGTGTCCGCCGAAAACATCTCCATCGCGGACGACCCGGCATTCAGCAAGTCGCCTTTCCTGACCGCGAAGCTGCTGAAAATCGGAGTCGAGCTGCTCCCTCTGATCTTCTCCAAGGAATTGCACGTCACCGGCATCACCCTCGAGGAACCCGCCATCAATGCGCTCAGCAACCCGAAGGGCACATGGAACTTCCAGAGCCTGGGGGGAACGGCCCCGAAGTCCGGTTCCTCGTCGAGCTCGAGCGGCGGCGGAGCGACCGCCTTCTCCGTGGCCGAACTTAAGGTGAACAACGGGAAGCTGGTGATCGGCAAGACGAATTCGTCCGCCAAGCCGCTGACCATTGAAAAAGTGGACATTGTGGTGAAGAATTTTTCGGCCACCTCGCAGTTCCCCTTCACGCTCTCTGCGCTGCTGGCGGGCAGCGGAAAGCTCAGCCTGGACGGCAAGGCCGGCCCGCTCGCGCCGGCCGGAACCCCGGTGGATGCCACGCTGAAACTCTCCGGTTTGAATCTGGCGGCGATCGGCGCGGACCCGAGCGTGGGACTGGCCGGCACCGGGGATCTGGATGGGAATCTCGCCTCGGACGGCAAGACCGCGAAAATCAACGGCACGCTGACCCTGGAGAAGCTGAAGCTCTCACCCAAGGGCACACCGGCCGGCAAGCCGGTGACCGTGAAATTTGCCACCACCTACGAGACGGTCAAGGAGGCTGGAAATCTCTCCCAGGGCGACATCGCGATCGGAAAAGCCGTGGCGCACTTGACCGGACGCTATCAGACCGAAGGCGCCGCGACGGTGCTGAATATGAAGCTCGATGCCCCGGGACTTCCGGTGGATGAGATCGAGCCTATGCTTCCGGCGATG
>DATIYQ010000042.1:0-7617 GCA_035517515.1 Binatia bacterium
CAACCCGAAGGCGGTCTGGCCGGGGTGCGCCATGCGGTGCGTTTGTATTCCTACCTGTTGCGCCCCACCACCACGAAACACGATCTGGAAGAAGTGGCCGCGCGCCAGTTGAATGTCGCTCCCGCGGCCTCTCCCGCCGCCAAGGCCGCGTGGCTGGCGCGGCTCGCCCCGCAACTCCGCGCGGAGGTGGAGAAACAGGGACTGGCGGAGCTCTATGAGCGCATTGATCTGCCCCTCGCTCCCGTGCTCGCGCGCATGGAGCGCGCCGGCGTGCGCATTGACCCACAGGTGCTGGCGCAGATGTCCGCCGCGCTCCAGCAGGAAATTGCCGCGCGCGAACAAGAGATCTACGGGATGGCCGGCGCCCCATTCAACCTCAATTCCCCACAACAGCTTGCCGAAGTGCTGTTCGACAAATTAAGCCTGCCCGCCCCGCGCAAATCCGCCAAGACCGGGGCGCGCTCCACCGCCGTGGACGTGCTCGAAGGCCTCGCCGCGAAACATCCGCTCCCGGGCAAGGTTCTGGAGTACCGCGAGGCCGCGAAACTGAAATCCACTTACGTGGACGCGCTCCCCCGCCTCATCCATCCCTCCGACGGCCGGCTGCACACCCGCCTCTCGCAGACCGGCACGGCCACCGGCCGGCTCAGCTCCTCCAACCCCAACCTGCAGAACATTCCCGTGCGCGGCGAGGCCGGCCGTCAAATCCGCGCCGCTTTTGTGGCGGAAAAAGGCCACGTGCTGCTCTCCGCGGATTACTCCCAGATCGAGCTCCGCCTGCTGGCGCATTTCTCCGGCGATCCCGTGCTGGTGGAAGCCTTCCAGCGCGGCCAGGATATTCACGCGCGCACGGCCGAAGAGGTCTTCGGCGTCGGGCCGCTGGCGCAAACGCCGGAGCATCGCCGCTCCGCCAAGGCCATCAACTTCGGGATCATCTATGGGCTCTCCGCGTTCGGCCTGGCCCAACAACTGGGCATCGAGAAAAGCGAAGCGGCAAAATTCATCGCCGCCTATTTCGCCCGCTATCGCGGAGTGAAGGAATACCTGGACCGGCATCTCGAAGAGGTGCGCCAGACGGGCTTCACCCGCACGCTCTTCGGCCGCGTCCGCCCCATTCCCGAAATCCAGTCGCCCCAGGGGGCCATGCGTGCCCTGGGCGAACGCATCGCGCTGAACACGCCCCTGCAGGGCACCGCCGCAGACCTCATCAAGCTCGCCATGATCGACATTGACCGCCGCCTCTCCGGCGGAACGCTCGGCGCGCGCATGATTTTGCAGGTTCATGACGAACTGCTCTTCGAAGTGCCCCGTGCCCGCCTGCCCGAGTTGCGCGAACTGGTCAAAGACGGCATGGAGCGCGTCCATCCCATGAGCGTCCCGCTGGTGGTGGACCTCAAGGCTGGCCCCAACTGGCGCGACATGGAGTAGAATCCGCCCTAGCTCCGCGCTGCCCCCCGGATGCCACCTTGCAGTGAAAAGGAGAGGTCCACCATGAGAAGCATTCATGCCCTGACCGCGGCCGCTCTGCTGTTGCTGTGCGCGACGGCGGCACCGCAGGAGAAACCCGGGGCGGTGAAAAAGCAGGACCCGCGTTTCCCGGAGGGCTACAGCATCCCCGCCGAAGACGCGCAGCGCCCAAACCCCGTGAAGTCCACGCCGGAATCACTCGCCGCGGGCAAAAAGTTCTACTCCTCGCAGTGCGCCATGTGCCATGGCAAAGACGGCGACGGGAAAGGCGACCTCGCCCAGCAGATGGAGCTGAAGCTGCCGGACTACCGCAAGCCCGGCTCGCTGGCCAAGTTCACCGACGGTGAGCTCTTCTACATCCTCACCAAAGGCATGGACAAGATGCCTCCGGAGGGAGACCGCACGCCCGACGACGAGAAGTGGCAGGTAATTAATTACCTTCGCTCCCTGGCCAGGGAGGATTCGGCACAGAAGCCCGCGCCCAAGCCGTAGCGCGCTTCGCGCCGGCCCAATGGGAAAGTAGCCCGCCTCTTGAGAGGCGGGGTTGCTTGCGTGTTATTCTGTCCTCCCGGCACGGCCCGCTGGAGGAAACCGCCATGCAGCACGCCAACCGCTTTCTCGCCCTGGTCAACGAAGCCAAAAAGCGCATCCGCGAAACCACCGTGCAGGAGGTTAAGAAGCGCATGGACGCCGGCGAAAAACTGCTGCTGCTGGACGTGCGCGAAGAAAGCGAAGTGGCCCGCGGACGCATCCCCGGCGCCATCCACCTGGGCAAGGGCGTGATCGAACGCGACATCGAAAAGACCATCCCGGACACCGACGCGGAGGTGATCCTGTATTGCGGCGGAGGTTTCCGCTCCGCCATCGCCGCGGAAAATCTCCAGCGCATGGGCTACAAGAATGCCGTCTCCATGGACGGCGGCTGGAGGGGCTGGAACGAAAACGGCTATCCCACCCAAAAGTAATCGCCGCCGATTTCCAGCAGATGCACTGCCGGACGGGGCAAGCTGCCATTCATGGGAGGAAAAAACATGAAAGTCTGGCACCTCGCGCTGGCCGCATTGGCGCTGGCCCTGCCGGCCGCGGCGCAGGAAAAAGTTGTGGTGTTGCGCGTCTCCATGGCCCTCGATGGGCGCGGCCACATGCTGAAAGACACGCGCATCGTCGTCCAGAGCGGCCGCATCATCGCCGTGGGCCCGGAAGCGGCAGCCGACACCTCAGCGGTTTACGACCTCCGCGGCCTCACCGTCCTCCCCGGCTGGATTGACGCTCACGTCCACATCACCTACCACTTCGGCCCCAATGGCCGCGCCGAAGACAAAGCCGAATCGCCCCAGCAGGCCGCTTACGCCGCCGCCTCGAACGCCTGGGCCACACTGCTCGCCGGATTCACCACCGTCCAGAGTGTCGGCAGCCCCGACGACAAGCCGCTCCGCGACGCCATCAACGCCGGCACGCTGCCCGGCCCGCGCATCCTTACCTCACTCGAGCCCTTCTTCAGCACCAAGCCCACGCCCGAGGAGCTGCGCAAACAAGTGGACCAGCGCAAGGCCGATGGCGCCGACCTGATCAAGATCTTTGCTTCGAAGAGCATCCGCGAAGGCGGTGCGCAAACCCTCAGCGACGAGCAACTCGCCGCGCTCTGCGGAGAAGCCAAAGCCCAGGGCCTGCGCACCCTGGTGCACGCGCATAGTTCCCAGAGCATTCAGGCGTCGGTGCGCGCCGGCTGCACCGAGATCGAGCACGGCGTTTTCGCCACCGACGCCGACCTGCGCCTGATGGCCGGGCGCGGCGTCTACTTCGATCCCCAGGCGGGATTGATCTTTCACAATTATTTCGACAACAAGGCGCGCTTCCTGGGCATTGGCAATTACAACGAAGAAGGCTTCGCGGCCATGGAAAAGGCCGTGCCCCTGGCCATCGACGTGGTCCATCGCGCCGCGCGCACGCCGAACTTGAAGCTGGTCTTCGGCACCGATGCCGTGGCCGGCGCCCACGGCCGCAACGCCGAGGAGTTCATCTACCGCGTGCGCGACGCCGGCGAAGATCCCATGGACGCCATGGTCTCCGCCAATTCGCGCGCCGCCGAAGCAATGAACCTCGCCGATCAAATCGGCGCCATCGCCCCCGGCCTTCAGGCAGACATCATCGCCCTCGATGGCAACCCGCTCGAAGACGTCACCGCCGTCCGCCGCGTCGTCTTCGTCATGAAAGCCGGAAAAGTGTACAAGATGCCGCCACAGGCGGCCCGCTGAACCGGCGCAGCCTTCCCCCTACGCGGCGGTCAGCAGCATCGGCGCGCCGCGCGTGATCACCAGTGTGTGCTCGTAGTGCGCCGCCAGGCTCCCGTCCACGGTCTTCATCGTCCAGCCGTCAGCGGCCTGGCGGGCCTCGCCTCCCCCCGCGGTGATGATTGGCTCGACGGTAATCACCAGCCCTTCGCTCAGCCGCTGGTGGTTTCGCGGGTCGCCGTAATTCGGCACTTGTGGCGGCTCGTGGATAGTGCGGCCGATGCCGTGCCCGCACAGTTCGCGCACCACGGAAAACCCGTTGCGGAGCACTTCACGCTCCACGGCCGCGCCGATGTCGCATACCCGCCGCCGCGCGCGGGCTTCGCGCATGGCGCGCTCAAAGGCACTCTGGGCGCATCCGGCCAGGCGCAACGCCACTTCCGGCGCCGGCGGCACGGCCACGGACACCGCCGCGTCCGCCAGGTATCCGTCCTTCTCCGCGGTCAGGTCCAGTTTCACCAGGTCGCCGGGCGCCACCACTCGCGCCCCGGGCACTCCATGCACAATTTCGTCGTTCACGCTGATGCACACCGCGCCCGGAAAGCCATAGACCTTCGGCGGCGCGGACTCCGCCCCCTCCGCCGCCAGCAGCTTCGCGCCGATGGCGTCGAGTTCCGCCGTGGAAACGCCCGGCCGCACCTCGCGCGCGAGCTGCCGCAGCGTGCGCCCCACGATGCGCCCGATGGCCTGCAATGCCTCCAGCTCTTCCTCGCTGCCGATGGACATGGTGGCCTCTCGCGAACTCCCCTGCGCCGCCCGGGCTGGCTCTTGGCGCGCGCCCGGTGCATCATACTTCTGATCCCGGCTGGGGCGTGGTCCAATCGGTAGGACGCTGCACTGTTAATGCAGACGGTGGAGGTTCGAATCCTCCCGCCCCAGCCAAACACCTTTCGCCAGCATTTGTGTGAGCCTCCGCCTTAAAACACAAACTTCTTCAGCACCACGGTCACATCCGCAAAATGCTGCTCGGTCACGTCTGCCGGCCGGGGGAAGTACGCGTGGCCGGGAATTTCCGGCAGGCCATCGGATACATCCGCGAGGGTCAGCTCGAGTGGATCGCCGGCGGAAACGAGCAGGGTCAGCTCCAGCCCATCGGCCCCCGCCCCGGCGTAGAGCACGCTCCACGAATCGCGTTCCCCGGCCATGCGCACGCTGCCGCGTGCGCTTACTCTTCCTTTGCTTCCCCCCAGCGGCGCGTCCACGTCGTGCCCGTTCAGCCGGATGTGGCCAATCAGCGCGGCCTTTGCGGTAATGGAGATGCGCTCTGCACGCCGCGCCGAGGCGATGCGGATGCGCAGCGCGCGCATCTGGTTCTGCCGCGTTTCTTCGAGCAGCGTGGCCTGCGGCGCCGCGAACTCCGCGCGGGGCGCTTCATGCTGCCAGCAGAGCGGGCTGCTCCGCGGGCCCAGCGCCACGGGAAGCTCTCCGATCTCCGGCGTGTTGGTCAAAAACTGGCGCCGCCACGGGTCCAGCCGGATTTCTGAGCCGGTCTCTTTCCCATCCGTCCGGCTCATCCAATGCGCCGCGGAGCGGTCCGCATCCAGGACGTAGGCCATCCACTCCGGGCGCGGATGCCGGTCGTCGTACCGCACCGTCCACGCTCCCACAGCAATCAGCGCCACGCCCGCTGCCAGTCCGGCCAGCGCCAGGCGCGGACGCGCGTTCCCGCGCGGCACCAGCAGCGGTGCCAGCAGCCACAGCGCGAGCGCCACCAGCATGGCCAGGGCCGCGGCTCCCAGCGTGCTCATTCCCAGCGCGAGGTACAGCGAGGGCAGCGGGGAAGCGAACATCAGCACGGCAGGCGCGGCGCCGATCCACAGCAGCGCTACGCCGGCCACAGGCGGGCAATCCCGCCAGGCAAAGAGGCAGCCCTCCGCCAGCAGCATGAAGACGAGTGGCCAGAACGCCAGGTAACTCGCCGCCGGCAGGCGATACGCCAGAGCCGCGCACAACATCGTCCAGACGATCGCCCCGGCCACCGCCGCCTCCTTCCAACCGATGCCGGAGAGCTCCCACACGCCGAGCGTCAGCCCGGCTACCAGCAGGCCCAGCGCGATGGCGTAAAGCGGATGAAACAGGTAGAGGCCCGGCGCGCCCGGAATGCCGCTGCTTCCGGCCCAGCGCGAGAGCCCCATGGCCAGCCAGTCTCCGATGCGCCACGCAGCGATCAGGCTGATCGCGCACAGCAACAGCGCCTGGAGGATTCCTGCCGGCCGGACTTGCGAGCGCCATACGCCCAGCGCGCCCACCGCCAGGAAAAGTACGATGGCGGCGATGCCCAGCGGGCGCGCCCACGCCGCCGGGTACACCACTTCGTGATCCCCCAGGTTGAAGTAGATGGCGTCCGGCGCATCCTTGCCGGAGAGCGCGGCGAGATCCAGGTCTCCCAATCGCCGCGCCAGCGGCAGTGCGGAATCCCCGGCCTGCTGCAGAGTGCGCAGGTCCAGCCGCGCCGGAGTGTCCTGGCTGCTGTGATAATTCTCCGGCCCGCCGATGAATGCGAAGTTGAGCCCGCCCAGCCCCGCCTTGCGGAAGACAAAAAAGTCACTCGAATTCGGCATCAGCCGCGCGACCGCGCCGGCCAGCGACGCCGCGCGGGGCGCGCCCACCGTGCGCGCGTACTCCCGCATCAGCGGCAAGTTGCCCGCACCGGTCTCGTACATCACCACCGGGCCGCGGGTTCCGCGATTGTCCAGATTCAGCACCACGCCCACCCGGCTCTTCCAGGGATGCTCGGCCACGAACGCGGCGGCGCCGAGCAGTCCCAGTTCTTCGCCGTCGGTGAAAAGAAATATGACGTCGTTGCGCAGCGCCGGACCCGCCGCAAGCGCCCGCGCCGTTTCCAGCAGTGTGGCCACCCCCGCCGCATCGTCTCCAGCGCCCGGTCCCGCCGGAACCGAATCGTAATGCGCGGCCAGCAGCAGCGCCGGCCGCTGGACATCCCCCGCGGCGTGCGCGCTTCCTTCGCGTTGCGCCAGGATGTTCTCGACCGTGGCGGCAGTTCCGTAAACGGCCTGCACGCTGGTGGTTTTCTGGATGGAGGGCTCGAGCCCCAGCGCGCGGAGCTGCGCCACCAGATACTCCCGCACGCGGTCGTGCTCTGCGGACCCGGTGGGATGCGGCGCGCGGGCTATCTGGCGCACCTGCTGCATGGCGCGCTCCGCGGAAAATTCCGAGGAGAGCGCCGAAGCGGGCACCACCCGCCGAGGCTGCTCCAGCGCGATGGCCGTGGCGGCCAGCGCCACAATCCAGGCGAGTGCCCCCACGCGCAGTCCCGCGCTCATGTGTCCGCCGGCCCGTCGGCTCCGCTCGTTTTCGCCGGAGGAGCGCTCGCTCCCGTTTGCTGGCCGGGTTGCGCTAGGTCCGCCGCAAATCGCTCCCGCACGCGCTGGGCCTCCACGGGTCCGCCATGCCCCAGGAAGATCGTCTTCGCGCCGCATTCCAGCAGTTTCCCGATGCTCCGGCGCAGCTCCGCCAGGTCTTCGGCAAAGTAGTGATACCCGGGTTCCGCCGCGCGGTAGAGCCCGCCCAGGCCTCCCCCCATCATCAGGTCTCCGGCGATGGCCCGGCCATCTTCAAACAGCAGGCTGATCGAGCCCGGCGTATGTCCCGGCGTGTGCACCACCCGCGCGGAGATTCCGAATTCCTGGAGGCTGTAGCCTTCTTCAATTTCTAGCTCCGGCTCGACCGCGGGGAATTGCGGTTTGAGAAACCATTTCAGCACCCGGCTGGAAAATCTGAGTGGAATCAGCTCGCCGCTGTGCCCGGCGCGGAGCTTCGGGGCATCGCCGCGATGAATCGCCGCGGGAATCCCCAAACGTTCCTTCAGTGCCCGCGTGCTCCCGGCGTGGTCCACGTG
>DATIYQ010000043.1:0-4977 GCA_035517515.1 Binatia bacterium
GGCAGCCACGGAATTCTTCCCGGGCGGGATCCGCGCTCCAAGATCAACCACTGGAATGTGGCCGCGACCTGCGGCAGGTGCCATTCCGAGATCGGCAAGATCTACGCGGGGAGCATCCATGGACAGGCGGTTGCCGGTGGCTCTCCGGACGCCCCGGTGTGCACGGATTGTCACGGAGAACACGCCATCCTGGCGCCGGAAAATCCGCAGTCGCCGGTGAATCCCGCGCGGGTTTCGTCCGTCACCTGCGGACGCTGCCATGGGAACGAGCGTCTGAACGCGCGCTACAACCTGCCGGCGAATCGCGTGCCCACGTTTGCGGACAGCTATCACGGGCTGGAATCCCGCGCCGGGGGACAGACGGTGGCCAACTGCGCCTCGTGCCACGGCGTGCACGACATCTACCCCTCAAGCGATCCCCGCTCCACGGTGAATCCCGCAAACCTGGCAAAAACCTGCGGCAAATGCCATCAGGGCGCAGGAACGCATTTCGCCATTGGCGCGGTGCACGTGGCGCCGCAGTCGGCCGAAGAGTCCCGGGTGGTCAATTGGATCCGCAGCCTGTACTGGCTGATCATTCCGTTCACGCTCGGTTTCATGCTGCTCCATCACCTGCTGGATTTTCTGAAGAAGGCGCGGCGCGGCAGCGCGCATGCGGCCTGCGGCGAGACGCTCCCCCGGATGAACCTGCAATTCCGCATCGCCCACTGGATGGTGATGATCAGCTTTCCGGTGCTGGTAATCACCGGATTTGCCTTGAAGTTTCCGGACGCCTGGTGGGCGCGCCCGCTGCTGTTGTGGGAGAGCCGGTTCGCCTTCCGCGGATGGATTCACCGGGTGGCCGGGGTGTTGCTGATTGCCTCCGTGGTTTACCACGGCGTGCACCTGATGCTGGTGAAGCGCGACCGCGCGATGCTCCGCCACATGCTGCCCAAAACCCGTGATGCCCGGGACCTGGTTCAAATGCTCGGATATAACCTGGGCCTGGTTGCGGCGCCGCCCTCGTTTGGAAAATTCAACTATGTAGAGAAGATGGAATACCTGGCGTTCCTGTGGGGCACAGTGCTGATGGCGGCAACCGGACTGACGCTGTGGTTCAACAACCTGGCGTTGCGGTTCTTCCCCAAGTGGTTTTCAGACGCGGCCACGGCCCTGCACTATTACGAAGCGATTCTGGCCACGTTTTCCATTCTGATCTGGCACATGTACACGGTGATGTTCGATCCCGACGTGTATCCCATGGACCGGGCCTGGCTCACGGGGCAGGCCTCGGCGGATCATCTGCGCCACACCCGGCCGGAGTATTACGCGGCGTTAAAGCAGGCGCAGGAGCGCGGCAAGGGCGGTGAGCCGCATCCGGCGGGGAATGCGGCGGAGAATTCTTCGCAGGTCAACTCAGACAAAAAGGAGAAATAAGCTATGAAGGTAAAGCAGGTTGCTTTGCTGTCTCTCATGCTGCCCCTGGCGGCGTTCGCGCTCACCCCGCGGACCACACCGGCGGCGGAGGATGGCGCAGCGCTCTACAAGACGAAGTGTTCCATGTGTCACGGCGCCAACGGAGAAGGGAAGCCGGCCATGAAGGCTCCCAGCCTGGTTTCCGATGAGGCCAAGAAGCTTTCGGACGCCGAGATCACGGACATCATCGCCAACGGCGGAAAAGAGAAGAAGGCCACGCACGCATTCTCGAAGAAGGGCGTGAGCGACGATCAGGTGAAAGCGCTGGTCACCTTTATCCGCCAAATGCAGAAGAAGTAGCGTTCCGGGAGTGCCGGGGCAGGGCCGGCACCCAGGCCGCCGGGGGGCGCAATACAGATTCCCGGGACCTGGGTGCCGGCGCAGCCCCGGCAAGCTCGCCTGGACCCGGCGCTTCGGCCGCAGAGGTTTGCGGGCAGCCGCGCGCTCAATTAGACTGGCCGGGGTTTGCGTCCCAAGCCCGGCGTTCCGTTGATTTGAGCAATGACGCTGCTGGCCATCGCGGAAACCACAGACGCGCACGCCTACGCATGGTGTGATGCCGCGTCCCAGTCCGCCTGGCCGGGAATGTGGGCCATTCTCGCCGCCCTGCTGATGGGCGGGGCGTATGGCGCGTGCATCGTGTATTTTGGCCGGGGACAGCAGCGTCCGCGCGTGGGTATCTTCGCGCTGGGGCTGGTGGCGTGGATCGCGGCGCTCAGCGGACCGCTGGAGCGCCTGGCCCTCAGCCGTCTCTATTCCGCCTATATCCTCCAGCAGGTCATCCTGGTGATGGTGGTCTCGCCCGCCCTGCTTGCCGGCCTGGAGGGATGGATGCTTCGGCCGCTGCTTGCCTGGGCCCCGGTGCGGGCGGTATGGAGCGCGCTGACGCGGCCGCGCGTGGCCTTACTGATTTTCGCGGTGGTGTTCACGGTGATTCACATCCCGGAGGTCTGCAACCAGGTGTGCCACGTGAAACCCTACTACCACACGGTGCGCATCAGCCTGTTCCTCGCGGGGCTGGTGCTGTGGTGGCCCGTGCTCAGCCCGCTTCCGGAATTTCCGCGATTGTCACAGCCACTGCAGGGACTCTACCTGCTGGCGCTGATGCTGGCGATGAGCGTGGTCGGGGCTCCGATAACTCTGGCGGAGACGGTGCTCTACCACTTCTATATGGGTGGACCGCATCCCCTGGGACTCTCCGCGCTTCACGACCAGGTGCTGGGCGGGCTGTTGATGTGGGTGGTTCAGGGAGCGATTCTGACGGTGCTGGCATCCGCGATTTTCGTCCGGTGGTTGAGCCGCGGGCGTGCGGCCGAAGGCGTTGGAGCCGTCCAGCCGTAAGTGGGAATTCCGCTTCTAGCGCACGGGAGTTGGGGATGCGGCGACCTGCCCATTGGCCACATCGCGTGCCGCGTCTCGCGCGGGCCCCTGGCCGGGCGGGTGCAGGGACTGTAAGAAGGTGACCAGGGCAGTGGTCTCGGCGGGGCTCAGGTTCTTGCCGTAGGCAGGCATATTGCCGCCGCCCTGGATGACCTGGCGGATCAATTGATCGCGGGTCATGGACACGGAGACATTGTCCAGTTCCGGCCCGCGCATGCCCCCCTGGTGATCCAGCGCGTGGCAGTTGTGACATTGCTTCAACTGGAAGACCAGCGCGCCCTGCCGCTCCAGCGCCGTGCGGTGTTGCAGGAATTTCCCGGGGATGGGCATCCCGCTCCAGGCATCCATGGCGGGGCTCCAGGGGGCATGTTCGGCGAGCTTTGTGGCCGTACCCAATCCGACCGCGGCCAGCAAAATGATGAGCACGGCCATGGGCCTGCGCCGCCAGTTCTTTTCGCCCTCCCCAGAAAGAAAGGGAAGAACCAGCAGCGCAGCGATGCCAATGACCGGGCCCACCAGCAGCGCGGGCGTCTCCATGGAGGGCGGCAGCAGCGAGAGCAAAGCATAAATCCACAGGAAAAAGAAATCGGGTTTCGGCGCCGTCTGGATGATGGTGGGATTCGGCTGACCGGTGGGGCCGAAGGGGCCAAAGTAGGCGGCGCAGGCAGCGACGGCCAGAAGAATGAAGGCGCCGAAGAACAGGTCCTTCCAAACCGCGGAGGGAACAAAGGGGATGCCGTCGCGGCTGGTGAGCTCGTGATATTCCTTCACGTAGGTGGCCTTGCGCACCACCCGGCCGGGCATGGGCCACTCGTTGATGCCCAGCTTGATGACCATGAGCAGGTGCACGCCAATGAAGGCGATCAACAGGCCGGGCAGGATGAACACGTGCAGGGCGAAGAAGCGGGACAAGGTGGCGCCGGCGATGATCGGGCCGCCCAGCATCAGGTGGACAATGGGCGGGCCGATGATGGGCACGCGGCTGGAAATCGAGGCGCCGATGCCCAGCCCCCAATACGCATCCTGGTCGAAGCGCAACACCTGCCCGCTAAACGCCATGCCCAGGGTCATCAGCAGCAGAAACACGCCCACGATCCAGGTGAGCTCGCGGGGGTATTTGTAAGCTCCGAACAGGAACACCTGCACCATGTGGATTAAAACAATGGCGACCATGAACTCCGAGCCCCACCCGTGCAGGGCCCGGACGTACCATCCCAGGGTCACGGCCTGGTTCAGGGTCTGCAGGCTGCTCCACGCTTCGCCGGCGGAGGGCACGTAGATGCTGGAGAGCATGATGCCGGTGACGATTTGAAGGACGAACACAATCACCGCGGCGCTGCCGAACACGTAGAACCAACTGGCCGTTTCCCGCGGAACGGGATGTTCGGCGGTCTCGCGGATGGTGGCTCCCACCTGGAGACGCGCGTCGAACCACTCGCCAAGCTGCTGGATCAGGCGCATGGGGGTTTTTCCGTGCTCACACCGGAAACCATGCCGGGCGTGGGCATTTCCCCGGCCTGGATGAGGAGCTGGCCGTTTTCAATTTTGTAGTGGTGTTCAAACAAGCCGCGCTCCGGGGGTCCCGACGCGCGCGAGCCATCCTGGTAGTAGACGCCCCCATGGCAGGGACACATGAACAAACCGGACTGGGGAAACCAGCGCACCGGACAGCCCAGGTGGGCGCAGTTCACCGCGAACACCTGGAATTTCTTGCCGTCCACGTTGCGGACCCAGCAGGCCACATCCGCGGTCATTCCGTCCCAGGCGTTCAACACCGGATTTTCGTAAGTGGCCAGCCGCGTCTGGCCCGGGGGGAACTGTTCCAACCGGCCCAGGGGAAGCCAGGACTCGTAGGCGCCCTTTCTGCCGCGGGAGACGGGCGAGAGCACGTAGCGCACGATGGGAATGGCCAGAACCACTCCAGCAATGGCGTTGAACAGGATGCCCAGCTTCATGAGCACAGACCGCCTGGTGAGTTCGCCCGGTTCGCTCATTGCTTTTCTCCCGTCGGTTGGACCGCGGCAGGATATGGCTGCCCCGGGAAGGGAACCCGCTGGGACGCCAGCCACGCCACCACGTCGGAAATCTCCTGCGAAGACATCGGCTTCCCGGGCACATTTCCACGCCAGTCCGGGGCGCCCA
>DATIYQ010000044.1:0-7622 GCA_035517515.1 Binatia bacterium
GGCGCGCGGGTGTTGCGCGCGGCAGCCCGGGTGCTCTTCGGCCTGCGGCTTTCCGGAGTGGAAAAGTTCCCTGGTGATGGCACCTTCTTACTTTCTCCAAATCACCAGAGTTTTCTGGACATGTTTCTGCTGGCAGGCGCGCTGCCGTGGCACGCTTTCCAGCGAATGTTTTTTGTAGGCGCGAGCGAATATTACGCCACGCCCCTCCGCCGCAAAATAGCGCGAACGGTAAACGTGATTCCCGTGGACCCGGACGCCAATCTGGTGCGGGCCATGCAGGCCGGAGCGTTCGGCCTGCGTCATGGGAAAATGCTGGTGCTGTTCCCGGAGGGCGAGCGAACGGTGGACGGGGAGATCAAGACCTTTAAGAAAGGCGCAGCGATCCTTTCGCTTCATCTGGGCGTGCCCATCGTGCCGGTGGCGATTCGCGGCTCATTCGAGTTCTGGCCCCGCGCTCGCGGTTTCCAGTGGAGCCGGTGCCTGCCGGGCGGGGGCAGGATTCGGATCGCCATCGGCCAACCGATTCCGCCGCCCCAGCCGCTCCCCGCCAGCTGCGACCGCCGTGATGCGGAGGCGCGTTACGCGGCGGCCACGGAGCGGCTGCGCTCCGAGGTGGATGCGATGTGGCAGAAGTTGTAGGGGCGCGGCATGCCGTGCTCCCAACAGCTATCCCGTTGATCAGCACTCCAAACTGAAAGGGACTGAAGCCATGTTCGAGAAGAATCTGTTGGCGGGACGGGCCATTCTGATTACCGGGGGCGGCACCGGCCTGGGCCGCTCGATGGCGCTGCGGTTCGCGGAACTGGGCGCGAAGTTGCACCTGGCGGGCCGGCGCGAGCCGCCGCTGGCGGAGACGTGCGAGGCGATCCGCGCCGCAGGCGGACAGGCGGCCTTCACCACCTGCGACGTGCGCGATTTTGCCGCCGTCGAGCGCATGGTGGAGGAGGCGGAGCAAGCCACCGGCGGCGTGGACACCCTGGTGAACAACGCGGCGGGAAATTTCATCGCCCGCACGGAGCGCATTTCGCCCAACGCGTTCAACGCCGTGCTGGGCATCGTGCTCCAGGGTACATTCCACGCCACGCTGGCGCTGGGGCGGAAGTGGATTGCCGCCGGGCGCGGCGGCAACATCCTGAATATTGCTACCACGTATGCGGCGGTCAACAGCGGCTCCGGATTTGTGGTCGCGTCCGCCTGCGCCAAGGCTGGCGTGCTGGCCATGACCAGGTCGCTGGCGGTGGAGTGGGCCAGGCATCGCATCCGGTTGAATGCCATCGCGCCGGGGCCGTTTCCCACCGAGGGGGCGTGGTCGCGGCTGATGCCCTCTGCGGAATACGAGCAGCGCGCGAAGCACTACCATCCCATGAAGCGCTTCGGGCGGCATGAGGAGCTGGCCAATCTGGCCGCCTATCTGCTCGCGCCCCTGGCCGAATACGTGAACGGCGAATGCGTGGTCATTGACGGCGGCCTGTGGCTGCGCGGCGCGGGCGAATTCAACGACCTCGTGGACCTGCCGGAGCCGGTGTGGCAGATGCTGGAAGCGGCGCGGAAGAAGTAGACCAGAAGGGACTACTGAATGCGCGAACTGCTTGTGGGTGCCTTCGAGGACCCAGTTGCGAGGATGACTGCTGAAGAAGAGATTCTGCCGCTGCCGCGCTGGAGCGAATGCGTGTTTCGGTTCATGGACTCATGCGCAACCCACGATCGTGCACCCGGGATGGTCCCGTTCTTTGAATGCAGCGATCCAAGCTTTCATCCTCTGACAAGCTGAGAAGGCGTTTGGCGCCCTCACAGGAATGAATGGTTCAAAGGTTCCTCGCGCCGTTCTACGCCGATCCATTCGCTACGAATCGAACATCGTACGGTACCGACTACGGCGATCACGAGCGCGACAGAATTGGACTCGATATCCGACCGCAGGTTTTGATTGGGCCCTTTACGCTGGAAAGCCCGGCAACTAGCTGCCACGCCAGGCTCTATGAGGTCCGCGAATGGTTCGGGAGGGGGCAACTTGCATTGACATACGGAGGTATCATCGATAGAATCACGGTGTGATGAGGCATCGATGGATACCGTAACCGTATCTCCGAAGTTTCAGGTCGTTATCCCGAAAAAGCTGAGGGAGGAACTCAAGTTACACCCGGGTCAGAAGCTGTTGATCTTTGCCAGCGACGGTGGCATTCGATTGGAAGCTCCTCGGCCAATCACGGAGCTTCGTGGCATGGCCAAAGGGATGCATTGGCGGGAGGACTATCGTGACCGCAGGGATCGCTACTGACCCGGTGGTGGTGGACTCCTCCGGCTGGCTCGAGTACATCACCCTGGACACCAAGGCGAACGAGGCCTCCCAGTACATAGAAGGTGTGCGACCGATCCTCGTACCCTCGATTGTGCTTTACGAGGTGTACAAGAAACTGAAACTGTCCTGTGGAAAGGTTGAGGCGGACCGCTTCGCATCCCAGGCCATGCGACGCCAAATAATCCCATTGGGGGAGCTTCTTGCGTTGGCCGCCGCAAGCATCAGCCTGCAGCATAAGCTCGCCATGGCAGACGCAATCATTTACGCCACTGCCCAAGGCTTTGCGGCCGAGCTCGTGACATCCGACCAGGGTTTCGCCGGTCTACCTGGCGTTACGCTGTTGTAGGGCCCTCAAGGCGCGAGTTCACACCGGAATGGATTGCGCCGGCTTGACCCTGTTCTGACCCGTCTGTTAGCTTTGAGTTTTCGGATTTTCGACCGGGACACTCATGGAAACCATAGCCATCACCTTGCCGGACGGGGCGAAGCGCGAGGTGCCCAAAGGCACCACTCCCGCGGAGATCGCGCGGCAGATTTCGCCGGGACTGGCCAAGGCCGCATTGGTGGCGCGGGTGGATGGCGAGTTGGTGGACCTCTCCCGGCCGCTGACGGACAACAGCAAGCTCGAGATCCTGACCGCCAAGGAGAGCGACGCGCTCTTCGTCTTCCGGCATTCCGCGGCGCACCTGCTGGCCGCGGCCGTGCTCGAACTCTTCCCGGATGTGAAGCTGGGCATCGGTCCGCCGATCGACACCGGCTTCTTTTACGAATTCCTGCGCAGCCAGCCCTTCACTCCGGAGGACCTCGAGCGCATTGAGAAGAAGATGCACGAGCTGGCGGCGCAGGATATTCCCAACGAGCGCAAGCTGCTGCCGAAAGCGGAGGCCCTGGAGCTCTACCGGAAGTGGGACCAGGGCTTTAAGTGCGAGCTGGTGGAAGAGAAGGCCACGGAACCCATGGTCTCCTTCTACACCACCGGGAAATTCATTGATTTCTGCCGCGGGCCGCACATTCCCTCCACCGGCCGCATCCACGCCTTCAAGCTGATGAACGTGGCCGGCGCCTACTGGAAAGGCCTGGAGACCAACCCGCAGATGCAGCGCATCTACGGAGCGTGTTTTTTCACCGATCAGGAACTGGCCGATTACCTGCATCGCCTGGAAGAAGCGAAGCGGCGGGATCACCGGCGGCTGGGCCCGGAGCTGGGGCTCTTCTCGATCGAAGAAGAAGCCGGGCCGGGGCTGATCTTCTGGCATCCCAAGGGCGGGCTGGTGCGGAAGATCATGGAAGACTGGTCGCGCGACGAGCACCTGCGGCGCGGCTACAACCTGGTGTTCACGCCGCACGTCATGCTTCGCAAACTGTGGGAGACGAGCGGCCACACCAATTTTTACAGCGAGAACATGTTCGGCGCGATGGAAGTCGAGAAGGCCGAATACCAGTTGAAGCCCATGAACTGCCCCGGGCACATCCTGATTTACAGGTCGCGGCTGCGCAGCTACCGCGAGCTGCCGCTGCGCCTGGCGGAACTGGGCACGGTGTACCGCTACGAGCGCTCCGGCGTGCTCCACGGCCTGATGCGCGTGCGCGGATTCACCCAGGACGATGCCCACATCTTCTGCATGCGCGAGCAACTGGAGAAGGAGATCGAAGGCTGCGTGGATTTTGCCCTGGCCGTGCTGCGCACCTTTGGATTCGACCGCTTCGAGATCGAGCTTTCAGCCCGCGATCCGGCGCATGCGGAGCACTACGCGGGCACGGTGGACGAGTGGGAGCACGCCGAGGGCGCGCTCAAGCGATCGCTCGAACGCATGAACATCCCATACAAATACATGCCCGGCGAGGCGGTCTTTTACGGGCCGAAAATCGACGTGAAGCTACTGGACGCCATCGGCCGGCCGTGGCAGCTCTCCACCGTGCAATTCGACTTCAACCTGCCGCGGCGCTTCGGCCTGGAATACGTGGGCGAAGACGGCGCGCGGCATCAGCCGGTAATGGTGCACCGCGCGCTGTGGGGCTCCGAGGAGCGGTTTTTCGGCACGCTGATCGAGCACTACGCCGGGGCGTTTCCGGCCTGGCTGGCTCCGGTGCAGGCCACGGTGCTGCCGGTGAGCGGAAAGTTCGAGGAGTACGCCAAAAGCGTGGCCGCGAAGCTGGGCCAGGCCGGCATTCGCGTCCACCTGGACGACCGCAATGAAAAGCTGCAGGCGAAAATCCGCGACGCGCAGCTCGAGAAAATCCCCTATATGCTGATCGTGGGCGGCAAGGAGGCAGAGGCCGGCAGTGTCTCCGTGCGCCACCGCTCCAAGGGTGACCTGGGCCCGCGGCCGCTCGGGGATTTCATTTCCGCCCTGAGCGCCGAAGTGGGCAGCCGGGCGGCTGAATAGCCCGAAGTCATGCTATACTCAGTGGCTGCGCATCGGTGTCCCGCCGTTCCGTTTCCGCCCCGGGGTGGGTTTTCAAGATGCTCGCGAATGAGGCGGGGAAGCTGTCTCCGGCGGTGGCCGCGGAGAAGGAGGCATTCGTATCAGTATCGATCGTAAGTATCGCGTGAATGAACGCATCCGTGAACGCGAAATCCGGGTGATTGACGCAGATGGCGGGCAATTGGGGGTCATGCCCCCGTTCGAAGCCATGAAGAAGGCGCGCGAAGCGGGCCTCGACCTGGTGGAAATTTCGCCCACCGCCGTGCCTCCGGTGTGCAAGATCATGGATTTCGGCAAGTTCCGCTACGAGGAAAACAAGCGGGAACACGAGCAGCGCAAGCACCACCGCGGGGGGCACATCAAGGAAGTGAAGTTCCGGCCCTCGACCGCGGAGCATGATTACCAGGTGCGTAAGAATCGCATCATCGATTTCCTGACCGATGGCTACAAAGTGAAAGCTATGATTTTCCACCGCGGCCGCGAGATGGCCCATCCGGAAGTGGGCCGGCAGAAGATGACCCGGCTGCTGGCGGAAAAAGACATTCAGGCGCTGGGACAGGTGGAAAGCCCGCCGCGCATGGAGGCCAACATCCTGCTGGCGGTGATCGCCCCCAAAAAAGGCGGGGCCCCCGCGCCGCCCCCGCGTCCGCCCCAGCCCGCGCGCGGACCGGAATCCGGAGGAGCGAATGCCTAAGTTGAAAACACATCGTGGGGCGGCCAAGCGATTCAAGATCACCGCCAACGGAAAAATTCTGCGCATGCACTCCGGCAAGCGGCACCTGCTGGGCACCAAGGCCTCCAACCGCATGCGCCGGCTGAAAAAGTTGGCGCAGGTGCATCCCGCGGACGCGGCCAAGGTGCGGCGCATGCTGCCGTACGCCTAGCAGAACGAGTTTCCGCGGCTCCGCGGGAGACAGACAACTGTCCGTCCCACGGGCCGAGTGAGAAAGCTGTGCCAGGCAGCGCACTTCCCGCCACGGCGGGCCTGCCGGCCGGCAGCGAGGTAGGACAGACATTCTTGTCTGTCCGCTTTTGGATCGCCGCTCCTACCCGCATCGCAAGGTAGAAGCGTCTGCCTCCTAAGGCCTCGCGAATGCATGCACAGACAGGAATCTCTGTGCTACCCAAACACGCCGTGGAGACGCTGTGCATTTCTCTTCTGCACCGGGCGTCTCCGCCTTGAAGGAGAATTACCGATGGCCAGAGTCAAACGAGGCAGCAAGCGCCGCGCGCGGCGCAAGAAGTATCTGCGCAGGACCAAGGGCTTCTTCCTCACCAAGAGCAAGCTGTACCAATCCGCGCAGGAAGCGGCCAACCGCGCGGAGCGCTATGCCTTCCGCGACCGGCGCACCCGCAAGCGGGACTTCCGCAGGCTGTGGATTCAGCGCATCGGCGCCGCGGCGCGCAACAACGGCATGACCTACAGCACGCTGATCAGCGGGCTGAAGAAGGCCGGTGTGGCCATTGACCGCAAGATGCTGGCCGACCTGGCGGTGGCGGATGCGGCTGCATTTACGCTGCTCGCGCAGCAGGCCAAAGCCGCTGCGGCATAAACCGGCCTGGAGCAATTCCGCAAACTCCCCGGCGGAAAAGCCGGCCTGGTCCAGGATCACTGCAAGCGTTCCCCGCTTGAGATCCTTGGTGTGAAAGGGAACCACCACCCGCAGATCCGGCTTTTGGGGATGCTTCAAGACGAGATGACTGCCCGTCCGTGCTGGCCTCAAAGTGACAGGCCAGCGAGACAGCTTGCGTGAGCTCTATTCGTAACGCAGTGATTCGAGAGGGTCCACGCGGCTGGCGCGGCGCGCGGGGAAAAAGCAGGCGCAGGCCGCAACCAACACAAGGAGCGCGCTGACGGCGATGAACGTGAGCAGATCGGTGGCCTCGACGCCGAAGAGGAATCGCTTCAAGAGCCGCGTCATGCCCAGCGCCGATCCCAGTCCCACCACCACGCCCATCCCGACCAGAATCATTCCCTGTCCCACCACCAACTGGTAGACCGACTTGCGCTGCGCGCCGAGCACCATGCGAATCCCGATTTCGCGCGTGCGCTGGGTGACCGTATAAGACATCACCCCATAGAGCCCCGCGACCGCCAGCGCCACGGCGAAGGCCGCGAACAATCCCAGCAACAGCGTGCGAAAGCGCGGCTGAGAGACGGACTCCGCCACCAACTGGTCGAAAGTGATGACGTGGGCGATCGGCAACTGCGCGTCCACCGCCTGCACCCTGCCGCGCACGGCAGCGGTGAGGCTGCCGGGATCCAGCGTGCTGCGCACCACAATCGTGGCACCGCTATCGGGCACCTGCGCCAGCGGCTCATAGGCCTGCGGCTGGGGCTTCTCCCCGAGCCAGTAATGCTTCACGGAACCGACCACGCCCACGATCTCGCGAAAAATGCGCCCCTGGCCGGCGCCGAGGAAGAGGTGGCGGCCAACGGGATCCAGTCCGGGGAAATACTCGCGGGCCAGCACGTCGTTGATGATGCAGACACGCGGCGTGTCCAGCGCGTCCGTGCGCGAAAAATCCCGGCCGGCGAGCAGGGGAATCCCCATGGTCTGGAAATAGCCGGGGGTCACGTCGTAGTACATGGCGGAGGGTTCTTTGCCCGGCTCGTTGGGCTTGTTTTCCACCTCGAAGGTATAGCTCTCGTCATTATCGGAGAGCGGAAGCGTGGTGACCGCGGCCGCCGATTGGACGCCCGGAAGCGTGAGCAGGCGTTCGATCAAGGATTCGTAGAAGGCCGCCTTGCGGGGAGCGTCTGCATAACGCGTGCGGGGCAGGCTGACGTCGAACGCCAGTGCGCGCTCGGTGCGGAAACCCGGAGCCACCGCTTCCAGCCGCGCGAAGCTGCCGATCAGCAGTCCCGCACCCACCAGCAGCACCAGCGCCAGCGC
>DATIYQ010000045.1:0-2620 GCA_035517515.1 Binatia bacterium
CAGATACGCCCGGCCATTCACCACTTCCGCCGTGAACTGCGCCGCCAGGCCCTTCACCAGCGGCGTCACCGGCCCGTTGGCCGCCAGATCCCGGAAATAGATTTCGGAATAGTCCGCCGCCGACCCGTGGAACACGTGGAACAGCACATCGCGCCCATCTTCAGATACCGATACCCCGACCAGCATCTCCGGCCCCAGCCCCTGGCCGAATACTTCCTGGTCGCCCGCAGGCGGAGTGCCCAGGCGGTGGAAATACGCCCGCGGCCCTTCTTTCTTGATCAGCGAGTAATACACTCCCCGGTTGTCCGGAGCGATGGCCATCGACAGATAGTCCGCCACCGGCAGGTTATCCGGCAGCTCCTTGCCGGTGTCCGGGTCCATCAAATGGACCGCCACTTCGTCCGCCCCGCCCCGGCGGATGCCGTAGGCCACCAGCTTGCCGTCCTGCGAAATGGCTTCGAAGTTGACGCTGGTCGTGTGGTCTTTGCTCAGCGGGTGCGGATCCATCAGCACCCGCTCCGTCGCGCCGGTCAGGCTGCGTTCATACAGCACGGAGAGGTCCTGGCTGGCCAGCCGCTTCGAATAGAACACGCGCCCGCCGCGCTCCGTGGGCAGCCCGAAGGCGTCAATCTTCATCAGCTCGGTCAGCCGCCGCTCGATCGCCGCCCGCCCCGGCAGCGCATCCAGCACCTCCCGCGTGTAGCGGTTCTGCTGGTCAATCCACGCGCGCGTCGCCGGCCCCTGCTGGTCTTCCAGCCAGCGGTAGGGGTCGGTCACCTTCGTTCCGTGGTAGTCGTCCACCACATTGTCGGTGCGCGTCTCCGGAGGCCGCGGCGCCTGCTGCGCCGCCAGCGCCCCGGCGATAGCCAGCGCGCCGGCAACGAGCCATGGAGCGCACCGTGCGGCGCCGCGGCGAAGTGTGAGCTCTCTCATCGGATTTCCTCTCTGTGCTCTCCGCATCTCTGCGAACTCTGCGTTAAATCATTTCCCGGGTTTGTCGGGTTTTTCACGCGATCGGCGTGGCCGTCTTGCGCGGCGGGTTGAAGAACGGCAGCGCCACCACCCGGGCGCCCACGCGGTGCCGCACCGCCTCGACCGTCCACTCCATCTGCAGCTCCGTCCCCTCTTTCGCCGAGCCGCTTTCCACACTGGCCAGCGCGATCATGCGCTTCAGCGTCGGCGACCACGTGGTGGACGTGGCGCGGCCCACCTGCGCCCCGCGGTACACCGGCACCGCCACGCGCGATGCCATGGTCGGCGCCTGCGGCGCCAGGCCCATGGATTCATACACGCGCTCCACCTCGCCCCAGTGGATTTCCAGCCCCACCAGTTGCCGCGCCGGCCCGCGCTTCTCTTCCTCCGCGAGCGCCGCGCGGCCGATGAAGTGCTCCTTTTTCAGATCCACCATGCGCCCCAGCCCGATCTCGTAGGGTGAATATTTCTGCGAGGGGATCAGCGCCTTGCGGCTGCTGAAGTAGTCCACTTCGATCAGCAGCAGCCCGGCCTCGATGCGCGCGATGTCCAGCGCAATCATCCCCGCGGGATGGATGTCGAATTTTCGGCCCTGCTCCATCAGCACGTCCCACACCTTCGGCGCGCGCTCCCACGGAATCCAGATTTCGTACCCCAGGTCGCCGGTGTAGCCCGTGCGGGAGATTTCCACGGGCACCCCGGCAATCGAGCCGCGCGTCACCCGGAAATATTTCAGGTTGGCAAGCTCCGCGTCCGCCACCGCTCGCAGCAGCCGCCCCGAAGTCGGTCCTTGCAGCGCCAGCGCCGCCACTTGCTGGGAGATGTCTTCGATCTCCACTTCCATCCCCGCCGCATTCTGCCGGAACCAGCGCAGGTTGGGGTCCGCCGCCGTCCACCGGTAGGTGTTTTCCTCCAGGCGGGAGATCGTGCCGTCGTCAATTACCTTGCCCTCTTCATCGCACCAGCAGCAATAAATCACCTGCCCCACCGCCACTTTGTGGATGTCCCGCGCCAGCACCCGGTTGATTAGTTTCGCCGCGTCCCGCCCGCGCAGCCGGTATTTGTAGAGCGGCGTGATGTCAATCAGCGCCGCCGACTGCCGAATCGCGTTGTACTCGTGCTCGTGCGTCGCCTCGTAAACGCTCGGCGTGTAATACCCCGACCATTCGCGGTAATTCAGGCTCTCGCACAGCGCCAGCTCGCGCTCGTGAAACGGCGTTCCGACCGGCAC
The DNA here is from genome assembly GCA_035517515.1 of Binatia bacterium. Lineage (GTDB taxonomy): Bacteria > Acidobacteriota > Terriglobia > Acidiferrales > UBA7541 > JOPF136. The sequence goes on from DATIYQ010000045.1 coordinate 2,204, forward strand.
GTGTCCTCCTCAGAGCGGTGACCAGTAATGAGTGACGAGTGGCGAGTATACCTATCGCCGCCGGACTGCCGCAACGACTGCGCATCGGTTCTTCGTACGCTTGTAGGCGCTCCGCGCCGTCTGTAGAATGCATGCTCGCTTTCGTGCTGCACCGCATGGTGCGCCATGTCCTCGATATGGGCAATGCCAACGGACAATACGATGTGATTGTGATCGGCGGCGGTCACAATGGCCTTGTTGCCGCCGCCTATCTCGCCCGCGCCGGCAAAAAAGTTGTCGTGCTGGAGCGCCGCCACGTGCTCGGCGGCGCCGCGGTCACCGAAGAAGTTGTCCCCGGCTTCAAATTCTCCGTCTGCTCCTACGTGGTCTCCCTGCTGCGGCCGGAAATCATCCGCGAGCTGGACCTGCCCCGCCACG
>DATIYQ010000046.1:0-3745 GCA_035517515.1 Binatia bacterium
AGCACCGCGGAAGAAATCGCCGCGAACGCCCACGCGAATTGCAGCGTGAGCGCCCCGGTCACCAGCGGGCGGCCCGCCGTGCGCGGGTTGCGGCGGTCGTAATCCAAATCCGCGATGCGGTTCATGGTCATGGCCGCGGAGCGCGCCCCCACCATGGCCACCACAATCCACCCGATCTGCGCCCAGGTGGGCCATCCGGCGCCGCCCGGCCCGCGTCGCGCCGCCAGCAGCGCTCCGGTGAGCGCAAACGGCAGCGCGAACACGGAGTGCTCGAATTTGATCATCTCCAGCGTGGTGCGCAATTTGGCGGTGAGTGTGGCCATTCGTTTTCCAAACCAAGTGTTGGCCGCTCCAGGGCTGGCCTGGAGCTACTTCTTCCCGCGCGGCGGGCGCGGCGCGCCTGCGGCGATTTCCAGCCGTCGCGCCCCAACCACCCCCGCCTGGCCCTTCCAGCGGAACTGCGCTTCCTGCGGGAGTTCCAGGTGTTCCAGCACGCGGCAGACGTATTGGAGCACCAGGTCCTCAATGCTCTTCGCGCCAGCATAGAACGCGGGAATCACCGGCATCACCACCGCGCCCGCGGCCTGCACGCGCAGCATGTTTTCCAGGTGGATGCGGCTGAGCGGAGTTTCGCGCACGCACAGCACCAGCTTCCGGCCTTCCTTCAGGCAAACGTCCGCGGCCCGGCCCACCAGATCCTCCGCCAGCCCCGCGGCAATTTTGCCCAGTGTGCCCACGGAGCAGGGCAGCACCACCATCCCGTCGACAGGATAGCTGCCCGACGCAATCGGCGCCCCAATATCGGCATTGAAGTGCGTTTCAAATTTCGCGGCTGGAGTGCCGGAGAGCGTAGCCGGTAGCTTCCGGGGATCCGGCGCGCGAATGCCCAGTTCATCCGTCAGCACGCGCATCCCGCTGGGGGTCACTACAAAATGCACGCGCGCCACGCGAGCGTCGGCATCCAGCAGGCGCACCATGGTCCGCGCGCAAACCGCGCCGCTCGCCCCGGTCACCCCCACCGTGATCACCCTGCTTTGTTCGCCTGCCATAAATCGTCTCTCCGGCTACAGCCAGGTCTTCGCCCGGTACTCCCGGTATTGGTCCCCGAATTTCTCTTCCAGCACATGTGCCTCGCGGCCGCTGCGGACCATCTGCAGCGGAATCAGGACGGCAAAGGCCAGCAGGTAATAGGGCCGCTCGATGGCCATGCAAAAACCCGCCATTCCCAGCCCTCCGAAAACGTAGATCGGATTCCGGAAGCGCGAATACAACCCCGTGGTCACCAGTCGGCGCGCCTGCGCTCGCACGGAAAACGAATCCCCAAGCTGCACGTGGGCGATGCCCCAGAGCACGAACCCAGGAAGCATCACCGCCACGCCGGCGATGCGCATGGGCGTCCACGGGCGGCCCTGGGTGAGCACAAACGCAGCCACCAGCAACACCGCGGGCAACGCCACAAAGCGGAAGCCGCTCTTCTGCATCCAGCACAGTCTACCGGGAGCAGGGCCGCGCTCCAAGCCCCAGGGCCTCCCGCTGCCCGCAACCTCATCCATCCGCGGCAGCGGCGTCATCCGCTTCGAACCTGCCGAAACACACCGCGGTGATAGAATCGCCCGGCCATGGAAGAAACCACTCTGCGCGAACTACTGCGCCAGGTGCGCACGGGCCGGCTGACGGAAGAGGCCGCCCTTCAACGATTGCGCCATTTTGCGTTCGAGGATTTGGGATTCGCCAAAGTGGACCATCACCGCGCCCTGCGCCAGGGATTCGCGGAAGTCGTCTTCGGCCGCGGCAAATCTCCCCGGCAGGTGGCCGGAATCGTCCGCAGCATGCTCGCGCGCAAAGAGGCGCGGCACAATATCCTGGTGACCCGCGCGGATCAGAAGGTCTACGCTGCGGTGAAGCGGGTGTCGCGCGCGGCGAGATTTCACCCCCTCTCCGGCGCCATCGTGATCGAACGTGATCGCGCCGTCCGCGGCAAGGGCGTCATTCTGGTCGTTTCCGCAGGCACCAGCGATATTCCCGTGGCCGAAGAAGCCCTGGTGGCCGCGCGCGCCCTGGGCAACCGGGCAGAGGCCATCTACGACGTTGGAGTGGCCGGACTCCACCGCCTGTTGGGCCACCGCGACCAGCTCACCGCCGCGCGGGTCATTATCTGTGTGGCCGGAATGGAAGGCGCGCTCCCCAGCGTGCTTGCGGGACTGGTGCCCGCGCCGGTGATCGCCGTGCCCACCAGCGTCGGCTACGGCGCGAGTCTTGGCGGCGTGGCCGCGCTGCTGGCCATGCTCAACAGTTGTGCCTCCAACGTGAGCGTGGTCAATATCGACAACGGGTTTGGCGCCGCCTGCGTGGCCTCGTGTATCAATCGAACCTGAAGCCGAAAATCGGTCACCCTCGCGGGTCGAGAAGAATTTTCAAAACGCCAGGAGACCGGGCGGCGCGGATTGCGGCGGCGGCTGCGCGCAGGGAATACACTCGCGAAATCAGTGGCCGCGGGTCCACGCGCCTGCTCCCAAGCAATTCGAGGGCACGCTCGAACGGCCCGCAGCGCGAACCGACCAGCGTCATTTCGTCCACCACGATCGGCCAGGTTTCCAGCCGTGCCGCGCCGTGAAATGTGGATTTTACAACCAGCGTGCCGCCCGGTTCGGTCAGCCACACCGCCTGTTGTATTCCCTGCGGCGAGCCGGTCGCATCCACCACCATCGGAAAGCGCCCCGGCACGCGGCTCCCGGGCCGGCCGGTTCCCGGGCGAAGGAGCGACGTCGAAACGCCGCGGCCGGCTGCCAGTTGCAGCTTTTCCCGGTGGCGCCCGAACAGCGTCACCCGCGCCCCGCTGGCCGCGAGCACGCGCACGATCAATTGTCCCAGTTTGCCGTCGCCAAGCACCGCAACTCGCGCGCCGCGCGCGGCGGCGGGCGCCTGTTCCAGGATGCGGCAAGCGGCGGCCAGCGGCTCGGTGAACACGGCACACTCATCGGGAATTCCGTCCGGCACGATGTGCAGATTCTCGAGAGGCAGCGTCAGGTATTCGGCAAACGCGCCATCGTGACCCAGGATCCCGAGCACGCGCCGCCGCGAGCAATGGGTTGTCATCCCGCGCCGGCAGAAGCCACAGTGCGGCTTTCCCAGCCCGCGGCACGTGATGTTGATTTCTCCAGTTACGCGCCGGCCCAGCCAGCGCCCTTCGGCCCGGCTGCGCGCGGCCCCCGTCCCGCCGCATGCCGCCACCTGGCCCACAAATTCATGCCCCAGCGTTCCGCGGAAATTGTGATACCCGCGCAGGATTTCCAAATCCGTGTTGCAAATGCCCGCCAGCCGCACGCGCACCAGCGCCCAGCCCGCCGGCACGCGCGGCACCGGCCGTTCCGCCAGAAGGATGCGTTTTCTGCCAACACGTGCGGCCAGCATGGGAGAAAGTCAGCGCAGTGCCGCCAGCAGGGTCTCTGCAAGGGCCGATTCCTCCGCCGGGTCCACGGTGCGCAGGTCCAGAACCAGGCGATCCTCTTCGATGCGCGCAATCACCGGCGTCATGCCGGCAGCGGGCTCTCTCAGCCGCGCCTCGATTTCCACCGCGGAACTTCCCAGCGCCGAAATGCGCATCAGGCACGTCGGCAGAGATTGCGCCGGAGTCGAGCCGCCACCCACCACGGATTGCCCGGCGGAGATTTCCACCTCCGCCTCTCCGGCCGGAAGCCGCGCGGCCAGCGCGCGCGCCCTTCGTTCGATCTCCGTGGCCGGCAGG
>DATIYQ010000047.1:0-9761 GCA_035517515.1 Binatia bacterium
CCAGGTGGGCGTGGAGCTGGAGACGCCGGGAAACATCTGGGGTGTGGCCTTTCCCCCGGACGACTGGTTTCCATGGCCCGGGGATCAGCCCGCGGCACCTTCCGCCGCGGTGGCGGAGGGGATGGCCGCAGTCCCGCTGAGCTCTAGGCTGGCCGCTCCCTCCGAACCCGAACCGGAGGAAGCCGAAGCGCACACGCAGGAAGCCGAGCATCCACTCCCAACCCCTCCCGCTGTTTCTGAAAAGGTCCGGTCCATCACCCGGGGAGAAGCTCCGCCGGAGCCGGCAGCGCCGCCCGCGGCGGCCGACGCAGTGGCGCACCACGTCCAGAAACTGCTGGCGGATGCGCGCAGGCAGATTCAGGAGGATGTGAAGAAAATTGTCTCCGCCGTGGTGACCGCGGAAAGCGGCCAGATTACCGCGGCCATGACCCATCAAATGCGCGGCGCGGCCACCGAAGCGGTCAAGCAGGCGCTGATGACCCACGGACAGGCGCACGCGGAGCGGCTGGATGTGGCGCTGCGCGAAGCACTGGCGCGGCTGGAGATTGTGCGTTACGAGGCCGCGCGGGCCATGAAGGCGGAGTCCGAAAGCGACGTAAAAACTGTGGTGGAGGCTGCCTCCAAGGCCCAGGAGAGCGCCGAGCAGTCGCTGACCCAGGCGTTGGCGCGCCTGGAATCCGCGCGCGAGGAAACCGCGCGGGCGCTTTCCATGCAAAGCCGCGCGGAAGGCCAGCGGGTGATGGCCCAGGCGGCCACGCGGATGGAAGACCTGCTGCGCCAGTCGCTCAGCCGGATCGAAGAAACCAGCCGCGCCAGTTCGGATCAGCTCACCGCTTCCGCGCGGAAGGAAATGGAACATTCCGTGGCCGGCGCGCTCGAAGGCTTGCGCGCGGACATTGCCGGGACATCGGATGAATTGCGGCGACTGGCGTCCAGCGAGCTGGAAAGCGCGCGCAAGCGCCTGGACGAGATGCGGGAAACGATCGGCGCGGCGGCACAGCAAGCCGCGCAGGATTCCCTGGTGGCGCTGGGGGCGCAGGTGGAATCCGCGCGCGGGCAGGTGGCCGGCCTCTCCCGCGAGGCCGCGGAGCTGGATGCGGCCATCCAGGAAAAATTGGGCGCGGGACGCGGGGCCTGGCAGTCGCATCTGGAAGCGGAACTGACCGCAGCGCACGCGCGCTGGGACGAACTGGTGGCGCAGGCGCTGGCCGGGGCCACGGACTCGCTGCGGGCGCAGCTTCAGGAAGTGTCGGCAGCGGCCACCGGCCCGGCGGTCGAAACCCTCAAGCAGCAGGTGGAGGCGCAAAGGGCCGCGGCGCAGGAAGCGCTCGAATCGGTGATGGCGGAGGCCGGGCACGCCGTGTCGTCCATGCGCGAAGCCGCGGGAGAAAACTCCACGAACGCGCAGCGGTCCATGCTGGAGGCGCAGCGAATTTTTGGAGAGCTGGAAACGGCCATGGAAGCCCGGGCGGCTGCGGCGCGCGCGGCCATGGACGCAATCCGCTCCGAACTGGAATCCAGCGGCACGGAGGCGCGGACGTTCGTGGCCACACAGCGGGGCCTGCTGGAAGCGGGCGCGGCGGATGCGCGGGCGGCGGTGGCAGCGCAGCGCGGCGCGCTGGAGGCGGGAGCCGCGGAAACGCGCGCAAATCTGGAAGCAGCGCGCTCGACGGTGGAATCGCGCGCGGCCGAGATGCAGGCCGGACTGGAAGGACTGCGCGCCGCGCTCGAGGGTGAGCGCCGCGGCATCGAAGCGCTGCTGGCCGACGTGCGCCAGGCGCAGTCCGGAATCGAAACGGCACGGGCCGAACTCGAAGCGCTGCGCGGCGCGGCCGCGGCAGATGTCCGGCGCGAATTGGAGGCTGGCGCCCAGGCCCGGAAAGAGGAAATTGACGCGCGGGCACGGCAGGCCTGGGAGGAGATCAGCACGAAACAGGCTCCGGCGCTGGAGGAAGCAGGACGCGCGGCCACCGAAAAATTCCGCGGCGAGATGGAAGAGATGGTGCGCACGCGCCTGCAGCCGGAGCTCCAGCGCGTGGAAGAAACCGTGGCGCGGCTGGCGGGCAGCCAGGACCACGCCGAGCAGGTGCTGACCGGGTTCCGCGAGCGCATCCACGACGCCGCGGACGGGGCGGTGCGCGAGACCGCGGAACGAGTGCAGGCGCGGGTAGCGGAAATCGAGCGCGAATTCACTGCCGCGGGCCGCGAGGCGACCTCCCGCATGCTGGCGGAGATCGAGGAGAAGGCGGACGACACCACCCACAAGACCTTCGAGCAGATCTATAAGACTTCCGAGTGGTACCAGAAGAAGACGCAGGCCAGCATGCAAACGGCGATGGACCGCGCGCTGGAGCAGGCCCTGGGGTCGCTGCGCGAGAAGGCCGGGGAGATGTCCAGCCTGTTTGCGAGCGAGCTGGAGCATTACAGCCGCAGCTACGCGGAGCACACCCGCGGCCTGCTGGAAGAGACCGCCGGAAAAGTGAAGGAGACGGTACGCGGGGAAATCGAGGTGGCCGCGGACGCCGCCCGCGCGCATGTGACCGAAGAGGCGCGGCGGCTGGCCGAACAGCAGATTGAACGCGCGCGCCGGGCCACCGAATTTGCGGCGGGAGAGGTGATTGCGCGGGTCAGCTCGCAGGCGCACGATGCCGAAGCGGCGGCCGCGGAAGCGTCCATGCGCGCCGTGGAACAGGTGGAAGAGCACGGCGCCCGCGCGCGCGATGAGATGCAGGAATTGGCGACGCGCTCCGCAGCGGGGTTTGCCGAGCGCCTGGCGCAGGAAGTGGCCGCCAGCCTGGGCCGCGCCCAGCAGGAATTGGACCGCGCGTTGGCGCCGGTGGTGGAGCGGTGGAGAGACGAGCGCGCCGAACTGCAACGCGAGTGGCGCGCCGGCCTGTCCGGAGAGGGCAGCAAGGCGCTCGAAGAGCACCGCGACCACCTGGGCAATGTGGCCAATTCGCTCATGGCCACCACAGTGGCCTCGCTTTCCGAACACTCCCAAACCATCCTGGACCAGCTCGCGCGGGACGCGGAGCAGCGCGTTCGCAGGATTTGCGGTGACGTGTTCGTCAGCCTGGGGGAAACGCTGCGCCAGCGCATGGCGGGGCTTTCCACCGACATGGCTTCGCCGGGCAGTTCGCCTGCGCCCCCTGCGGGCGGCGATAAGACTCCTTAATCTCACGTTGCGGTATACTCCCCGCAAGTTCTGCCGCGGGCGCGGCCGGAACTGTACGATCGGAGGAGAACTTCCCATGCGAAGAAACCGCAGAGACTTTTTGATTGGAACTGGCGCGGCCTGCGCAGTGGCGGCCACTGGGGCGGCTGCCAGGGCGGGCACGCGAGCCGAGGCCAAAGGCACGCCTTCCGCTCCGCGTGAGAAGGGAATGCCGCGGGGACTGACGCTGCTGACCATGCGCCGCGGCGGCGAATACCGTTTGGGCGTCCGGATGGGTCCGGGAATTCTGGACGTAGCCGAGGCCGCCAAAGCTTTGAAAATCTACGCTCCGGCCACCATGGACGAGCTTCTCCAGAACGAAGATGGCCCCAGCTTGAACGCGCTGGTGGAAAAGGCGTCCAAATCGCTGGAAGTGAAGAAAGCATTTCTGCGCGAGGAAGAAATTGAATTCGGTCCGGTGGTCACGCGACCGCAGAAGATTGTTTGCGTCGGGCTGAACTACCGGCAGCACGCCCTGGAGATCGGCGCGCCGATTCCGAAGCAGCCGGTTCTGTTCAACAAGTACAACACGGCGCTGAATCATCACGGCGGCACGGTCAAGCTGCCGGTCAACGCGGCAACGAAGTTTGATTACGAGGTGGAACTGGTGATGGTGATCGGCAAAGAGGCCTACCAGGTGAGCGAGGCGGATGCGCTCTCCCATGTGGCCGGGTATGCGACGGGGAATGATTTCACCGCCCGAGACCTGCAACTCGAGACCGGCGGCCAGTGGATGGTGGGCAAGACGCCGGACCAGTTCGCGCCGCTGGGGCCGTATCTGGTTACGGCCGACCAGATTGATCCCGACCACTTGAAGATCGAGTGCCGGGTGAACGGGGATACCCGGCAGTCCTCGAATACTTCCGATTTTATTTTCAACACGCGGCAGCAGATCAGCTACATTTCGCGCGTGATTACGCTGATGCCGGGGGACATCATTTTTACCGGCACGCCCCAGGGTGTGATTCAGGGCCTGCCGCCGGACAAGCGGGTTTGGCTGAAGCCCGGCGACAAAATCGCCTGCAGCCTGGAGAAATTGGGCGAGCTGCGGTTTGAACTGGTGTGAAGAAGCCGCAGGTAAGCAGTCTGCCGCGGCGCGTCCGATGGGCCGGCGATGCGCCGGCCGTACAAACGAAACACCCGCCGCAAGAAAACAACTGACCCCGACGGGAACTCCCCAGGCTGCACCTGCAACGCGGACAACTCCATAGAGCCGTTATAATGGATGGGTGCCGAATCGCGCTTATCTGAAGGTGTGGTGCCAACCCATTCCGGCGGAGCGGCTGCCGGAACTTCTGCGCAATTTTCTGGACGCGGTGCCGTATTCGCAGGCGCGGCCGGGGTGCACTCAACTGGCGGTGCGTGCCGTGGACCATACCGAGGCGCCCATCCTGGAGCGCGACCTGCGCGCCGCGCCGGCTTCCCCTGCGGAGGTTGTGAAAGCGCTGGGCGGGTGGCTGGAAGCGGACTCCTCCGTGGAACTGGAGGCGTGGTGGGACCTCTGGGTCTATGAGTTGGAAACCGGAGCGTGGAAGGAAAAACCCCAGCGGCTGGAAGTCATATTTTACGGGCGGGAGTTTGACGAGGGCGCCTGGCGCGACGCGGGAGATTTCGGCGCTGAGCTCGGTTTTGAGCACCTGTTCACGGGCCACGCGGGATTGCTGGGCGGCAACGGCCGCGATCGCGCCACCGCGGAACATCCCGCGGAGGCGGAATTCCTGGCGCGTATGGCGCAGCCGGGGGCACTGGTGGAATACGCCGCACGCACGCGGGAAAACATCCGCAGATTGCGCGCATGGGTGGAGCGCGTGGCGAAGACTCTGCCGGTCGAGCGGTTCGTGCTGGAGTCGGAGGGCGAAGAGGACTTCGAAGCGCGTCTGGAGGCCGTGGCGGGAGACCTGCAGTGAATGCCGGCGGCCGGCCGGATAAAGCCGCCCGGGGATGGGGGACACGGGAATTCCAGCTCACCTCGAGGCTCAGGAGAAGAAAGCGGCAAGTACGGATGGGGAGTGCTGATTGATGCGGCGAACGGTGCGCGATCTGGGAATCCTGGTGCTGGCGGCGGCGGGGACGCTGGGGGCGCTGGCCATTTACGATCGCTCGCAGCACGCCGCGGCCACACCTTCCGTGCCGGCCACGGCGGCGCCCGCTGCCAGCGCCGGCACGCCGGCAGCGCCCCCGGCGGCGCAACCGGCTGCCGTGGATGCTTCTGCAGAGGCCCAGGCTGCGGCGCGCGCCACCCTGGGACCCGACGGCGAAGTGCTGGCCTACGGCGATTTTCCGAAGGCCGGAGGGAGACAGTATCTGGCGGCCCAGCGGATGCCCACCACCGCGGCCACACCGGCAGGAGGGGAAGGGGAAACCGCAGCAGAGGTGATTCGCGTCTCAATCCTTGTGCCCAGCAATGGGAGTTGGAAGGAAGCCTTTCGGGCTGACGAGCATCTGAAGAACAGGCGAGGATATCTGGAGGGTGCTCCCGCGGAGCCGGTTTCCGCATGGCATCTGGTGTATTCGAAGACGCCGGAGAGCGGCTTCCGGCTGGAGTTTACTCCCGTGGGCCTGCCATCGGGAAAGAAACCGGCGACGGTCTCTGTGGCGTGGAACGCTGGGCGCGGGGAGTATGATGCGGTAAAGGCGTCGGGAAAGGGATTTCGGGAGACATCGGCGACCCCTGGAAACGTTCCCGTGCCGGTCAAACCATGAGCGCAGCGCTAACCATGACCGCAGAAAAGCCACGCCGGCGGGTTTCGCCCGTGGCCAACCTGCTGCGGCTGGTTCCCTATGTCAGGCGCTATCTCCGGCAGACAGTGCTGGGCGTGGCCACGCTGCTGGCGGGCGGCCTGGTGGGGGCGCTGCTGCCGCTGGCCATGGGCACCATCGTGGATTCGATCTCCGGCGGTCACTCGCTGATTGAAAAAATGGGGGCGCTGCCGGGTCCCGTGGAGCGCGTGCTGCTGTCCTTCTACCGGCCGCTGACCCGCGAGACGCTGGTCTTTTACACTCTGGCCCTGCTGGTGCTGGTGGTGTTCAAAGGGGCGTTTTCCTTCCTGACGCGGCAGATCCTGATCGGAGTTTCCCGGGACATCGAATTCGACATCCGCAATGATTTGCTGGACCACCTGCTGCGCCTGGAGCCGGCCTATTACGTCCGCAACCGCACCGGCGAGCTGATGAGCCGGTGCACCAACGACTTGAACGCGGTGCGCATGGTGCTGGGGCCGGGGATCATGTACAGCCTGAACACCATCGTGATCATGGTGATGGCCGTGGCCATCATGACGCGCATATCGCCCCGGCTGACGCTGTACGTGTTTCTGCCCGTGCCGCTGGTGGCGGTGGCGGTGCGCTATTTCGGAAAGCTGATCCACGACCGTTACGAAAAAATCCAGGCCATGCTGGCCGCGCTATCCGCGCGGGTGCAGGAAAACCTCACCGGAATCCGCGTGATCCGGGCGTTCTGCCAGGAGGAGTACGAGAGCCGGGAGTTCGAGCGGCAGAACCGGGAGTACGTGGACACCAATATGGAACTGATCGCCGCGTGGAGCCTGTTTTTCCCGGCGCTGGAGTTCCTGATCGGAATCGTCTTTCTGATCGTGCTGTGGCAGGGCAGCTCGCTGGTGTTGCGCGGCGGGTTTTCCCTGGGCGCGCTGATGGCTTTCTATGGATACATCACGCAACTGGTGTGGCCGATGGTGGCGCTGGGATGGGTGACCAACATCTTCCAGCGCGGCGCGGCTTCCATGGGCCGCCTGATGCACGTGCTGACCGCGGAGCCGGAAATCGACGACCGCGGCGCGCGAGTGACGCCGGAGCAGCAGGTGCACGGAGAGATTGAATTCCGGCGCCTGACCTTCCGGCATCCCACCGCGGATCACGCCGGCAACAGCCGGCCGGTGCTCGAAGACATCAGCCTGACGATCCCCGCGGGCTCGACGGTGGCCATCGTGGGGCCCACCGGCAGCGGGAAGTCCACGCTGGCCGCCCTGGTGGCGCGGATGTGGGAAGCGCCGCCGGGCACGCTGCTGGTGGATGGACGGCCCATTACCGAATGGCCGCTCGAAACTCTGCGCCGGGCCATCGGCTTCGTTTCTCAGGACGCGTTTCTCTTCAGTGACAGCATCCGGGAGAACATCGCCTTCGGCGTGGAGTCGGCCACGGACCTGGAAGTGGACCGCGCGGCGCACATCGCCAGCATCCGCGGGGAAATCCTGGAATTCCCGAAGCAGTTCGAGACCCTGGTGGGCGAGCGCGGCCTGACGCTATCCGGCGGGCAGAAGCAGCGCACCGCGCTGGCGCGGGCCCTGGTGCGCGACCCCAGAATCCTGGTGCTGGACGACGCCCTGGCCAACGTGGACACGGAAACAGAGGAGCGCATCCTGCGCGGACTCTCCGAGGTGATGCGCCAGCGCACCACGCTGCTCATCTCCCACCGGTGCTCCACAGTGCGGCACGCGGACCAGATTGTGGTGCTGCGCGAAGGGCGCATCGTGGAGCGTGGCACCCACGAGGATTTGATCGGACGCGGTGGATATTACGCGGACCTTTATCAGAAGCAATTGCTGGAAGAAGAGCTGGCGCGGGTGTGAGCGAGCGCAGACGAGCGATTTACAGATGAACGAGCAAGGACGAGCGATTCAAGAATGAGCGAGCAGAGACGAGCGATCTAAGAATGCCCAGCCCACACGAAGAAGAAGCGCTGGGAAAGATCTACGACGCGCGGCTTACGCGGCGGCTGCTCGGCTATCTGCGGCCGTACCGTGCGCGCGTGGTGTTTGCCGTGTGTGTTTCGCTGGTGAGCAGCCTGCTGGCGATTGCCGGGCCGCTGCTGCTGAAAGCCACAGTGGACCGTTACCTGGTGCCGGCGCTGGGCGGAAAGATCACCTACGCCCAGGCGATGCAGGGCATCGGCCTGGTGTCCCTGCTCTTTTTCGCGGCGCTGGCCATGCGCTTCGGCCTCGATTACACGCAGACGCGCATGATGCAGCGCGTGGGGCAACTGGCCATGTATGACCTGCGGCACGCGCTGTTCGCGCGGCTGCAGCGCCTGCCGCTGGCGTTTTTTGACCGCAATCCCATCGGCAGGCTGGTGACCCGGGTGACCACCGACGTGGACACGCTGAACGACCTGTTCGCCTCCGGCGTGGTGGCCATGCTGGGCAACTGCTTTGTGCTGGTGGCTATCGTGGTGGCCATGCTGAAACTGGACTGGCGGCTGGCGCTGGCCGCGTTCAGCGTGATCCCGCTGATCGTCGGGGTGACCATGCTGTTCCGTTCCAGCGTGCGGGACGCCAACCGGCGGATCCGCGTGGCCATCGCGCGCATCAACGCCTTCCTCCAGGAACACATCAGCGGAATGGCCATCGTGCAGCTCTTCAACCGCGAACGCAAAGCCATGCGGCAATTCCGGGAGGCCAACCGGGCGCACATGGAGGCGTTCAAAGACGCCATCCTGGCGTTCGCGCTGTTCTATCCGGCGGTGGAATTGCTGGGCGTGCTGGCCATCGCCATCGTGCTGTGGTACGGAGGCATGCGCGTGCTCTCCGGGACCCTCACTATCGGCACGGTGGTGGCGTTCATCCAATACGCCCAACAATTCTTCCGGCCCATCCAGGACCTCAGCGAAAAATTCAACATCCTGCAGACGGCCATGGCCAGTTCGGAGCGCATCTTCCGCCTGCTGGACGAGCCCATCACCATCCAGTCGCCGCAAAAGCCCCTGCCCCTGGGCGTGCCGCGCGGAGAAATTGAATTCAGCCACGTGTGGTTCGCCTATAACGGCGGGGCCGAGCCTGGCGATCAGGATTGGGTGTTGCGCGACGTGTCTTTCCGGGTGACGCCCGGACAGACCGCGGCCATCGTGGGCCACACCGGGGCCGGGAAGACCACGCTGATCTCGCTCCTGCTGCGGTTTTACGACGTACAGCGCGGGGAAATCCTTCTGGATGGCCGCGATATCCGCGAATATGATCTGCACGATTTGCGGCGGCATTTCGGCATCGTGCTGCAGGACCCGGTGCTATTCAGCGGCACCCTGGAATCCAATATCCGCATGGGGACGGAATGGATTGACCGCGCGGGCGTGGAGCACGCCGTGGAGGAAGTGGGCCTGGGAGCGTATGTGCGCTCGCTCTCCGCGGGCGTGAACACGGTGGTGGGGGAGCGCGGTTCAACGTTTTCCGTTGGCCAGCGTCAACTGGTGAGCTTCGCGCGGGCGCTGGCCCACAATCCGCGGTTCCTGATTCTGGATGAGGCCACCTCGAGCGTGGATACGCGCACGGAGCTGGCCATCCGCGCGGCGCTGGATCGCCTGCTCTCCGGCCGGACCGCTGTGGTCATCGCCCACCGGCTCAGCACCATCCAGCACGCCAGCCAGATTCTGGTGTTTCACAAAGGGCGGCTGCGGGAGCGCGGCTCACACCAGGAGTTGCTGGCGCGCCGCGGCATCTATCACCGCCTCTACCAGCTTCAATACAAAGACCAGGAACTGCGCGTCCCTGCGCCGGCGGGCGAAGCCAGCAGCGCGCCCGTCCCCGCGAATGACTGACCT
>DATIYQ010000048.1:0-14130 GCA_035517515.1 Binatia bacterium
GCCGACGGCGAGTTTCTCTCCGCAGACTTCTTTACGGTTCTGCGATCCCTTCCCGGCGTCATCGCCAAGCCCACGGACGACCAGCTGGCCACCACGGATGCGGGAGTCACGGAAGCGTTTGCCGGCGTGGCCCGCACCGGTTCGATCTGCATCGCCATGGGACCGCCGCTGCGCGCCACGTCCAGCCTGCTGATGCCGCTGCATGTGGCGCTGCTTCCCGCGGAACGCATCGTCTCCCGCCCGCGTGAACTTTTCGCCCTGGATGGCATCGGCGCGGAAGCGCTGGGCCGGAATCTGGTGTTTGTCACCGGCCCGAGCGCCACGGCAGACATGGGGCCGCTGGTGCGCGGAGTGCACGGCCCGCACCGGCTGCACATCCTGGTGGTGGAATAAACACAATGGCCGCTCCCGCCACACCCGCAAACCAGCTGGACACGCCGCGCGCCGTAGCCAACAAGCGCGACAAGCGCACGCTGCTGCGCGCCATCCGCATGGCGCTGGGCATCGAGAGCGCGGCGGTGCGCCGCAATACGCAGACCTTCAACCGCAATCGTTACCGCGAAGCGGCCGCTCTCGCCGATTACGACGCGCTCAAAGACGAAGCGCGCGCCATCAAAGAGCGCGCCATCGCCGGCCTGCCGGATCTGCTGCTGACCCTGGAAGGCGCGGTCCGCGCGCGCGGCGGCCAGTTCTACCTGGCTTCGACCGCGGCAGACGCCTGCCGCTACATCCTGGGCGTGTGCCAGGCGCACAGCGCCAGGCTGGTGGTGAAAGGGAAGAGCATCACCAGCGAAGAGATTCGCCTGAATCACATGCTGCAGGGCGCGGGGATCGAAGTGGCCGAGAGCGACCTGGCCGAATTCATCCTGCAGGTGGCCGACGAGCAGCCCTCTCACAACGTGGCCCCGGCCATGCACTACAGCACCGAGCGCATTTCCGCCCTGTTCAAGCAGAAGTTTGAAACCTCTGAGCCGCTGGAGACCGGCGAGGAGCTGACTAAATTCGCGCGCGAGCGGCTGCGGCAGAAATTTCTGACCGCCGATGTCGGCTTCACCGGCGCCAACCTGATTGCCGCGGATACCGGTACGCTGATGCTGGTGGAAAGCGAAGGAAACATCCGCATGTCTTCGCTGCTGCCTCCGGTGCACATCTCGCTGGCCGGGGTGGAAAAGGTGATCCCCGCCCGCAGCGAAATGGGAGTCTTCCTGGAGCTGCTGGCCCTTTCCTTCAACGGAAAGCTCACGTCCTACACCAGCTTCATCAGCCCGCCCCTGGAGGATCCCTCCTTTGCGCTCGCCGGCCGTCCGCGCAAAAAGCGCGAGTTCCACCTGGTGCTGATTGACAACGGCCGCATGAAGATGCGCCAGGACCCGGTGCTCCAGGAGGCGCTCTATTGCATCCGCTGCAGCGCCTGCATGAACTCCTGCGCGAACTTCCAGACCGTGGGTGGCCACGCCTTCGGCGGAGAAGCGTATTCAGGGGGCATCGGCGGCTCCTGGGAGGCAGGCACCGGGGCGCTGGAAAACGCCCGTTTTTCCGACCTGTGCACCGGCTGCTCGCGCTGCGTGAATAACTGTCCGGTGCGCATTGATATTCCCTGGCTCAACGAGTCGCTGCGCGACCGGCTGAACCAGAAGAGCGCAGGCTCGCCTATGGCCACGCTGCTGGGCCTGGCCTCTGCCGCGGCCAGCCGCGACCGCCGCGCTTCCGCGCAGAAAATTTTCTTCGGCAATTACCACTGGTTCGCGGCCATGGGCTCCCGTCTTTCCGGCCTCTCCAACGGCCTGCTGAAAAACCAGGCGGCGCGAAGCGCGCTCGAAGCGCTGGTGGGCGTGGATCGCCGCCGCGAATTGCCGCCGTTTCCCGCGCGGACTCTGGTGCGCGCCGCGGGAGAGGCGCCGGCGGCTCGGCCTGGGGGAACACGCGCGAAGGCGGTGCTGTTTGCGGACGTGTATACAAATTACGGTCTGCCCGAGCGCGGCCTGGCAGCCCTGAAAATCCTGCGCGCGCTGGGCGCGGACGTGGTGATCAGCGCTGCCGTGCCAGAGGGGCGCGCCGCGCTCTCCCAGGGCATGATTGCCACCGCCAAAAAGCACGCGCGGCGCGCCGCGGCCACGCTCCGCCCGTTTCTGGAGGATGGGCGCGACGTCATTGTCGTGGAACCCAGCGCGCTGGCCATGTTCCGGCGCGACTTCCGCCACCTGCTGCTGGATGCCGCTCTTTCCGAACGCCTGCGCGCGCACAGTTTTGAGGCCGTCGAATATGTGGCGCGGCTGTTGGAAGAATCGGGGCGCGCCGCGGCCGACGTCTTCGACGTGGCGCGCTCGCCGGTGGGCCCGCGGCTCTTCTACCACCCGCACTGCCAGCAGAAGACGCTGGGCTGCGCCGAACCGACGGAGAAGTTGCTGCGGGAAATCGGCTTCGACGTGGCCACTTCATCTGTCGAGTGCTGCGGCATGGCCGGCAGCTTCGGCTACAAGAAGGAATACTTCACGCTGAGTATGGCCGTGGCCGACGATCTCTTTGGTCAGGTGCAAGCGGCGGAGGCGGACTCCGCCGGTGGGCCAAGGGCGCTGGTGGCCAGCGGTACCTCTTGCACCGAGCAGCTTCATTCCGGCCTCGGCCGGCCCGTGCTGCACCCCCTCGAACTCCTCGCTGGTAGTCTAAGAGTGTAGCGGACGCCCGTCCGGGGCAGGCGAAGCACCGGCCCAGTTCCACAGCTATCGAGGTTGGTCCCGATTCGTGCTACAGTTTTCTCGTGGAAATAAAGCTGAACATTCCCGATGAGCTCGCCGCCCGGGCCAAAGCGCTGGGTTTCGAGGTTGCGGCTTACCTCGAAGAGATACTGGCGCAGCAGTTGGCCGGTCGGCCCTCGGCTGCGCGCCGGCCCCGCAGCCCTGAAGAGATTCGCGCCTGGCTGGATTCTCTGGCGCAATTCTCAGACAAGATCCCCCCCCTGCCGGAAACGATCACGCGCGAGTGGATTTACCAGGATCACCCCTAGATGGCAATTTCGTCGTGTCTGGTGGATACAAACGTCCTGTTGCGCCTGACGCGACGCTCCGATCCTCAACACAAAATGGTGGACACCGCTTTGGCCCGGCTGGCGGAGCAGGCTACTGCTCTCTATTTCACCCACCAGAATATTGCGGAACTGTGGAACGCGATGACCCGGCCCGTGGTCCGCAATGGGCTCGGTTTGACGGTTGCCGAAGCAGAGCACGAGGTCCGTGGAATCGAAGCCGGCATGAGCCTGCTTGCGGATAACGAGGCTGTTTACCGGGAGTGGCGAAGGATTGTCGTGCAGTACGAGGTCTCAGGCGTTCAAGTGCACGACGCGCGTTTGGCGGCCGCGATGTACGCCCACGGAGTGCGGCACATCCTCACGCTGAACGTGGAGGACTTTCGCAGATTCCCCGGGCTGACATCGGTGCATCCAGACAACCTGTGATGATGCCGGCGACACCATCTGCATCGAGCCGTTTCAAAGCGGCTTCGGCCGCCCCGTGCTGCATCCCCTCGAACTGCTCGCGGCAATCCTGAAGTCGTAACGCCGGCGCTACAGCGGCGCGGAATGCCGGCGCTACAGCGAGGCGCCGCGGATGGAAGCGTCCAGCAATTCCACGGTGTGATAAATGGGCATGCGGCGGCCCGCGCGTTCCAGCGCGCTGCGCAACTGCAGCAGGCAGCCCGGATTTCCGGAAGCCACCGCATCGGGGTTCAGCGCCAGGACGTTTGCGGCTTTGCGGTCGCCCAGGTCTCCGGCCGCTTCCGGCTGCACCAGGTTGTAAATTCCCGCGGAGCCGCAGCAGATCTGGCTCTCCGCGATTTCCAGCAGTTCGAGTTGGGGAATGCGCCCCAGAAGCGCGCGGGGTTGCGAGCGCACGCCCTGGGCGTGCTGCAAATGGCAGGAATCGTGGTAGGCCACGCGCAGGCGCAGAGGGTTGCGCGCGGCGCGCGGCTCGAGCCCGGAGAGGAATTCGGCCACGTCCTTGCATTTCGCCGCAAATTCCGCAGCGCGCCCCGCGTACTTCGGGTCGTCGCGCAGCAGGTAGCCGTATTCCTTCATGCTGGATCCGCAGCCCGCGGAGTTGATGACGATGGCGTCCGCGCGCACGCCTTCGAACGCGTCAATGGTTTGCCGCGCCAGCGCCAGCGCCCGCTCCTCTTCGCCGGCGTGCAGCAGCAGGGCGCCGCAGCAGGAGTGGGCGCGCGGGGCAATCACATCAAAGCCCTCGGCGGCCAGCACCCGGGCGGTGGCCGCGTTCACCTGGGGGAAAAACACGCTCTGCACGCAGCCCCGCAGCATGGCCACGCGGCCCCGGCGTTCGCCCGCGGCGGGAGTCAGTTCCGGTACCTCTGCGGCCGCGCCCAGATCCGGCAGCAGGGATTCCATGGAGCGCAATCGTTCGGGCAGCAACCGCAGCACGCCGATTTTGTGGGCCAGCGCGCGCAACCCGGTCTTCTGATAGAGCTTCAGCGGAAGCATCATGGAACGAAGCCGCGCCGGGTTCGTAAACGTGTCGAAGATCAACCGCCGGAAGCGCCGCTGGCCCGCCGGGCGCTTGTAGTTCCGTTCAATCTGCGCGCGCGTGGCTTCAATCAGTTTTCCGTAGTCCACGCCGGAAGGGCAGGCGGTCATGCAGGCCATGCAGCCCAGGCAGGCGTCCAGGTGGCTCACCCATTTATCGTTCAGCACCGCGGTGCCGTTTGCGGCCATGCTCATCAGGTAGATGCGGCCGCGCGGCGAATCCATCTCCTCGCGCCACAGCACGTAGGTGGGACACACCGGCAGGCAGAAGCCGCAGTGCACGCATTTGTCCAGGAGTTCGCGCGCGGGAGGATGATGCGCGTCAAACGCGCTCTTCGCTCCCGGCTCGGTGCCGCGGCCTTTCTCTCCGACTGCGCCCATCAGATGCCCCCAACGAACCGGCCGGGATTGAGCGTGCCTCGCGGGTCGAACTGCTGCTTCACCCGCACCATCACTGGATAGGAGTCGCCCGCGCTGCCCCAGGCGTCCAGATCCGCCAAACCCGCGGGCCGCTCCAGCGCCGCGAGAGATCCGGTGTCGCCTTCCAGCGTGCGGCGCAGGGTCAGGATGGCAGAGCGCAGCGCCTCGGGACGCATATCCTCCAGGCGCGCCCAGCCCAGCCCGGTTCCCTGGACCACCATCGTCCAGCGCATTCCGGCCTTCTCGCCTTCCCGGCGGAAGGCTTCGCATGCCGCTGAGATTCGCGAGGGCAGGACGCTGAATTTCACCAGCGCTGCGCCGCCGGCGGGCTCCCAGAGTCTTTGCCGCGCGTCCCACGCGTCCGCGGGGCAATCCTCCTCCTTCACGCCCGCAGCGAGCTTGCGCGCGATGGCGGACTGCGCCTCGATGCCGGCGGTGGTGCCCTCCAGCCGCAGGTCCACCCGCGGAGGCCCGTCAAACGGCACGCGCGCCTGTAGGCTGGTGTGTGCGAGCTGCGAATCCTGGAACGCCAGAATCAGCCGCTGGGCGTCCTGCGCGCCGGCGGCCTGAAAACAGAGCGAGCGCATCCCGCGTGGCACGGGATGCAGGCGGAACGCGGCCTGCGTGATTACCCCCAGCGTGCCCAGCGCGCCCGTGGCCAGTTTCGGCAGGTCGTAGCCGGCCACGTTTTTCACCACTTTTCCGCCGCTTTTTGCCAGCGTGCCGTCTGGCAGCGCCAGGGTCACGCCGATGATCAGGTCGCGCAGCGCGCCGAAGCGCAGGCGGAGCGTGCCGCTGTCATTCGTGGAAAGGATGCCGCCGATGGTGGCGCGCTCCGGCCATAGCGGGTCAATCGCCAGGCGCTGCCCGTGCTCGCCCAGGGCACGTTGCAGTTGGCGGATGGTGACGCCGGCCTCCACGATCACGGTCATGTCCGACCAGACGTGCTCCACAATGCGGTCCAGGCGCGCGGTGGAGAGAATCAGATCCAGCCGGGCAGGCGCGTTTCCCCAGTCGAGCTTGCTGCCGCTGCCGCGCGGCGTCACGGCCACCCCAGCCTCATTGGCCCAGCGCAGTGCCGCGGCCAACTGCTTCTCATCGGCCGGCTCCGCCACGTAGTGCGGCTCCTGGCGGCAGATGGCGTCTCCGGACTCCGCAGGGCGCAGATGGTCCGCGCCCAGGATGCCGCGCAACTCCTCCCAGGCGGGTTCCGCCACGGCGGCGCGCGGCTGCGCGGAGGAAGGAGAGGGCGTCATCAGAAGCGCTCCGCGATTCCGGCCGTTTCCAGCGGATGGGGCTCATAGCGCCCCGGTTGTTCTCCGCAGAGCCGCGGGCGCGGAAATACCTTGGAGGGGTTGGAGAGCTGCAAGGGATCGAAGGCGCAGCGCACCAGTTGCATGGTTTCCAGGTCCGGCTCGCTGAACATCTTGGACATCATCTGCTTCTTCTCTTCACCCACGCCGTGCTCCCCGGTGATGGAGCCGCCGGCCTCGATACACAGCTCCAGGATGCGCGTGGCCAGCTCTTCCGCCGCGTGCTCCTGGCCGGGAATGCTGCGGTCATAGAGAACCAGAGGATGCAGGTTTCCGTCTCCGGCATGGAAGACGTTGGCCACCTTGATGCCCGCCTGTGCGCTCAGCCTCTCGATCTCTTCGAGCACGCCGGGAAGCGAGGTGCGCGGGATCACACCGTCCTGAACGATATAGTTCGGGGAAATCCGGCCGACCGCGGCAAACGCGGCCTTGCGGCCTTTCCAGAAGAGCATGCGTTCCGCCTCGCTCTGGGCTACGCGGATTTCCGTTCCGCCGCATTCGCGGCAGATTTTGTCCACTTGCTCCATCAGCGCGGCCACTTCCGCCGTCGGCCCGTCCAGCTCCACCAGCAGCAGCCCGCCGCAGTCGGGGTAGTGGGCGTGCACCGCGGCTTCCGCCGCCTGGATGGCTAGGTTGTCCATCATCTCGATGGCCGCTGGCACCATCCCCGCGGAGATGATTCCGCTCACCGCGGCGCCCGCCTCGCGCGTGGTCGGAAACGCCGCCAGCAGCGTGTGGATGCACTCCGGTCGCTTCACAATCCGCAGGATCACCTTGGTGGTGATGCCCAGGGTGCCCTCGGAGCCCACAAAGACCCCCGCCAGGTCGTAGCCCGGCGGGTCCAGCGTGCGCCCGCCTAGATGCACGATGGTTCCATCGGGCAGCACCACCTCAATGCCCAGCACGTGCGTGGTGGTGAAGCCGTACTTCAGGCAGTGTGCTCCGCCGGAATTTTCCGCCACGTTGCCGCCGATGCTGCACACCGATTGGGACGATGGGTCCGGCGCATAAAAAAAGCCCTGCGGAGCAACCCGCCCGGTCACTTCCAGGTTGATTACGCCCGGCTCCACCACGGCGCGCGCGTTGGCAAAATCCACCTCCAGGATGCGGTTCATGCGCGCCAGGCTGATGACCACGCCGTTTTCCACCGGCAGTGCCCCGCCGCTCAGCCCGGTGCCCGACCCGCGGGCCACAAAGGGGATGCGGAGCCGATGGCAAATACGCACGATTCCCTGCACCTCTCCGGCGGAGGCGGGCAGCAGAACGGCTTGGGGCAGGACGCGGAAGTTGGTCAGGCCATCGCACTCGTAGGTGCGCAGCTCCTCGGGCGCCGCGATGAGCCCGCGGTCCCCAACGACGGCGCGGAATTCCTGAAGAATGCCGGAGTCCACGGCTGCATCACCCCCGGAAAGCAAATCTCCCAGGAAAGCGGGCGCGGTTGCGCCGCGCCCCTACCATCGAATTCCTGAAGAACCATGCCCCATCAGTGGACGAAACTCAATCCTGACGGAATGAATTGCGGGAAGAAATGGGCGTAGCTATAGACGATTACGCCCACGATGGCCGCCAGCGCCACGGAATGCCAGAAGACGTAGCGGAAGATATTTCCTTCGTTGCCGACCTGGTTGGTGGCGGCTGTGGCGATGACGATGGATTGCGCGTCGATCATCTTGCCCATCACCCCGCCCGCGCTGTTCGCCGCGCACATCAGCACCGGAGGGATATGGAGCTGTTCGGCGGTGATGCGCTGCAACCCCCCGAACAAGGCGTTGGAGGAGGTATCGCTGCCGGTCAGCGCCACTCCCAGCCACCCGATGTAGGTGCCGAAGAACGGAAACAGGCTTCCTGTTCGTGTAAAGGCCAGCCCCAGGACCGCGTCCATCCCGGAATATCGCGTGATGAAGCCTAAACCGAGCATGCAGGTCATGGCCAGGATTGCGAATCGCAATCGGTTCAACGTGTGGCCGAACACTTTGATCAGTGTGGCAGGTCCGACACCCAGAATGACGCCGGAGAGCAGGGCAGCCAGGAAACACCCCGTACCCGTGGCGGTAAGCCAGTTAAAGTCGAATTTCGCGTTCTCGGGCGCGGGCTTGGACACCACCGGGGCCGCGCGGCTCACCGTGCGGTGCAGATAGGGCACTTCCCAGCCGCCTTTGCTGAAGTTGGGCGTAGTGGCCTTGTTCATCGCGCCTTTGATGGAGGGCAGCCCCCAGGTGACCACGAAGACGGTAAGAATGATGAACGGCAGCCAGGCCTTGGCGATCTGGCCGGTGGTGTAGTTGTGCGGCGGTGTCTCCGGCTCGTCCGGGAATCGCCAGATGCGCTTGGGATGCCAGATTTTCAGGAAGATGAGCGTGCACAGCATGGAAACAGCGCCGGAGGTGATGTCCACCAGGTTGCTGTCCATGTGATTGGACCAGAACCACTGGGTAGCGGCAAACGACCCTCCGACCACCAGGATGGCCGGGAGCACCTCGAAAGTCTCTTCCCAGCTCACCATCGCTCTCACCAGCCAGAAGGGCACGATAACCGAGGCGAACGGAAGGATGCGGCCGATCATGGCGTTCAAGTCCGATTCGTTCAATGCCGTGACCGCGGCCAGGGTGTGCACCGGCGTGCCGATGGCGCCCCAGGCGACCGGCGCGGTGTTGGCAATCAGGTTCAGCGCGGCGGCCTGGAAGGGTTTGAAACCGAGACCAATCATGAACGCGCCGGCAATGGCCACCGGCGTCCCGAATCCGGCCGCGCCTTCAATCAGCGCGCCGAAGCAGAACGCCACCAGCAGCAATTGCAGCCGGCGGTCCGAGGTGATGTCCGCTACGGAGTGCTTGACGATTTCGAACTGGCCGGTCTCCACCGACAGGTCGTAGAGATAGACGGCGGCGATGACGATCCAAACGATCTTGAGCAGACCGAAGGCCATTCCGTAAACAAAGCTGGATCCCGCCAGTTGCCACGGCATGCCAAACCCGACGATGGCCACGATAATCGCGGTGGCTGCGCCGGCCAGAGCGCACAGATGCGCCTTCACCCGCAGGCCGGCCAGCAGCCCGAGCAGCACCAGCACGGGCAGCGCGGCGACAAAGGTGGAGAGAATCCAGTTGTTGAACGGGTCATAGACTTGCGTCCAGGTCATATCACTCTCCGCCGTGAAGATGTGCTTGCGTTTTGGGGCGTGATATATGCCTCTACCGGCGCAAAGTCAAGCATTCATTAGGGCTTCCTGAAACTCACGCGATGGAGCGGACCACCCCGCCATCCACGCGCAGCGCCGCCCCGGTGGTGGCGGAGGCCTGCTGGCTGCACAAATAGACGATCAGCGCCGCAACTTCATCCGTGGTGGCGAAGCGTTTCAACAGGCTGGAGGGGCGCGCGTGCTCGAAGAAATCACGCGCCACCTCCTCCGGGCTCTTCGCCTGCTGCCGCGCCAGTCCGTTCACAAATTCGGCGACTCCTTCGCTTTCGGTCGGCCCCGGAAGCACCGAATTGACGGTTACACCGCTGGCCGGAATGGACTCGGCAATCCCGCGGGCCACCGCCAACTGGGCCGTCTTGGTCATGCCGTAATGCACCATCTCCGCGGGAATCTGCAGCCCGGACTCGCTGGAGATGAACAGGATCCGCCCCCACTTGCGGGCCAGCATGCCGGGCAGGTAATGGCGGGAAATGCGCACGCCGGAGAGCACGTTCACCTCGAAGAAGCGCCGCCAGTCTTCGTCGGGGATTTCCAGGAACGGGCGGGGCTCGAAGATGCCCAGGTTATTCACCAGGATGTCCAGGTCGCTGACGCGCTCGAAGAGCGCCTGAGCCCCCGCGGCCGTGCCCAGGTCCGCGGCCACCCCGCGTGCGCCCTCGCCAATCCGCGCGGCCGCCTGCTGGACGCGTGCCTCGGTGCGGCCGTTGACCCACACGGTTGCTCCCTCGCGGGCCAATCCCCGTGCGGCGGCAAAGCCGATTCCGGCGGTCGAGCCGGTCACCAGCGCCCGCTTGCCCTGGAGTCCCAGATCCATGGAATTTCCCTCCCCAACAGATTCGATTCGCGAGCGCGGCACAGGAAAGTACCCACGGTCAGAAAAGCGCTGACCGTGGCTACCCCAGAGCGGAGGCGGCCGATTGCAATTCCTTCCACAGCGCCTCCACGTGGCGGCGCTCGGTGGTTTCCGCGCCAATGGAGACGCGAATGATCTGCTTGCCCTTCAGGATGGAAGGCGTCAGGTAGGCGCGGCCGGCGCGGTTGATGGCTTCCGCGAGGCGCAGGTTGTGGGCGTCGAGCGCGGAGCCATCGGCCGCGCCCTTCGGCACATGGCGGATGCACAGCGTCTGCAAGGGCACCGGGGCGGTGCGCTGCCACTCCGGGGCGGAGTCCACGGCGGCCTTCAGCCACTGCGCGTTTTCCAGGTCGCGGCGCACCCGCGCCTGCAAGCCTTCCACGCCCTGCTCGCGCAGCAGGAACCACAGCTTCAGCGCGCGGAAGCGCCGGCCGAGCGGAATCCCCCAGTCGCGGAAATTCTTTACTTCGGTATCCTGCGCGGTGCGCAGATACGCGGGATTGGTGGACATGGTGCGCACCAGGTGCTGCGTATCGCGCACAAAGTAGGCGCTGAAGTCCGGGCCCACCCCCAGCCATTTGTGCGGATTGAGCACGATGGAGTCCGCGCCTTCGATGCCCGCCCACATCCAGCGGCATTCCGGCAGGATCATGGCGTCGCCGGCCAGGGCCGCGTCCACGTGCAGCCAGGCGCCCCACAGTTTGGCGAGCATGGCCATGTCCGCCACCGGATCGAGCGCGGTGCTGTTGGTGGTGCCGGTGGTGGCCACCACCGCGCAGGGACGCTTTCCCTTTTCGTCGTCATCCTGCATGGCCGTTTCCAGTTCCTTTGGGATCAGCGCGTGGTTTTCGTCGGTGGGGATGAGGTGCAGGTTTTCTTTTCCGAAGCCGGCCAGCATCGCCGCTTTCCACACCGAGCTGTGGCTTTCTTCCGAAGCATAGACCACCAGCGGCTTTTCCTCCGCCTGGAGCCCGCCGCGCGTCTGGCCGAAACTGGTGGAGCGCTCCCGCGCGCACAGTAGCGCCACCAGCGTGGCGGTGGAGGCGAATTCCTGAATCACCCCGGTGAATTGCGCGGAAAGGCCCACCATCTGCCGCAGCCAGTCCATCACCACTTCTTCGAGTTCCGTGCCCGCGGGACTGGTCTGCCAGCTCATGCACTGCGCGCCCATTCCCGCTGCGGCCAGGTCTGCGAGCACCGAAGCCAGGCTGGTGTTCGAAGGGAAGTAGGCGAAGAAGCCGGGATGATTCCAATGCGTAATGCCGGGCAGGATGATGCGGTCGAGATCGGCGAGCGCGGAATCCAGCGAGCCGCCGCGCGCCGGAGGCGCCGCGGGAAATTGCGCGCGGATGGAGCCCGGTGCCGCCGGACTCATCACCGGGTGGCGCTCGATGCCCGCGCGGTATTCGGCGATCCAGTCCACCAGGGCGTGCCCGGCGCGGCGAAATTCTTCTGGAGTCATGGCAGGTTCCTCGCCGGAGCATGATACGGCAACCGGGGGCGCTCCGGTCCTGGGCGGCGAAATTAGCAAGTTTCGATAAGCTTCTCCGCCGGGGTTGGCTATTCTGTGGCCGTGGCCGGTCGCTGATTTTTTGGGGTGCGGCGGCTGGACGCCGCTTTTGCCGCGAAGATTCGCCGCCATGATTTGTTGGCTCGGTCACCGCAAGCGCCGGCACGTGCCATCGGAAAGCGGCGGCCAGTTCCGGTTTTGGGAGTCCGATGGCCCCGATGGAATCGAGGCCCGGGATCGGACCGCCGCGCTCCATAGGGTGGCCCGTGCACCGCGCGCCGGCATCTCAGGATGTCAGGAGGAAACATGGAACCCAGTGCGTTTCGGCTTTCGCGCGTCAGCACCATCCTGTTGGGAGTGAAGGATGTGGCCCGGGCGGCGGCTTTCTACCGCGACGTGCTGGGCCTGCCGCTGGCGGCACAGTTTGAGGGCTTCGCGTTTTTCAACGCCGGCGGGATCACCCTGGCGCTCAGCGAGGGCCTGGCCCGCGCCGTCCCCACGGTGGGTGAAGCCGTCGAGGTGGTGTTCGCCGTGGAGGACGTGCGCGAAGCCTATGCGGCGCCGCGGGCAAAGGGCGTCGCGTTCCGTATCGAGCCGCGCGTGGTGGCGGGTCCTAACTGGGCCGCGAATTTCGACGACCCGGACGGACATCACCTCTCGGTGTTCGGGCCGGAGAAGGCAGGCTAAGGCGTATTAGTGGACGAGGGCGCCGACTTTACGCATCTGCGCGGCGAAGGGTATGGGGTTTCCCTACGATTTTCAGCAAGCTGGAAAGCAACAGCAGGCAGCGCCACCGCCATATTTTGGCCTTTGCGGTTGAAGGACCGAAATGAGAAACACCGGTGAGGAAATCGAGAAGAGACCGCATCCTTTCCGAGGACGAAAAGGATTGGCGCCCAGAACCCGCCCAGTGCACCAAAGGTTAGCCACCCGCCCCACGTGGCTCGGGGCCGAGCGTAAGGTCAGGGCTTGGCAGGGGGAGACTCCAACGCCAAACACGGGGCTTCAAGGTAGAGCTGAGATTTTGTGATAACCTTGTCCCTCGGTGAAAATGGCACAGTAAGGGGTCTGGTTACCTCGTATTTGATGTCCACTTTGATGCAGGTACAGTATCGTGACGAGTAGCTAGTCGATCCAGGAGTATCCAGTATACCTGCGCCGTGAAATAATTCTTCCACGTCAGCCCGTGTCGCCCCAGGCTTAACCTTCGCGTAGTCCTCGATCGCTCGATCCATTACTGCGCAGCAACTCCGTTGCTCACCTTGCCGCGGTTTTGTGGCAGTAAGCAGCGAAACGCAGAGCGCAAACATCGCAAGACCCGTAGATTTCATGGGGCCTCCTTGTAGCCATAACCCTGACCCGTCAGATTGCGATTCACTGATTCGGCAAAATTATCGTGTTTGAGTCGACGTTTCTCGTGACTCGGTACTTCCATTTATGATCTGTGTCCAAGGAAACTGACCGCCAGATGGTTTGGTCCGGAATGAACCGCCTGAATTTGTTGTCGTCGATGCAGGGGCGGGTGGCACAGCTTCTGCAACCGGGCTGTGTCATTTGGGGCCGCACGCATCCTCCCGGCTCGCGAATGATGATACCACTCTGTGGACGTCACCACGCGGTACGGTCGCGGCCAGAACAGCAATCGCGGGTCCCACCCCTCAGCCGCAAACTGCGCGCCGGAAGGATGGCGCACCCTCGACTACATTCCAGCGCCCCCGACGGATGCCTGCTCCGCCTGCCTTCGGGGGAAACGATTCGGCCCCTTGAACCTGCTGTCGGTATTCAGGCTCAGCCACCGGCCGGAGCGGAGGCCGGAACAAGCAGATCCCGCACCCCGCAGACGACGCGGGGCGAGGGATGACGACTGGGGACACCCGCGGACGGGTGATCAACGTCCTGCCAAAACAAAGAGATAAGAGATGTTAGCGGACGAGGGCGCCGATCTTGCGCATTTGCGCGGCGAAGGGTTCCGGCTCGAAGTACGAGGGATTCTCGATCTGCTGGAAGAGCACGTTGATGGACGCGCGCACGTCCGCCGCGTCGCTGGCCTTGGCTTCCCTGCTGTAGGCGATGAACAGGGAATCGAGCGCCATGGTGGCCTGCTCGGCGGAGCGCACGCCGGCGTAGGCGATGTGATCGGCATCGCCGGTGATGGCGGCCATTACCCGCTTGGCCAGGGCCGCGTCGTAGGACATGCTGTCCAGCTTGTCCGCAAATTTCTGGGCCACGGGCATGGCCGCGGCCGCGGCGGCAACCACCGTATCCGGATTCGGATTCAACTTGTTCATTTCCGTCTGGACTTTG
>DATIYQ010000049.1:0-5661 GCA_035517515.1 Binatia bacterium
GCCGAATGCCCGCAGGGAAAGCCTGCAGCGCACTTTCCAGGTGGCCGTCGGAGAATCAGCGGTGCCCGAGGCCTGGGTGATCGAAAAATCGCAGCTCCGTCAGGCCAACCAGTTCCTGGCGGTCTGCCGCAGTTAGCACGCGATGACCTGTGCCACCGAAACTGCCGGACAGCAATTTCCCGGGGAGTGCCCGGCACGCCGCCTGCGTATTGCCGTGGTCACGCCCGAGCTGCACCGCACCGGCGGCACAGAACGCGCCAATGCGGAATTTGTGGCCAACTTCGCGCGCGAGCATGAAGTGTGTCTCTATGCGCACCGCTGGACGCCGGATCCCGGCGTGAAGGTGTGTTTCCATCGCGTTCCCGTACTGCTCTGGCCCGGCGTGCTCCGGTTTCTGAGCTTTTATGCTGCCGCTTCGCTTGCCGTGGAGCGGGGAGAACGAAGGCACGGCCGTTACCACGGCATCTATTCGCCGGGAGCCAACTGCCGCCAGGTGAGCGTTTCCACCGCCTGGTTCTGCCAGGCGCGCCAGTTGGATCTGTTCCGCTCCGGGCGGCACCGTCCGCCCCCGGCGAGCATCATAGACTGGCTGAAGCTCGCTCATCGCTGGTCGTATTCCTGGATCGTTGCTGGAGTGGAGCGCCGCTTCTACCAGTCCGCGCGGCTCGAGCGGGTGATCGCCCAATCCCGTTTGCTGGCCGGAGATCTGGCCCATTTCTACAGCGTGCCGGAAGCAAAGCTCGCGGTGGCTCATGGCGGCGTCAACGCCGCTTCCTTTGACCCCGGCGAACGGCTGGGGCTGCGCGAGCGCGCGCGAACGGAACTCGGCTTTCCCGAAGGCCGCTTCGTGTTCTTCTTCATCGGCAACAACTGGCTGATCAAAGGTCTGTACCACGTTTTGCGCGCGCTGGCGGAGGTGCCCCAGGCTCAGCTGGCCATCGTAGGCGCAGACGTGGAACGCCGCGAGTCCTGGCACAAATTCGCAGCCGGGCTGGGCGTGGCCGATCGCATCCACTATCTGCCGCGGCGCCGCGACGTGATTTTCTATTACGCAGCAGCAGATGCCTTGCTTGCCCCGTCCGTTTACGACACCTTTCCGCTCATGCCCATGGAGGCCATGGCCTGCGGTCTTCCCGTGATCATCAGCGGGCGCACGGGTGTGGCGGAAATCGTCGGCGCGGAAGACGCCTTGGTGGTTTCAACGCCGGAAAACGTTCCGGAACTGGCTGCGGCCATGCGCCGCATGGCTACGGATTCCGCATTGCGCGCCCGGCTGGTGCGCAACGGCCGTGCACTCGCAGAGCGCAATCCCTGGGACCGGATCCAGCGTGCGGTCGAGCAAGAACTGCTCACGCAGTCCTGCGCCCACGACGGCGGTTCGCCCGCGCCCGGCCAGGCACGTGCCCGGGCGGCGGGAGCAACCACGGCATGAGCTCCTTCCCGAAGCGCCGGCTCCGCCTCCAGTTCCTGGGTACGGAATTTTTCCGCGACCACGGCGGCATTCAAAACATCAACCGTCTGCTGGTCCGCGCCTTCTGCCGGATCGGCTTGCGCACGCCCCTGGCGCTGGATGTCTTCAGTTTCACCGATGGCCCGGAGCATATTCCCCCCGGCTATCCTTTCGCGGGCAGCCAGGGTGCAGGCGCCTTTCTCCAATGGCACACCGCTGGCCGGAGTCGCCCGGCTGTGGCCTGGCAGCTTGCGGATTGTCTGGTCGGCTCGCGGCCAGACCTGGTTCTGTTCACGCATGTGGCATTGTTGCCGCTGGCGGAACTGGTGCGCACGCTTGCTCCGGGGGCGCGCATCGCGGTGCTGGCTCATGGCACGGAGGTCTGGGGGCCTCTGGCTCACCGGGTCTCCCGGATGCTGCCGCACGTGGACTCGTTTGTGACTCCCAGCGAGTTTACGATGCAAAAACTCGCCGCCGTCCACGGAATCCCCACGGAAAAGATCACCGTGCTGCCGCACGGCCTCGATCCGGATTGGGCCGGGAGTTGCGGCGCGGCAGTGCAGGAATGCGCTGGATCCGGCACCGGGCGAGTCTTGTTGAGCGTCACGCGGCTCACCCGGGCCGATACCGCTGGCAAGGGTGTCGAGCTGGTCTTGCAGGCCCTTCCCGCCGTACTCGAGCGCTTTCCGGACGCGCGCTACATCGTCGCAGGGGGCGGCGGAGATCTGCAGCGGGTGCAGGAGATCGTCCGCAGCCTTGGTCTCCAGAACTCCGTGCAATGCCTGGGTCCCTGTAGCGGCGACATTTTGCGGCGTGCCTATGCCACGGCGGACGTTTTTGTGCTGCCCACGCAGGTGGAAGGATTCGGGGTGGTATTTCTAGAAGCCATGTTTAACCGCCTGCCGGTGGTTGCCGTGCGCGCCTCGGCCACCCCGGAAGTGGTGGAAGATGGCGTGACCGGCCTGCTGGTCGCGCCCGGCGATTGCGCCGCCCTGGCCTCGGCGCTTTCTTCGCTGCTCGAGGATGCCACTCTCCGCCGCTCGCTGGCCGATGCGGGGCGGGATCGCGTGGAGCGCCGCTACACATTCGACCATTTTGTCGCCCGCTGGGAAGGCTGGCTCGCGGCACAGGCGCCGGAAGCGGTCTACGCCGCGCGGCAGGGCGAATTCTTCGCTCTGGCACAGGCCGCGGCGGGAGGGAACTGACCGTGTGCGGAATCTGCGGATGGTGGGAGCAGCGCCCGCCGGCAGGGCACGCCAGGGTCCCTCCGCAGCTTTCCGCCATGCTCCGTCAGATGGCTCCGCGCGGCCCGGATGACGAGGGAGCGCAGGAGTTCCAGCCGCAGACCGGGGGTGTTCTTCACCTGGGAGCGCGCCGCCTGGCCATTCAGGATCTGTCTGCCGCGGGGCATCAACCGATGCATGATTCGGCCTCCGGCAACTGGCTGGTATTCAACGGTGAGATCTTTAATTTTCTCGAGCTGCGCCGCGAACTGGAGGCCAAGGGACGGCGTTTTCATTCCCAGGGTGATACCGAGGTGCTGCTGGCCAGCTACTGTGAGTGGGGCGAAAATTGTCTCGAGCGCTTACGGGGAATGTTTGCTTTCGCGCTGTGGGACGCAGCGCGCCAGGCGTTGCTGCTGGCCCGCGACCGCCTGGGAATCAAGCCGCTCTACTATGCGGCTTCGCCCGGCCGTTTTGTGTTTGCCTCGGAGTTGCGCGCGCTGCTGGCCAGCGGGCTGGTGGCGCGCGAGCTGGACCCCACCGGCCTTGATTCCTTCCTAAAATTCGGCGCCGTGCAGGAGCCCATCACCATGGTGCGGGGCGTGCGCCTGCTCCCCGCCGGTTGCTTGTTGCGTTGGAAGGACAGCGCTTTTCAAGTGCAACGCTACTGGGATCTGCCGGCTGCGGCGCTGCCGCTCAACGGCGACCCGCGGGTTCGCGCGGATAAGCTGGAAGCCTTGCGCGAGGAGCTGGACCGGGCCGTGCGCATGCGCCTGGTCAGCGACGTGCCCTTGGGTGTGTTTTTGAGCGGCGGCTTGGATTCCTCCCTGGTGGCGGCCATCGCCGCGCGCCACTGTTCGCGCGTCAAAACGTTTACCGTCACGTTCGCCGAAGAACAATTCGCCGAAGGGCGCAAGGCCCAACGAGTGGCGCGGCTCCTGGGCACGGAGCATCACGAAATCACCGTGTCGGAAAGCGACCTGATCGCCGCCTTGCCCGCGGCCATCTCCGCGATGGACCAGCCCACCGTGGACGGGATCAACACCTTCTTTGTCTCCCGGGTGACCAAGCAGGCGGGAGTCACGGTGGCGCTTTCCGGGCTGGGCGGCGATGAGCAGTTTGCCGGTTACCGCAGCTTCCGGCTGGTCCCGCGCATGGAATGGGCCGAGGATCACCTCCCGCATTGGGCCCGCCGCGCCGCTGGATTGGCCATGCAGCCCCTGCTTCGTTCCAGCGATCGCGGGCAGAAAATGTCTCTGTGGCTGCGCGGCGAGGGCGCGTTTCCACATCCCTTCTATCATTCACGCCTGCTGCTCTCGCCCACGCAAGTGGCGCGCATGCTGCGGCCCGAGCGCATGCTGGAAATTCGCTTCGAGGAGTTTGCGGAAGATATGGCCCGCCAGCAGCGGCTGATTGCCCGGCATGACCCGGTGAACCGGGTCTCCTGTCTCGAGTTGCTCGTCTATCTGCGCAACACCCTCTTGCGGGACACAGACTCCATGAGCATGGCGAATTCGCTCGAAGTGCGCGTCCCCCTGCTGGACCATCGCGTCACCGAGCAGGCCCTGCTCCTGCCCGGCCGCTGGAAGCTGGACGACCGGCAGAGAAAGCCCATGCTGGTTTCCGCGGCCGGAAAATCCCTGCCCCCCGGGGTTCTCCAGCAGCCCAAACGCGGATTCGAGTTTCCCTGGAATCACTGGCTGCGCGGCGAGCTGCGCGGATCCGTGGAAGCCGCGCTGGCCGAGCCGGGCCCGGTGCTCGACGCCGCCCTGCACTGGCCGGCAGTCCGCCAAATCTGGAGCGAGTTTCTCGATGGGCGCCGCCATTGGTCCCGGGTCTGGATGTTTTACGTATTGCGGGAATGGACCGCGCAGAACCTGGCGGCATGAAAGTTCTGATGAATGCGGTGTCCGCGAAGTTGGGAGGAGCGGCCACCTATGTGCGCAATCTGGCCACCTCCCTGCAAGCCCTTGCGCAGGAGGAGGACAGTTTTCTCTTCGTCGTACCACAGGAGCGCGCCCGGGAGATGCCTGCGGATGGAGGGCGCGTCCGGGTGATCGAAAGCACGGCCGCCGGCGGCTCCTACGCGCGGCGCTGGTGGTGGGAGCAGGTGACCCTTCGGCGCCTGGTCCGGCGCGAGCGGCCTGACGTGCTGTTCTCTTCCGCCAATTTCGCCATGCTCGCCAGCCCCTGTCCTCAAGTGCTGCTGGTGCGCATCCCGATTTATTTCTCTCGAGAGTATCTGGGGCAGGTGCTCCCCGGGAAATCGCCGGCCTTCCGCCTGGAGACCGCTCTCCGGCGCTGGCTGGTGTGCCGCTCCGTGAGCAGCGCGGATTGCGTGGTTACTCCCACCGCCGCCATGCTGGAGGATCTGGCCCGGTTCGTGCACATTCCCGACGGCAAGGCGCGCGTAATTCCCTACGGCGTTCCTCGCGATCGCCTCCTCCTGGAACCGTCTCGCCCGGCTCAAATCGGCCCGGGCCGCCCATTGCGCGTTTTGTGGGTTTCCCACTATGCAGACCACAAGGATCTGGCCACGCTGCTTCGCGCCGTCCGTCTGCTGCGCCGCCGTGGTGAGTTTCCCATTGAACTGCGGCTCACTCTCGAGCCGCCCGGCTCGGCCGGCCATCCCGGACAGCATACGGCGATGGGGGCCGCGGAACAGGGTTTGCTCCTCGGTTTGGCCGATTCGGCGCGCTGCCTGGGTGTGCTGAGTTACGAGCAAATCTGGCAGGCATACCGCGAGGCGGATGTGTTCGTGTTTCCATCCTTGTGTGAGTCCTTCGGGCATCCCCTGGCCGAGGCCATGGCGGCGGGGCTGCCCATCCTGGCCTCCGGCATCACGGCGCACCGCGAAATCTGCGGGGATGCCGCGGAATATTTCCCGGTGGGAAATGCAGATGTGCTCGCGCAACACCTGAGCGCCCTCGCGGCAAGCCCCGCCCTGCGCGCGGAGCTGGCCCGCCGCGGCGCGCAAAGGGTGCGCGA
>DATIYQ010000050.1:0-6628 GCA_035517515.1 Binatia bacterium
AGCAGGCCGGTGATTTTCTCCACGCGGCGGTAGGTGACCGCCTTCTCGGCCATCCAGGAGCCGAAGACGGCGCGGATGGCGCCCCAAAGCTGCTCGCCGGGATCCTGGGGAAAGTCTTTTCCGGTGCGCTCGCGGAAGAACTGCTTGTAGGCGGCGACCAGTTCCTTCCAGCCTTCGGCGGTCACGTCTGTATCCTGGGCAAAGCCGTGGCGCTTGCGCATCTCGCGGAGGCGTTCTTCGAGGGATTCCTTGGGCAGGCCGATGACCACGGTGGAATACATCTGCACGAAGCGGCGATAGCCGTCGTAGGCAAAGCGGGGATTGGCGGTGCGCGCGGCGAGGGCTTCGACGGAGCGATCGTTCAGGCCGAGATTGAGGATGGTTTCCATCATGCCGGGCATGGAGCGGGCGGAACCGGAACGAACGCTAACCAGCAGGGGGTCGCGCGCGTCTCCAAGTTTCTTGCCGGTAACGCGCTCCAGGCGCGCCAGGTGCTGGGCGACTTCTTTTTCCAAGCCGCGCGGGTAGCTATCGCCATGCTCGAAGAAGTAGTGACAGGCCTCGGTGGAGATGGTGAAACCGGCGGGGACGGGCAGGCCGATGCGGGTCATCTCATGCAGGCCGGCTCCCTTGCCGCCCAGCAGGTCTTTCTGATCGCCGTGCCCTTCCGCTTTTCCCGCTCCGAAGAAGTAGACAAATTTCATGTGTCCTCACAATGGCAGTGGCCAGTGGCGCGAGGCCGGTGGCCAGCAGAGAGATTTATGGAGATCAATCGCGTCCAAACTTTGTCGGCGCGCCGACAGAATTGTATCGCAAGCGGCGTGTGGTTGGGGCATGCGATCGCAGAGAAAAAATCCCTAACCATCCGCGCGCCGGGGACAGACCGGCAAAAATGCCTGTGCCGCGGAGCGACTTCTCTCCATGTGGATCGTCTAGAACGCCCGCGCCTCACACTCCAGTATGGCTTTAAGTTTTCTTCGGCGCGGTGACTGCGGTCACGATTTCGGAAAAATCCGCGATCACCGAGAACTCCAGGAGGAGATTGCGCAGCAGCGCCAGGCGGTTGGCGCGCACGGCGCGATCCTCGGCCATGACCATTACCTTGTCGAAGAAGCGATCCACCACGGGCCGGAGGGCGGCGATGCGTTCGAGGGCCTGCTGGTATTTGCGCGCCGGTTTGAGCCGGGCCACGTCGGCCACGGCAGCCTCGGCCGCGGCGTGGAGGGCGCGCTCCTCTTCCGCCGCGAAGCGGGCTGGGTCTGGCGCCTCCGGGATGGCTTCTTCGGCCGCCGATTTTTCCAGGATGTTGCGGATGCGTTTGAAGGCAGCGGCCAGGGGCGGAAAATTTTCGGTCACGCGGATGCGGCGCAGGGCTTCGACGCGGTCGGCGAGATCGGCGAGATCGTCCCAGCCGGGGGCCATGGCCGCCTTGACCTCATCGGCGGCGTAGCCGCGGCGTTCCTGGAAATAGAAGCGGGCGCGATCGGCCACGAATTCCGCGACGCGGGCCTCGAGGCCGGCGGGGCGAGCGATGCGCGAGTTGTGGACGGCGAGCATGGCGGTGGCCGCCTCGACGGCACGCAGGACGGAGAGGGGCAAGCGTCGCTCGACGAGGATGCGCACCACGCCCGCGGCGGCGCGGCGCAGCGCGAAGGGATCGCTGGACCCGGAGGGAATTTTACCGACGGCGAAACAGCCGGCGAGCGCGTCCAGCTTGTCGGCGAGGGCGACGACGCATCCGGTGAGGTTGCGCGGCAGGGCATCCTCGAGGCCGGCGGGACGGTAGTGATCGTAAATGGCCACGGCGACTTCTTCCGATTCGCCCTGGGCGCGGGCGTAGAGCCCGCCGACGATTCCCTGGAGTTCGGGGAACTCGTGAACCATTTCGGTGACCAGGTCGCACTTGGAGAGGAGGGCGGCGCGGTCGACGACGTCGAGATTGAGTTCGATGGAGACGCGATCGAGGGGAACGCCCCTGGGGGTGAACTGCTCCGCCTGGCTGAGCGCGGGAACGAGGTCGAGGGCGAGAGCGCGGGCCACGCCGCGCATGCGGTCGATTTTTTGCGCGTAACTGCCCAGGCGCGTCTCGTAGGTGACGGCAGCGAGTTTGGGAACGTTGTCGGCGAGCCGACATTTCACCTGGTCGGCGGCCCAAAAAAATCTCGCGTCGGCAAAGCGCGCGCGCAAGACGCGCTCGTGTCCGGCGCGCATCTGCCCGCGGCGGTCGCGGTCTGAGTTGATGACGGCGAGGAAGTGCGGGGCGAGTTCCCTGCCGGGCGTCTCCACGGCGAAATATTTCTGGTGGTCGCGCATGACAGTAATCAGGATTTCCTGCGGCAACTCGAGAAAGGAGGGATCGAAGCCGCCGGGGATGACGGCGGGAAATTCGTTGAGGTAGCTGACCTTATCGAGCAGGGCTTCATCGGCATGCACGCGCAGGGCATGAGCGGCGGCCAGGGCCTCGAGTTCCTTCTGGATTTTCTGCCGCCGTTCGGTGGGATTCACGAGAACAAAATTGCGCCGCAGCCGGGACTGATAGTCCGCGGAATTGGTGACGGGGATGGAGCGGCGGCCCAGGAAGCGGTGGCCCTGGGTATGGCTTCCGCTGCGCACACCGGCAAACTCGAAGGGAACCACGCGCCCGGCAAAGAGCGCGACGAGCCAGCGCACCGGGCGGATGAAGCGCGGATTTCCGGGCGCAGGCCAGCGCATGGTTTTCGGCCAGGCGATTTCGGCGAGGGAGCGCGGGGCGATTTCGCGCAACACTTCAGCGGTGGGGCGCCCGCGGGTGAGCTGGCGGGCAGCCGCGAATTCTCCCTTGGGGAGCTTGACCACGAAGAGGTCTTCGACGCGCACGCCCTTTCCGGCGGCAAATCCAGCGGCGGCCTGGGTGGGCAGACCCTGTGCGTCATAGGCCGCGGCTTTGGATGGGCCGGTCACTTCCCGCACGACATCCTGCTGCTTCAGCGGCAGGTTGCGAATGACCGCGGCGAGCCGGCGCGGGCCGCCAAACGCTTCCACTACCGCGCCATCGGAGAGCGCAGCCGCCGCCAGGTGTTTCTCAAGTGAAGCTTTCAATTCTTCGCAGGCGCGCGGAATCATGTCCGCGGGAATTTCTTCGCAACCGAGCTCGAGCAAAAATTCGGCGTGGTCCGCGGGGCGGGTTGCAGCGCTCGCGGGCCGGTGCGCGGCGCGGCGCGGGCGGGGCTTCGAGCGCGGGCTCATGCCGAGGCTCCGGCGCGGAAGCGAATCTGCTCCGCATAATCGGCGGCCACGCGGCAGGCCAACTGGCGAACGCGGCCGATGAGTTCGGCGCGTTCGGTGACGGAGATGACTCCGCGAGAATCGAGCAGGTTGAACAGGTGGGAACACTTCAGGCAGAGGTCATAGGCGGCGAGGACCGGGAAGCGCGGGCGCTCCATTTCGGGCCGCGCGTCGTAGCCATCGAGGAGCGTCCTGGCCTCGGCCTCAGCCAGGTTGAATTGCTGGCGGGTGCGCTCGGGGCTGGCCAGGTCAAAACTGTACGCGGAGAATTGCTGCTCCTCCGCCCAGCGCACTTCGCGGTAACTGCGGTCCGCGGACCAGCGCAGGTCGTAGACACTTTCGACTCCCTGGAGGAAAGCGGCGATGCGCTCGAGCCCGTAGGTGAGCTCGACGGAAACGGGATCCAGATCCAGGCCGCCGCACTGCTGGAAATAGGTGAACTGGGTGATTTCCAATCCGTCCAGCAAGACCTGCCAGCCGATACCCCAGGCGCCGAGGGTGGGCGATTCCCAATTGTCTTCTTCGAAGCGCAGGTCGTGCTCGCGCAGGGGAATGCCAATGGCCTCCAGGCTTTGCAGGTAGAGCTCCTGAGAATCCGCGGGAGAGGGTTTAAGAATTACTTGAAGTTGCGTGTGCTTATAGAGGCGGTTGGGGTTATCGCCGTAGCGCCCGTCTGCGGGCCTGCGGCTGGGCTGGACGTAGGCGACGCGATGCGGTTCGGGTCCGAGGACGCGCAAAAATGTTTCGGGATGCATGGTGCCGGCACCGACCTCGACATCGTAGGGCTGCTGGATCAGGCAGCCGCGCGCGCTCCAGAATTGCTGGAGGCGAAGGATGAGGTCTTGAAAGGTTGCCGGCTTTTGAGCTGCTCGAGTCATGCTGGCTCCGGGGGACAGGTTGAAAGCCTGTCCTACTACTCGCCGCGTGTTCCAGCTTGCGGCGTCGTGCCGAAGAACCAAGGGAGACAGGCAGGAATGCCTGTCCCACGCCAGGCCGAATGCCTGCCTACCTCAGGCTGCATGCCTGTCCTACTGAAAGCCTGTCCTACCGTGTTTCCTCGAACATGCGCCGGGCGGAGAGGCGGCGCTCGGCATAGTATTCGATCAGATCCAGAAAGTACCCTACGAATTCCGGAGTTACCTGGTGCGGATTCGACTCCGCGGCAATTTGGCCGATGGGACCGCCGAGCATGCGGCGCGCCGCGGCCGTGGTTTCCGGGGCCAGGGACTTCATGCCCAGTCGCCGGCACTTCGCGCAATGCAGCCCGGGCACGGAGGTGGACCAATAGACGGTCTGGGCACTGGTGTCCCGGCCGCACCCGGCGCAGCGGTCCAGATCGGGGAGCCAGCCTGCCAGGCGCATGGTCCAGACCAGGAAGTAGGCCAGAGAAAGATCCGCCAGGCCACCCGGATTTTGCTTCAAATTGTGGGCCACGTGCAGGAGCAGGCGGAAGGCGGAATCCTGGGCTTCCCGTTCGGGGATGACCGCCTCGGTAATTTCCGCCATGAGCGCGAGGGCCAGGCCGGCGCGATAATCCTGCTGCACATCGAGGAAGGACTCGACCAGCTCGCACTGGCGGATGCGGACCAGTTCGCGCGTCTCGCGTTCGTAGAACCAGACGCGCAGGTGGGTGAGGGGCTCGAGGGTGGCGCCGAAACGGCTTTTGGGACGCCGGGCGCCCTGAGCCACGCCCTTCAAACGGCCGTGGGCCCGTGTGAACAGGCTGACCAGGCGGTCGGCATCGCCCAACGGATAGGTACGCAGAACGATGGCCTCGGAGTCACGGAGCGGCATTCTCTGGCTCGCGCGCGGCGCAGCGCGCAGAATCCATTGTACCTACCACAGCCCAGACCGGGGCGCAATTCGGTTGCTGGGAGGCGGGCCGCAAATTTCGCGGATTTCGAGAAAAGGGGCGGTCGGGGTTGGCTGGGGCGGCTTGGAGGGAACAGGGTGATTGGGGTGAGATCAGCGGACGGGGGACAGGCTAAAAGCCTGTCCCACCTCGAGCGCGATCGCGAGGACGGAGGACAGGCTGAAAGCCTGTCCCACCTGGGGGTGAGGTGGCCACGGCGCGGACAGGCTAAAAGCCTGTCCTACCTGCAACGCTTGCACTTTTTTGTGCCTACTCTAGAGTAGTGGGCACATGTCTTCGCTTCCTGCCACAGTGGACGTGGTCGGCGTGGGATTGAACGCCACGGACACGGTCATCCGCGTGCCGCATTTTCCCGAAGCGAATGCAAAAGTTGAAATTACCAGTGTGGAAGTGCTGCCCGGGGGGCAGGTGGCCAGCGCGGTGGTGGCCTGCCGGCGCTGGGGGCTGACCACGCGATACGTGGGGAAAATCGGGGGAGACGACGCGGGGCGGCTGCAAGAGCACCTGTTCGCGGAGGAGGGAGTGGAAGCGCAGTTGATTCGGGTGGCAGATGCGGCCAGCCAGGTGGCCTACATTGTGGTGGATGAGGACTCGGGAGAACGCACCATCCTGTGGAAACGGGACCATGCCATCACCTTGCGGTCCGAGGACCTGCGGCCGGAGTGGATCACACAGTCCAGGGTGCTCCACGTGGACGGCCACGACACCGGGGCCGCGGGCACGGCGGCGCGCTGGGCGCGGCTGGCGGGAATCCCGGTGACTGCGGATCTGGATTCGGTGTATCCGGGGGTGGAGTCGATGCTGCCGAACGTGGATTACATGATTGGCTCGCGGCAGTTTCCGGAGCGGCTGACCGGCGAATCCGACCTGCGCAATTCCCTTCCCCTGCTCCACAAGCGCTACCGGTTCCGGCTGACGGCGGCGACGCTGGGGGCGGATGGGGTGCTGGCGTGGGACGGCGCGGATTTTCATTACTGCCCAGGATTCAAAGTGGATGTGCGGGACTCGACCGGCGCGGGCGATATATTCCATGGAGCGTTTCTGTACGCGCTCCTGCGGGGATGGCCGCTGGAGCGGCAACTGGAGTTCAGCTGCGCGGCCGCGGCGCTGAATTGCACGGCCTCCGGGGCGCGCGGGCATATCGGCACGCTCGAGGAAATCGAAGGGCTGATCCGCGGCGGCAGCCGCTCCGAGGCCGCCTTTCCGCCCGGCGCCCTGCGCCCATAGCATGTCCATACTATAATTGTTAAGTAATATACAAACTGTTGGACTATTCCGCGCGCAGGGCCACGATGGGGTCGATTCCCGCGGCGCGGCGCGCGGGGAGATAGCCCGCGGCCAGCGCGGCGGCGAGCAACAAAAGCACCGCGGCGGCGAGGGTGACGGGATCGGCCGGAGTCACCCCAAACAGCATTCCGGAGATCAGCCGGCTGAGGGCCAGGGCGCAGGGAATTCCCAAGGCCACGCCCAGCAGCACCAGTTGCAAGGCTT